>NZ_JBTWMV010000026.1:0-121055 GCF_054850255.1 Streptomyces sp. 7R007 | reverse complement strand
AACGTCTCGATCCTCGGCCTGAGTTACGGCGCCTTCGCCCTCGGCTTCGGCATCTCCTTCGGGCAGGCGCTCACCGCCGGCGTCATCGGCATCGTCTTCTCCTTCCTGCTGTGCGGATTCATCGCCGTCGCCGGCAAACGCGGCTCCGCCCCGACGATGGTGCTCAGCCGCGCCGCGTACGGCGTGCGCGGCAACCGGCTGCCGGCGGTCGTCTCCTGGGTGCTCACCGTCGGCTGGGAGACCGTGCTGTGCGCGCTCGCCACCATGGCCACGGCGACCGTCTTCGGACGCCTCGGCTGGGGCGGCGGCACCGGGACCAAGGTCGTCGCCCTGGTCCTGGTCGGCGCGCTCACCGTCGTCGGCGGAGTGATGGGCTTCGACCTGATCATGCGTCTGCAGACGGTGATCACCGTCGTCACGGGCGCGCTCACGGTCGTGTACGTCGCCCTGGTCGCCGACCACGTCCACTGGAGCACCGTCAGCGCGCTCCCGGCGGGTTCCGCCCAGGAGTTCATCGGCGCGCTGGTGTTCATGATGACCGGCTTCGGCCTCGGCTGGGTCAACGCCGCCGCCGACTACTCCCGCTATCTGCCCCGGACCTCGTCGAGCCGGGGCGTGATCGGCTGGACCACCTTCGGCGGCTCCGTCGCGCCGCTGCTCCTGCTCGTCTTCGGGCTCCTGCTCGCCGGCTCCTCCACCAAGCTCAGCGCCGCCATCGCCCTGGACCCCATCGGCGCCCTGACGACGATCCTGCCCACCTGGTTCCTGGTGCCGTTCGCCCTGGTCGCCGTGTTGGGCCTGGTCGGCGGCGCCGTCCTCGACATCTACTCCTCCGGGCTGGCCCTGCTGTCGGCGGGCATCAGGATCCCGCGCCACGTGGCCGCGTTCGTCGACGGCGTCCTGATGATCGCCGGCTCGGTCTACATCGTGTTCTTCGCCGACGACTTCCTCGGCCAGTTCATGGGCTTCCTCACCACGCTCGGCGTCCCCATCGCCGCCTGGTGCGGCATCATGCTCGCCGACGTGGCCCTGCGCCGCCGCGACTACGACGAGGGCGACCTCTACCGCCCCGCCGGCCGCTACGGCGACCTCCCGCCGGCCCCGCTGCTGCTCACCCTCGCCGCGACCGCCCTCGGCTGGGGCCTGGTCACCAACTCCGCGGCCGACTGGCTGAGTTGGCAGGGCTACCTGCTCGACCCGTTCGGCCTCGGCGGCAAGTCCGGCGCCTGGGCCTACGCCAACCTCGGCGTTCTCGCCGCCCTCGCCCTCGGCTTCCTCGGCACCCTCCTGTGGGACCGCCCCCGCGTCCGCGCCCAGGAGGCGCAGGCCCCGAGTCCGACGGGCACGGGAGCCGCCGTATGACATCCGGGCCTGGGCCGGGCAGCGCCCGCGGCACCGCCGACGGCGAACCCGACGGGAGGGACGGCGGTCCCACGGCCGCCGGACTGCTGGCCGTCATCGACATGCAGCGCGTCTTCGCCGACCCCCGAAGCCCCTGGGCCGCCCCCCGCTTCGCCGAAGCCGCCGCGGGAGTACGACGCCTGCTGCCGGCCTTCGCAGGCCGCGTGACCTTCACCCGCTTCCTCGCCCCCGACCAGCCCGCCGGCGCCTGGCGCGCGTACTACGACCGCTGGCCCTTCGCCCTGCAGCCGCCGCACGCCCGGCTCTGGGAACTCGCCGACGCGTTCACGAACGAGGCGTCCCACGTCCTGGACGCGACGACGTTCGGCAAGTGGACGCCCGAACTCGCCGACCGCGTCGGCCCCGGCGGCCGCCTCGTCCTGACCGGCGTCAGCACCGACTGCTGCGTCCTGTCCACCGCGCTCGCCGCCGCCGACGCCGGCACCGAGGTCCTGGTGGCCGCCGACGCCTGCGCCGGAGCGGACGACGCCGCGCACGCCAGGGCGCTGACCCTCATGGACTCCTACGCGCCGCTGATCCGCGTGACCACCGTCGCCGGCATCCTCGGGGAGGCCGGGTGAGCGAAGTCCCCCTCAAACACCAGCGGATCACCCAGGTACTCGCCAAGGAGATCCGCACCGGCCGCCGCGCGGCCGGCGAACGACTGCCCGGCGAGCACGCCCTCGCCCAGCGCTTCGGCGTCAGCCGCACCACCGTCCGCGCCGCGCTCGCCGAACTCAACGCGGCCGGCCTGATCACCACCCGCACCGGCAAGGGCTCCTACGTCCGCTTCGACGCCCGGCCGCCACAGGACCGCCTCGGCTGGGCCCGCCCCCACGCCACGCACGACCTCGGCACCCGGCTGCGCACCCTCGCCGTGCACCGGGTCCGCGACGCCGAGCTCGCCGGCCGACTCGCCCTGGACAGCCCGGAGTTCGTCTGCGTGGAACGCGTGCGCGAACTGGCGGCCGACGACACCGTGGTGTCGTACGAACGCACCTGCCTGCCCCCGGTTCCCGGCCTCGACGCACTGCCCGCGCAGGGCCTCGCGCCCGAATCCCTCACCGACGTCATGCTGCGCGCGGGCCTGTGCCCCGACCACGGCGAACAGTGCCTCGGCGGGCGGCCGATCGACGCGCGGGAAGCGGGAGTGCTGCGCCGCGCACCGGGGGAGTGGTTCCTGCACACCCGGCGCACCAGCCGCGCCGCCGACGACACCTTCGTCGAACACACCGAGAGCCTCCTGGACCCGGGCCACTTCCACCTGACGCTGCGATTCAGCTGATTCCGGCCGGTACCCGCGCGGCCCTCACCGTGTTCAATCACCGTTGTCGCATCACGAAACGGACGTCCCCCACGTCAGGAGGCATCGTGATCGCCCCTCCCGAACCCGGCCTGACCGCACGCGAGATCGTCGATCGCGCCGTCGCGCTCAGGCCCGCGCTGCTCGAACGGCAGGCGGAGACAGAACGGTTGACCCACTACCCGAAGGACACCCACGACGACTTCTTACGGGCCGGCTTCTACCGGATCCTGCAACCGCGCCGGTACGGCGGCTACGAGTTCCCCCTGCCCGTGTTCCTGCGCGTGGTCACCGAGATCACCCGCGGCTGCCCCTCCACCGGCTGGGCGCTCTCGCTCACCGCCGCCCATGTGCTCCAGGTGGCCACCGTCTTCGAGGAGCGGGCCCAGGACGAGATCTTCGGCACCGACGGCGACTTCCGCGCCGCCTCCACCCTCGTGCCCGTCGGCGTCGCCCGGCCCGACGGCGAGGAACACGTCGTCCTCGACGGCACCTGGCCGTACTCCTCCGGCGCCCCCTACTCCACGCACTACGTCGCCCAGACCCTGCGCGCCCCCGCCACCCCCGGCGACCCGCCCGGACCGCCGGTGCTGTTCGTCGCCCCGCGGGCGGTGTGGACGGTGCTCGACGACTGGCACGGCGTGCTGGGCCTGCGCGGCAGCGGCTCCAACAGCATCCACATGGAACACGCCCGCATCCCCGCCCGTCTCACCTGCGAGACGACCCTGCTCGACCTGCCGGTGGAAGGCGGCAGCGTCGGCTCGAAGCTGCACGGCAACCCCATGTACGCCGGGCGGGCGCCCAGCTTCTTCCACGCCGAGCTCGCCGCCGTCATGGTCGGCATCGGCTACGCGGCGGCCGACGAGTACGCCCGGATCATCGCCGCCCGCCCCCTCGTCCTGGCGCCCGGCCGCACCCGCGCCGACCTGCACGACTACCAGCGCCACCTGGGCGAGGCGCTCGGCGCGATCGACACGGCCCACGCGGCGCTGCGGCAGACCGCCGAGGACTGGATGGAGGCCTGCCGGCGCAACGTGACGGGCGAGGCGCCGTTCACCGTGGCGGAGGACAACCGGCTCGCGCTGATGTTCCTGACCGCGCAGAACCTGGCCTGGGAGGCGTTCCAGGGCATCCTGTTCCGCACGGCCGGCTCCCGGCACGCCCGCGACGGCGAGCGGATGCAGCGCTACTTCCGGGACGCGGCCACCTACCGCACCCATGTCGGCCCCAGCATGGCCGAGCCGCTGGCCCGCCGGGTCGGCTGCGACCGGCTGGGCCTGCCCTCCGACCACATCCCCCTGGTCCCCTGAGGCGAACGGCCCGGCCCGGGGCGAATGGGCCGGGCCCGATCGGGTACGCGAGCAGGGCCGCAGCAGGGGCGATCTTGTCCCGGGCGGCCCCGTACTACCGCTGCTACCAGGGGAAACGCCATGGAGATGCCCGCCAACGACAACAATGCCACCCCGGCCCGGCAGGCGCTGGACGCGCTGGCGCTGAACACCGAGGACGCCACGGCGCTGGACACCCTCGCCGGCAGCGACGTCCTCGTGCCGGTGCCCGACGACGCGAGCCAGGAGGACGCGGCCGACCCGGCCGCGGTGGCGCTGCCCGTCCTGGAGCAGCCGGGCGGCGACCCGGTCGTGCCCGTGTTCACCTCCGAGCTGGAGATGGCCGAGCTGCTGCCGTTCGTCTCGCGCTACCGCCTGGTGCCGCTGGGCGCGCTCGCCTCGCAGTGGCCGGCCGACGATCTGTCGCTCACCATCGACGCCGGCTCCGACCACCCGCTGACGCTCACCTCCGAAGGCGTGCGCACGCTGCTGGCGCGGCCGTAGCGCAGGCGGGTGGGCCCGGCCACCAATACGACGGAGGGGGTGCAGCCGGGCCCCGGAGGTGCGGCTGTCTCCCGCTGCCGTACCTCGGGCTTTCGCACGCCAGAAGATGAGCGGCGCCGACCCCGCTCTTCCGACAAGGCCCGCGATCGCCGTGGAGAGAATACGACGGCTGGGGCCCCGCGTCGCTCCGCGATACGCGACGAGTGTCCGCAAAACGCGGCGGATTGTGGCGCGCACCCCGCGTGCACCCGCGCCCGGCCCGCGCCCACTCCGCCCGCCTCGCGCTCACCCCGCGCGCAGCGTCTGCGAGGGCGACTCGCCGAACCGTTCCCGGTAGCGCCGCGCGAACCGGCCCAGATGGGCGAACCCCCACTGATAGGCCACGGTCGCCACCGTCGTCGACCCCGGCAGTGCGGCCCGCAGCTGGCCGTGCACCCGCAGCAGGCGCACCTCGCTGACGTACGCCATCGGCGACATGCCGACGTGCCGGCGGAACGCCTCCTGCAGGCTGCGCACGCTGACCTGGGCGATGGCCGCCAGCCGGGCCGCGTCGTACGGCTCGGCGGGCTGCGCCTGCACGGCGTCCATCACCCGCTTGACCGCGCTCGGCCGCATCGGCGGGGGCGGCGCGTCGAGCGCGGTCCGGTAGGTGTGGTCGGCGGCGAGCAACACGCCGTCCAGCAGCGTCCGTTCGAGCCGGCCGGAGATGAGCGGCTGGCGCAGCAGCCCGTGCGGGACGTCCCGGTCCAGGAGACTCCACATCGCCAGGTAGGCCCAACTGCGGCCCGCGCCGCGGGTGACGTCGAAGGACGGCCGGAACCTCGGCGGCGTCGCGAGGGGGCGGCCCAGCAGGATCTCCAACTCGCGGTGCAGGGCGTACTTGTCGATCTTCACGGTGAGCGTGTGGCAGTCCGGTGACCAGGCGTCGATGCGGATGTCCTGGCCCGGGTCGAAGAACAGGGCCCGCTCCGGTGTCCCGAACTCCGCTGTCCCCCTGCCCTGTTGGACGCTGAAGCTGCCCCGCAGCGGTACGGCGACGTGGTAGACGCCGGGTTCGCCGAAGCTCATCCGCATCTCGGTGCCGAAACTGACGTCGCCGACCGTCAGCGCGCCGAACTCGACGACGCTGAGCCGGGTGGCGAAGTCCCCGGCGGCGCCGATCACTTCGATGCGCAGATCGTAGTAGTGGGCGGCGATCGCCTCGTGGGTCTCCTCCACGGAGCGCGTGGCGTACGTGCTGAACTCGGCGGCGCGGTCCTCCGGCACGGCCACGGCGGCGTGTCCCCTCTCCCGGTCGGTGTCCGCGTCCAGCATGGCATCCGAGGGGTGCCGAACCGCCCGTTCCCGGGGGAGGATCCAAGGGACCGAGGAGGTTTCCATGACCGGGCGCACCTACCTCAAACCGCCCTGGATGCAGCGCCACGTGGGCAACCGTCTGGCACCGCTGTTCGGACGGTCCGTGGTCTGCCGGCTCGCGGTGCGCGGGCGCACCAGCGGCAGGTGGCGCACCGTGCCCGTCGCCGTGCTGGAACACGAGGGCGAGCGCTACCTCGTCTCCTACCGCGGCCTCAGCGACTGGGCCCTCAACCTGCGCGCCTCGCCCGAGTGCCGGCTGACCGTGCGCGGCCGCACCGAGGACCTCGACGCCCAGGAGGTCCCGGCGCAGGAGCGCCCGCCCCTGCTGGCCGCCTACAAGGAGCAGTACGGGAACATGCCGACCGTCTCCGCCGTGCTGGCCGCGCTGCCCGACCCCGCCGACCACCCCGTCTTCCGCCTGCACGGCCGTGGCTGACGCGCCTTCCCGGACACGGGCCACAATGGCCGCATGAACTGGATCTCCGGCGTGGCCGGCGGGCTGCTGCTGGCGGCCATGCTCCTCAGCGTCCTGCGCACCCTGGTGGTGCCCCGTGGCCTGTACTCCACGCTGGTGTACCGCCTGTGGTGGACGCTGCGGCGGGTGCTGCGGCTCGCCGCGCCCCGGGGCGGGTACGACGCCATCGACCGCGCCCAGACCTGGCTCGCGCCGCTGATCCTGATCGGGATGCTCGCCACCTGGCTCGGCGGCGCCCTGCTGGGCTTCGGCCTGCTGCTGCACGCCGCGTCCGGGCTGGCCTGGGGCAACTCCTTCCGCGAGGCCGGCTCCAGCCTCTTCACCCTGGGTTTCGCCAGCGGCGACCGGCTGCGCCTGTCCGCGCTCGACTTCGTCGCGGCGGCCACCGGGCCCGTCCTCATCGCCCTGCAGATCGCCTACCTGCCCACGCTCTACGCCGCCTACAACCGCCGCGAACTGGAGGTGACGCTGCTCCAGGCACGCGCCGGCGAACCGGCCTGGGGCCCGGAGATCCTGGCCCGGCAGTGGCTGGTCGACACCGATTCCGCGCTGCCGGAGCTGTACCGGGCCTGGGAACGGCTGGCCTCCGACATCGGCGAGAGCCACTCCACGTACCCGGTCCTGATGGCCTTCCGCTCGCCGAGCCCCTACCGTCACTGGCTGGTCGGCCTGGTCGCCGTCATGGACGCGGCGGCGATGCAGCTCTCCCTGGCCCCGCGCAGCGCCCCGCCGGAGGCGCGGCTGGTGCTGCGGGCGGGGTTCACCGCGCTGCGCGACATCGCCCGTGCCCAGCGGCTGCCCTTCGACGCCGACCCCGACCCGGACGCCTCGATCCGGCTCGTCTACGAGGAGTTCGACGCCGCGGTCGCCATGCTGGAGGCGGCGGGCTTCCGTGCCGAGCGCACCACCGGGGAGGCGTGGCCGCACTTCAACGGCTGGCGGGTCAACTACGAGGCGATCGCGTACCAGTTGTGCCGGCGCTGCGACGCGGTACCGGCGCTGTGGACGGGTCCGCGCGACTTCACGGCCGTGCCCGTTGCGCCGCGCCGCCCGGTCGACCGGCGTCCCGGCGAGCGCCGTACATAGCCTTCACGCGCGGCGTGTGCCTGGCACGGCCTTCATGTGCGGCGAGCGCCGCACACAGCTTTCACGCGCGGCTGACGGCGGCCGTCGTCAGCGGGAACGTCACTCCGGTCAGCTCCTCCGACACCGTCCACAGCCGGCGAGCGGTCACCGGGTCGCTGGCCGCCGCCGAGCGGCCGACCAGCGCGGGGGCGCCCCGCATCTCGCTGAGACCGTCCGGGCCGACATAGCTCGCGCCGGGCAGGTCCTGGACCGCGGCGTACAGCGTGGGCAGGGCGCCGGCCCGGTTGTCCTGGGCCACGAAGCGGTTGCCGATGCGCAGCAGGAAGCCGCGCAGGACGCTGGCGTCGTGGCTCTGCAGGCTGGTCGCGGCCCAGCCCGGATGCGCGGCCAGGGCGCGCACCGAAGAGCCCGACTCGGCCAGCCTGCGCTGGAGTTCGAGGGTGAACAGCAGGTTGGCCAGCTTGGACTGGCTGTACGCCTTCATGGGGGCGTACTCGCCGCTCAGCGTGAGGTTGTCGAACCGGATGCGGGGGCTGCCCGGCATCCGGTGCGCGCCGGACGACACGGTCACCACACGGTCGGTGATGTGCGGCAGCAGCAGGTTCGTCAGGGCGAAGTGGCCCAGGTGGTTGGTACCGAAGTGGGTCTCGAACCCGTCCTTGGTGCGGCCCTCCGGGAGGTTCATGACGCCGGCGTTGTTGACGAGCAGGTCCAGGCCGCCTTGCCAGCCGGCGGCGAACGCGCGCACGGAGGCGAGGTCGGCCAGGTCGAGCCGGCGCACCTCCACGCTCCCGCGCACGGAGGCGGCGGCTGCCTCGCCGCGCTGGAGATCCCGTACGGCGAGCACCACGTGGGCGCCCGCACCGGCCAGGGCCTCGACGGTGGCGATGCCGAGCCCGCTGTTGGCGCCGGTGACGACGGCCGTGCGGCCGCTCAGGTCGGGGATGTCGGAAACGGTCCACTTGCTGGGTGCGGTAGTCATGCCCGCCAATGTAGGCGCCGCCAACAATGCTGTCAATGACAACAATGGTGACGGCGACAACAAAGAGGGCACCGTCAACAAAGCTGGCGATGTCAACAATGTAGGCGGCATATACATGACCGTTAGACTCGTCCCCATGCACACCCGACCTCGCAGCTACCACCACGGCGACCTGCGCGCCGCACTGCTGACCCGCGCCGAGGAGACGCTGCGGGAGAAGGGGCCGGCCGCGCTGTCACTGCGGGAACTCGCCCGCGACATCGGCGTCAGCCATGCCGCGCCCAGCCGCCACTTCAAGGACAAGCAGGCGCTGCTGGACGCGCTGGCGCTGACCGGTTTCGAGCGCTTGCAGCGGGCCGTCGAGGAGTCGCAGCGGGACGTCGGCGAGAGTTTCACGGAACGGCTCGACGCCCTGGTCCGCGCGTACGTCGGCTTCGCGTCGGCGAATGCCGCGCTGCTCGACCTGATGTACTCGATCAAGCACGACCCGCAGGCGTCCCAGGCGCTGGTGGAGGCCACCGAACGCTGGTCCGAGCTGCTTGTGCGGGTGCTGGTGGAGGGGCAGCGCCGGGGAGAGGTGCGGCAGGGCACGCCGGAGCAGGTGGGCATACCGGTGTTCGCGGCCCTGCACGGGTACGCCGAACTCGCGGTGACCGGTCATCTGCCGCCCGGAGCCGACGACAACGCCCTGGACGACGTGATCGCCTTCATCCTGCGGGGAAGCGCCCCGGACTGATCAGCCGAGCATCCGCTCCAGCACGGCGCGCTGGAGCGGCAGCACCTCGGCGTGCACGGCACGGCCCCTGGGGGTCAGGGCGACCCACACGCCGCGCCGGTCCTCGGCGCACACGGAGCGCTCCACCAGACCGTCCTTCTCCAGCCGGCCGATGAGCCGGGACAGGGCGCTCTGGCTGAGATGGACCCGGCCCACCAGGTTCTGCACCCGGCACTGGTCGCCGTCCTCGGGGGCCTCGGAGGCGAGGATGTCGAGCACCTCGAAGTCGCTCGCGCCCAGGCCGTGCGGGTGCAGAACCCGGTCGATCTCACACATGGTGCGGGCGTGCACGGACAGGATGTCCCGCCACCGCTCCTCCAGCCGGGCGTCGGCCGTCTTCACTGCCATACCCGCACGGTAACACCGAACCGGCCAGTCGTTGAGGACGCAACTAGTGCGGGCGCATGGACAGGGCGGGCGGATGGACCGTGCGGGTTGACGGGATGGCGCGGGCGGACGGACCGTGCCGGCCTCGTCAGGACGCCGGGTCCTGGAGCAGGCCGACGAGGTTGCCGTCCGTGTCCTTGACGAAGGCGATCTGCCGGCCGCCGCCGACGTCCTGGACGTCCTGCAGCACCTCGGCGCCCGCCTCGCGCAGCGCGGCCAGCCGGCCCTGGATGTCGGTGACGTGCCAGTACGGCACCGGCCCGGTCATGCCCTTGGCGTGTCCGTTCGGGTCGAGGCCCACGTCCTGGCCGGCGGCCTTGAAGCCGACGTAGTAGGGCTCGTCGGCGTAGGGCTCCACGTCGAGCAGGGCGCGGAACAGGGCCTTCGCCCGGTCGACGTCCTTGACGGGGTAGATGATCGTCTGGACTCCGGCGGTCATGGCGTACTCCTTGGCGAGCGGCGGTCCGACGGGATCTCGTCGGTGGTTCCACGCTAGGGCGGGGGAGTGCGGGACGGCTTCTCCGATCCTGACCGACCCCGGCGCACCGGCTGGGCACACCAAGGGCGCGCCGCCGGCGGGTCACCGCGCGGCGCGCCCGAACGGGTGATCAGCCGACTGCGCGCCTGATCAACTCCTCTGCCCGCTCACGTGGAGTCGCGCTTGACCAGTTCCGTCGGCAGGATGACGGCCGCCGGGTCCTCGCCGCCGATCTGGGCGAGCAGCACCCGCACCATCTCCGCGCTGATCCGGTCCCAGGGCTGGCGGATGGTGGTGAGCTCGGGGCGCGCGGCGAGCGCGGCGGGGGAGTCGTCGAAACCGCCGACCGCCACGTCCTGCGGCACCTGGCGGCCCGCCCGCTCCAGCGCGGTCAGCACGCCCTGCGCCATGAGGTCGGAGGCGACGAACACGGCGTCCATATCCGGGGCCTGCGCGAGCAGCCGCTCGCCGCCCGCCTCCCCGCTGGCCCGGCTGTAGTCGCCCTCGACCACGAGCCGTTCGTCGAACTCCACACCCGCCTCGGCGAGCACCTCCCGGTAGCCGGCGAGCCGCTCCACACCGCCCGGCGTGTCCAGCGGCCCGGTGACCACGCCGATCCGCCGCCGGCCGAGCGAGAGCAGGTGGCGCACCATGTCCCGGGCTCCGTCGCGGTCGTCGGCGGCCACGTAACTCACCTTCGATCCCAGCCCTATCGGCTTGCCGCAGGCCACCAGCGGCACCCCCGCCGCGCGCAGTTCCTCGGCGACCGGGTCGCCCGAGTGGCTGGAGACCAGCAGCACACCGTCCACGTGACCGGCTGTGATGTACCGCGTTATGCGTCGCCGTTCGTCCTTGGTGCCCGCCAGCATCAGCAGCAACGGGATGTCGTGCGCGGCCAGCGCCTGCGTGCAACCACTGAGCAGGACGTTGAAGTTGGGGTCCTCGAAGAACCGCTCCTGGGGTTCGGTCAGCAGGAAGCCGACGGAGTCCGAACGCCCGGTGATCAGCGAGCGGGCGTGCCGGTTGACGACGTAGCCCGTCTTGCGGATCGCGGCGTTGACCGCCTCCTGGGCGGCCGGACTGACGTAGTGCCCGCCGTTGAGGACCCGCGAGACGGTGCCCCGTGAGACCCCCGCCTCGCGCGCCACGTCGTGGATCGTCGGCGGTCTGCGCCGGCCCCCCGTGTTGCTCATGGTCATGACTTTACGGCCCCGGAGAGCAGATCGAGGCTCCAGAAGCGCTGGATGACCAGGAAGAGCGCGATGAGCGGGAAGACCGCGAGGAACGCACCGGTGATCACCCCCGTGTACAGGGCCGGGGTGTTGGCGCCCTGTTCGAGCAGCGTGTACAGGCCCAGCGTGATCGGGAACTTCTCGTCGTCGCTGAGCATGATGTACGGCAGCAGGAAGTTGTTCCAGATCGCCACGAACTGGAACAGGAACACGGTCACCAGTCCCGGGATCATCATCGGCAGCGCGACCCGGGTGAAGATCCGCCACTCGCTCGCCCCGTCCATCCGCCCGGCCTCGACCACGTCGGCGGGCACGGCGGCGGCCGCGTAGATGCGCGCGAGGTAGACGCCGTAGGGCGAGAGGATCTGCGGCAGCAGCACGGACCAGTAGGAGTCCGTGAGGTCGGCCTTCGCCAGCAGCAGGTACTGCGGGACGGCGAGGATGACCGGCGGCATCAGCACGCCCGCGAGCAGGACGCTGAAGATCACCTCACGGCCGCGGAAGCGGTAGGTCGCCAGCGCGTAGCCGCTGAGGGACGACACACACGTGGACAGCAGGGCACCGAGACCGGCGTACAGGGCGGAGTTGCCCATCCACTTCCAGTACACGCCGTCGCGGTAGGAGTTGAGGTCCTTGACGTTGTCGACGAACCCCGAGCCCGGCAGGAACGTGAAGGTGGAGAACAGCTCGGTGCTCGACTTGGTGGACGCGATCACCACCCAGGCGACCGGCAGCAACATGTAGACCGCGCCGATCAACAGCGTCAATGTCGGAATCCATGCGATACGGCGGCGCAGCGGCGGACCCTGGGCGGTGCCGGGCGTGGTGCCCGCCGCCGGCGCGACCTTGCGGACGGCAAGAGAACTCATCGTGCTGCCTCCTGCTTCTGACGCCTGTTCGCGGCCCGCAGGAACCCGAAGGAGAGCAGGAGCGTGGCGAGGGCGATGATCACGGCCTCGGCGGCCGCCGAGTAGATGTCCCCCCGGTGGAAGGCGTCCTGGTACACCTTCATCAGCGGACTCCAGCTCGTGTTGACGGAGTTGGTGAGGGGCTTGAGCGTGGTCGGCTCGTTGTACACCTGGAGCGTGGCGATGATCGAGAAGAAGAAGGTCAGCACCAGCGAGGGCGCCACCATCGGGATCTTGATCCGCAGCGCGATCTGCAGCGGGGAGGCGCCGTCCAGCCGGGCCGCCTCGTACACCTCGGCCGGGATGGCCTGCAGCGAGGTGTAGATGACGATCATGTTGAAGCCGGTGCCGCCCCAGACCGCGATGTTCGACAGGGCGAGATACAGCGGGCCGCCGTCCAGGAGGTCGGGCTGCGGCAGGTGCAGCCTTTCGAGCAGGTAGTAGAAGGGACTGACGTCCGGCAGGTACAGGAAGCCCCACAGCAGCGCCGCCACGACGCCGGGGATGGCGTACGGCAGGAAGATCGCGAGCCGGGTGAAGGGGGCGAACCGCACCTTCTCCGAGTCGAGCATCAGGGCGAACAGCAGGGCGAGGCCGAGCATCACGGGGACGACGATGAGGCCGTAGCCGAGGACGCGCAGCGCGCCGTGCAGCAGCTCGCTGTCCTGGAAGGCCGCGGTGTAGTTCTCCAGGCCGGCCCAGACCTCCTTGCGGGCACCCGCGCCCAGGCCGAGCCCGGAGACGTGCACCTTGCGGAAGCTGAGCCAGACCGCGTACCCGATGGGCAGCGCGAAGAACAGCGCGAAGAGGATCGTTGCGGGAAGGAGGAAGGCGTACGGGGCCCCCTTGACCCCGTACGGCCTCCGGCGTGCGGTGCCGGTCACTGAGAGACCCCGAAGCCCTGCTTCTTGAGGTCGGCGACCGTGGCCTGCTGCATGGTGTCCAGGGCGGCGACGAAGTCCGACTTGTTCTTGGCGGCGGCGCCGAAGGCGTCGTTGAAGGTCGCGTAGGCGACGTTCACGTTCGGGCCCCAGGCCGAGGGCGCGGTGGTCTTCGCGATCTCGGCGGCCTTGGTGTAGAAGTCCGGCTGGTTGGAGAAGTACTCCGGCGGGGTCGCGAAGGCGCCGCTGGTCTGGGCGTTCGTGGCGGCCGGGTAGATGCCGCCCTCCTTGGCCAGCGCCTGCAGGGCCGTGCCGTCGGTGTTCAGCCAGGCGGCGAACTTGGCGGCGGCCGCCTTGTGCGCGGAGTCGGTGGTGACGGCGGTGGAGGAGCCGCCCCAGCTGCCGGTGACGTTCTCACCGGAGGACCACTGCGGCAGCGGCGCCATCTCCCACTTGCCCTTGGTGTCGGGCGCGGCGGTGGTCAGCGTGCCCGGCGCCCACACGGCGGAGACCCAGGCGATCTGCTTGCCGGTGTCGAGCGCCTTGTTCCAGGCCGGCGTGTACATCGGCTGGTTGTCGATGGCGCCCTCCTTGACCAGGCCGCCCCAGAACCTGGCGACCTTCTGGGTCGCCGCGTCGTTGATGCCGACCTTCCACTTGTCGCCGGAGGCCGTCCACCACTTGGCGCCGGCCTGCTGGGCCAGGCCCGCGAAGAGGCCGGAGTCGTTGGCGGAGAAGGTGGTCAGGTCCTTGTCCGGGGCCTTCTTCTTCAGCGCGCGGGCGGTCTCGGCGAACTCGTCCCAGGTGGTCGGCACCTTCAGGCCGTACTTCTTGAACAGGTCGGCGCGGTAGTAGAACATCATCGGCCCGATGTCCTGCGGGATCGCGTAGACCGCGTCCGTGCCCAGCGTGGTCTGCTGCCACACGCCCTCGGCGAACCTGCCCTTGGCGTCGCCGACGTCCTTGGAGATGTCGGCCAGCGCGTCGTTGCTGACCAGCGTCGGCAGGGCCTGGTACTCCGCCTGCACCAGATCGGGCGCCTTCTTCGCCTTGTGCGCGGTGAGGATCTTGGTGACCAGCGTGTCGCCGGACGCCTGCTTCTTCACCGTGACCGTGATCTGGTCCTTCTTGCCCGGGCCCTTGTTCCACAGGTCGACGACCTTGTCCATGCCGGGCGTCCAGGTCCAGTACGTCAGCGAGACCGGGCCGGACTCGGCCTTGCTGTCGTCGTCGGACGAACCGCAGGCGGCGAGTGCGGAGGCGCCTAGGGCGACGGCGACGGCGGACGCTGTGCAGCGACCGAACCGCGCGCGCTTCGTGTTGGGCATGGATCTCTCCCCTGACCTGGGTCCCCGCCTGGTGCGGGAACCTGCCATGCGCATCACATGAGCGGGGCCCCCGCCCGTCGCGAGGACCTGCCATGCTGCTCTGTGAGCGTTCACAGTAGAGAAACATCCCGGACACTTGTCAATGGTTGTTGCTGTGCGGTTATGTTGGGCTCACACCGCCACCGCTGTGTGTGCACGTTCCCAAATGATCGATTAAACGGGAGAGATCCATGCCGGAGACCAACCCCAGGGGCCTCACCAGGCTCGCCTTCGGTGGGGACTACAACCCCGAGCAGTGGCCGGAAGACGTCTGGCACGAGGACGTCCGGCTGATGCGGGAGGCCGGCGTCACCATGGTGAGTGTCGGGATCTTCTCCTGGGCGCTGCTGGAGCCCTCACCCGGGACGTACGACTTCGGCTGGCTCGACCGGATCGTCGACCTGCTGCACGCGAACGGCATCCGTGTCGACCTCGGCACCCCGACCGTGGCCCCGCCGGCCTGGTTCTACCGCGCCCACCCCGAGGCGCTGCCGGTGACCGCCGAGGGCGTGCGCTACGAGTTCGGCTCCCGCGCCGCCATCTGTCACAGCAACGCCGACTACCGCGCCGCCGCCGCGCGCATCACCACACGGCTCGCCGAGCGCTACGGCGACCACCCGGCCCTGGCGATGTGGCACGTGCACAACGAGTACGGCGTGCCCGTCTCGGCCTGCTACTGCGACTCCTGCGCCGCCCACTTCCGGCGCTGGCTCGAAGCGACGTACGACAGCGTCGAAGCCGTCAACGAAGCCTGGGGCACCGCCTTCTGGGGCCAGCGCTACACCGCCTTCGAGCAGATCAACCCGCCGCGCCTGACGCCGACCGTCGGCAACCCCGGCCAGGCGCTGGACTACAAGCGCTTCGCCGACGCCACCATGCGCGAGAACTTCGTGGCGGAACGCGACATCCTGCACCGCCTCTCGCCGGGGATCCCGGTGACGACCAACTTCATGACCGCCCTCAGCCAGTGCGACTCCGTCGACTACTGGGCCTGGGGCCGCGAGGTCGACCTCGTCACCAACGACCACTACCTGATCACCGACGGCCGCCGCACCCACGTCAACCTCGCCATGGCCGCCGACCTCACCCGCTCCGTCGCCGGCGGCGCTCCCTGGCTGCTGCTGGAGCACTCCACCTCGGGCGTCAACTGGCAGCCCCGCAACCCCGCCAAGGCCCCCGGCCAGATGGCCCGCAACTCCCTCGCGCACGTCGCCCGCGGCTCCGACGGCGCCATGTTCTTCCAGTGGCGCCAGTCCCGGCGCGGCGCCGAGAAGTTCCACTCGGCGATGCTCCCGCACGGCGGCACCGGCACGCGCGTGTGGCGCGAGGTCGTCGAACTGGGCGCGTCCCTGGACTCGCTGAGCACCATCCGCGGCACCCGCACCGAGGCCGACGTGGCAATGCTGTGGGACTGGCACTCCTGGTGGGCGCAGAACCTCCAGTGGCGTCCCAGCGAGGACCACGACCCGCGCGAGCGCGCCGACGCCTTCTACGAGGCCCTCTACGACCGCCACCTCACCGTCGACTTCGCCCACCCCGAAGCCGACTTGTCGAGATATCCCCTTGTCGTCGTGCCCGCCCTCTACCTGATGACGGAGGCGGCCGGGAACAACCTCAGGGAGTACGTCGCAGGCGGCGGCACCCTCGTCGTGTCGTACTTCTCCGGCATCGTCGACGAACACGACGCCGTCCACGAGGGCGCCTATCCGGGCGCGCTGCGCGACGTGCTCGGCCTGACCGTGGAGGAGTTCTCGCCCTTGCTGAAGGACCAGGCGGTACGGGTCACCGGCCCGGACGGCGCCGAGCTCAGCGGCGACGTGTGGTCCGAGTTCGTCGTGCCGCGCGGCGCCGAGACCGTGTGGACGTACGCCGACGGCCTCACCGCCGGCCACCCGGCCGTCACCCGCCACCGCCTCGGCGCGGGCACCGCCTGGTACGTCTCCACCCGCCTGGGCGCCGAGGGCCTGGACGCGCTGCTGGGCTGGGCCGCCGAGGACGCCCGGGTCGGCCCGCACGCCGACCTGCCGCGCGACGTCGAGGTGGTGCGCCGCACCGGCGACTCGGGCAGCTACCTGTTCGCGATCAACCACACCGCCACCGACGCCAAGGTGCCGCTGGACGCGCACGGCACCGAGCTGCTGACCGGGGAACGCGCCGCGGGCCGCCTCGCCGTCCCCGCGGGAGCCGTCCGGGTCGTACGACTCGACGGCTGAGCCGGCTCCCCTCCGCCCGCGCGTGCCACGAGAGCCGCGGGCGGAGGGGCTCTCCCTCCGGCGCCACCGGAGGGACACCCCCATCGGAGGGGAATCCCCCCTCCCCATTCGTCGAAGGGACGACGGACGACGATGTTCCATCCCAGACGCACCCTCAGAGCCCTGCTGCTGCCGCTCGTGGCCGGGCTCTCCCTGATCGCCCTGCCCGCCACCGCCGCGCACGCCGCGAGCACCCTCACCAACGGCGGTTTCGAGTCCGACGGCGCGGGCGTGGCCACCCCCGCCGGCTGGTCCGAGTACGGCGACACCGGCGCCTCGTACACCGAGTCCGGCGGTCACGGCGGGAGCTACCGCCTCTCGCACTACTCGGCCTCCGCCTACAAGGTGGAGACGTACCAGTACCTGCCGGGGCTGACCAACGGCAGCTACACGCTCACCGCGTGGGTGCGCTCCAGCGGTGGCCAGAACTCCGCGTACATAGCCCTGAGGAACTGCGGCAGCTCCGAGCAGCGCACCGATCTGCCGGTGTCCACCACCAGCTGGGTCCGTATCGTCACGTCGATCAAGGTGACCAACAACCAGTGCACCGTCAGCATCAACAGTGACGCGAACGCGGGCAACTGGATCAATGTTGACGACCTGACCTTCGCCTCTGGATCAACAGGACTGTCGATCAAGGGTGCCGACATCTCCTCCCTTGCCAAGAGCGAGGCCCTGGGCGGCGTCTACAAGACCAGCTCCGGCACCACCGGCGACGCGGTCACCATCCTGAAGAACGCCGGCATGAACTACGCGCGCCTGAAGGTCTGGGTCAACCCGGCCGACGGCTACAACAACAAGACGCGCGTGCTGGCCATGGCCAAGCGCGTCAAGGCGGCCGGCATGAAGCTGCTGGTCGACTTCCACTACTCGGACACCTGGGCCGATCCCGGCAAGCAGACCAAGCCCGCCGCCTGGTCGAGCCACACCTACAGCCAGCTCAAGACGGACGTGTACAACCACACGTACGACGTGCTGAACGCGTTGAAGGCGCAGGGCACCACCGCCGACATGGTCCAGGTCGGCAACGAGATCAACGCGGGCATCCTGTGGTCCGAGGGCTCCACGGACAACTGGTCGCAGCTGGCGGGCCTGCTCAACTCCGGCTACAGCGCGGTCAAGGCGGTCTCCTCGGGCACGCAGGTGGCGCTGCACCTGGCCAACGCCGGCGACGACGCGACGGTGCGCTGGTGGTTCGACAACGCCAAGACGTACGGCATCAGCTACGACGTGATCGGGCTGTCGTACTACGGCTACTGGCACGGCTCGCTCGCCGCCGCGCAGACCACCCTCGACGACGTGGTCTCCCGCTACGGCAAGCCCGTCTTCGTCGCCGAGACGGCCTACCCGTTCACCCTGGCCCAGGACGACTCGCTGGAGAACCAGATCGACACCTCCAGTGAGCTGGTCACCGGCTACCCGGCCACCCAGGCAGGTCAGCTGGCGTGGATGAACGCGGTCGCGAGCATCGTCGAGGCCGTCCCGGGCAACAAGGGACTCGGCGTCTTCTACTGGGAGGCGACCTGGACCGCGGTCACCGGCAACGGCTGGGACCCGGCCGACGCCACCTCCGGCAACGGCTGGGAGAACCAGGCCCTGTTCGACTACAGCGACAGGGCCACCTCGGCCATGAGCTGGTTCAGCCATCGCTGAACCGAGGGGGAGGGCCCGGCCGCAGGGGAGCGGCCGGGCCCTCGTACATCCGGGAACAGAGTCCGACAGGCCCCGGACGAGGGGCCGTTCGGTACCGGACAAGGGTCGGCGAGTACCGGACAGGGCGGTCTGTCCCGCGGGACAGTGGGCAGACGGTGTGTGACGCCGTGTGTGGTGGACCGGCCCAAGGGGGCGAGATGCTGAGGACTCCCGTCAGCGAGAGGCGTCTGGACATCCTGGAGTGGCTCAAGGACCCGGCCGCCCACTTCCCGCCGCAGCGGCACGCGGATCCCGTCGAGGACGGCGTCACCGCGGACGCCGTGGCGGCCAAGCTCGGAGTGCCGCGCGCGGTCGCCGACACCCACCTCGGCCTGCTCAGGGACCTCGGTCTGCTGCGCGCCACACGCATCCGGCTGCGCACGTACTACCGGCGCGACGAGATGCGGATCGCCGAGGTGGCGCGCATGTTCGAAAAGGGCTGGTAGCGGCCGCGGGGAAGTGACGGCCCAAAGGCCACGCCCGCTCGCCCGCAGGGAGTGGAGCGGGCGGCTCCCCGGCCACACCGGCCGGCCGTCACAAGGCGTCGGCCCATCCGGCACGCCCGCTCGGCCGTCACAAGGTGCCGGCTAGTCCGGCACGCCCGGCGACGCCCCGTCCGCGGCCGCCGCCCGTCCCGCGTCCTGCCGCGCCGGTTCCTCCACCTCGCCGAACCGCTCGCACAGCAGCCGTCCCAGCAGCGCGCCGCCGAACACCACGAACCCCACGCCCACCAGCCAGCACTCCACCACCAGAACGGTGCCGACGGGACCGTAACTGATCGCATTGGTGACCAGCAGCGGGGTGAAGACCAGGTACGAGAACCAGCGCAGGCCCACCAGACCGGCCATGGTGGCGAGGGCGCCGGGGAGCAGATCACGCCAGCGCACCTCGCTGTTGAGCAGGAAGTGCGGCCCCCACCAGAAGAAGACCAGGCCGACGGCCATGCTGAGCGGGATGCGGGCCGACCCCTGCAGCACGTTGCGGGTCTGTACCTGCGCGTACAGGTAGACCATCAGCATGACCAGCCAGACCGTCTGCCGCCAGATCCGGTGCCAGGGACCGGTGGACGGCCGCCACACCCGCTCGTAGCCGTTCTGCACGCTCGACGCGAAGGACAGGCCGAACACCGCCAGCAGCGCCACGCTCAGCGCGCTCGTGGTGCTGACCACCTTGCGGGGCGGACTGAAGACATGGGAGAGGGCCTGCGCCGAGCGGCCCGACAGGTCCATGCCGTCCACCAGCCACAGCGCGAACCCACCGTGCCCGAGCGGATCCGCGGCCGCGATCACGATCAGCAACGGAGCCAGCGTGACCAGGGCGAGCGTCGCGAACCCCATGGCCCGGTGCAGCAACTCCAGCTCCCTGCCCCGCCGGTGGAGCTCCGCGAGCCCCAGTCGGTGCCACACCGTGCACGGCCAGGAGTCCCGCACGCTCAACGCGGCCGCCGTACGGGACGGGCCCCTCTGCCGGGGCGGCCGGCGCGCTCCGGGCGCGGACAGGTCATGGGACCACCTCTTTCGACTCCTGCTGTTCGACTCCTGCCCCGTCTGACCGAGTGGCCAGGGGAGTACCTCGCAAACCGGACCGGTGGCGCCGCACGCCCCACCGGGGTACACGCCCTGCCAGGATGGACCCTGCCGACAGCGAAGGGGAGGCTTCCATGGACCGTCCCACCGAAACGGACCATTCCGCCGAAACGGACCGTCCCGCGGCGCTCGTCCCGCGCCGGTACGTCGCCCTCGGCGGCCGCGGCCCCGAGGACGTGGTCGCCGACGCCCGGGGCCGGGTGCTCACCGGCATCGAGGACGGCCGCATCCTGCGCGTCGACGGTCTGGCCGAGCCCTCGGCCGCCCGCGTCGAGGTGCTCGCCGAGACCGGCGGACGGCCGCTGGGCCTCGAACTCCTCGGCGAGGACGCCCTGTTGGTGTGCGACGCCGAGCTCGGTCTGCTGCGCGTCGGCCTCGACGACGGCATCGTGCGCATCCTGGCCGACTCGGTGGCGGGGGAGCGGCTGCGGTTCTGCAGCAACGTGGTCGCCCTGTCCGACGGAAGCGTCTGCTTCACCGTCTCCAGCCGCCTCTACCCCCTGGAGCACTGGATCGGCGACATCGTCGAACACACCGGAACGGGCCGCCTGCTGCGCCTCGCCCCCGGCAGCGAGACCCCCGAAGTACTCCTGGAGGGGCTGCAGTTCGCCAACGGTCTCGCCGTGAGCGCCGACGAGTCCTTCCTGGTCGTCGCCGAGACCGGCGCCTGCCGGCTCACCCGCTACTGGCTCACCGGAGCCAGGGCCGGGCGCGGCGAGCCCTTCGTGGAGGACCTCCCCGGCATGCCCGACAACATCTGGCGCGGCGCCCCCGACGGACCGATCTGGGTCTCCCTGGCCGGCCCCCGCGTCCCGCCCCTGGACCTGCTGCACGCCGCCGCCCCCGCCGTCCGCCGCACCGCCGCCCGGATCGCCGTACGCGCCCCCTGGCGCCCCACCGGGACCATCGGCGTCCTCGCCGTCGACGACCAGGGGGCCACCGTCCACCACCTCACCCGCCGCCGCTCCGGCTTCCGCATGGTCACCAGCGTCTGCGAGGCCGCCGGCCACCTGGTGCTGGGCAGCCTGTGGGAGCGGGGCATCGCCCTGTGCGAGGCACCGGGACCGAAGTGACCGGCGTGCGCGGCGGGCGCTACCCTGGTGCCCGGCCGCGATCACTCTCGCGGCGCGGCGGTGGGGCCCGCCGTACCCGAACCGCGGCTGTCGGTGCCGCCAACGGTCCCTACTTGCGAAGGAGCGGCGCCCGCATGCCCGGGCCCCGGCGAGTAGGAGACGTACGACCATGACAGCCCCGGAAGCCGAGAGCCTGCGCGCCCGCCCGCGCGCCCCCCGGACCGCGGCCTGGCGCGCCCAGGTCCCCGTCGTGGCGGTGGTCGCGCTCGGCGGAGCCGTCGGCGCCTCGGCCCGCTACGCGGCCTCGCGGTGGTGGCCCACCCCGCCGGGCGGATTCCCCTGGACGACCTTCTGGACCAACGTCGTCGGCTGCGCGGTCATCGGCGTGTTCATGGTGGTCATCACCGACGTGTGGGCCGCCCACCGCCTGGTGCGTCCCTTCTTCGGCACCGGCGTGCTCGGCGGCTTCACGACCTTCTCGACCTACGCCGTCGACATCCAGCGGCTGGTCGACGCCGGCCATCCCCGCACGGGGCTGGCCTACCTCGCCGCGACCCTGCTCGCGGCCCTCACGGCGGTGTGGCTCGCGGTGAGCGCGGCCCGCCGCGTTTTGAAGTGGAGGCAGCCATGACGAGGCTGACCGGCAGCGCGCTGCGCGTGACCGTCTTCATCGGCGAGAACGACACCCACCGCCACAAGCCGCTGTACTCGGAGATCGTCCACCGCGCCCACGCGGCCGGCCTCGCCGGTGCCAGCGTCTTCCGGGGCATCGAGGGCTTCGGCGCCTCCTCCCTGATCCACACCTCGCGGCTGCTGTCGCTGAGTGAGGACCTGCCCGTCGCCATCGTCATCGTCGACACCGAGGAGCGGGTGCGCGCCTTCCTGCCGCAGCTCGACGAACTCGTCACCGAGGGCCTGGTGATCCTCGACGACTGCGAGGTCATCCGGTACGTCGGCCGTGAACCGGACCCGGCCCAGACGCACGCGAAGGGTAAGAAGTCGTTGTGAACTGGCTGTTGGTCGTCGCCGGTGCCATGGTCGGCGCCCCGCTGCGCTATCTCACCGACCGCGCGGTGCAGTCCCGGCACGACTCCGTCTTCCCCTGGGGCACCTTCGCGGTGAACGTCACCGGCAGCCTGATCCTCGGCCTGCTGACCGGCGCGGTGGCCGCCGGCGCCGCCGGGTCCTCCCTGCAACTGCTGCTCGGGACCGGGCTGTGCGGGGCCCTGACGACGTACTCGACCTTCTCGTACGAGACCCTGAGGCTGACCGAGACCGGCGCCGGCCTCTACGCTGCCGCCAACGTCGTCGGGAGCGTGATGGCGGGCCTCGGTGCCGCGTTCGCCGGGGTCTCGATCGCCCAGGCGCTGTGGGTGTAGGTATCCCGATCGCACCCGCGCGTAGTAAGACTGTCCACAGCACTACTGTCTACAGCACTGTCGACCAACTCCTCAGAACTGGATCCCATGAGCGTCATCAACGTCGGCCAGGCCGCCGTACTCGGAGTCGTCGAGGGACTGACCGAGTTCCTGCCCGTCTCCTCCACCGGACATCTGAAGATCACCGAGGGGCTCATGAACATCCCCGTCGACGACGACGCCGTCGTCGGCTTCTCGGCCGTGATCCAGGTCGGTGCGATCGCCGCCGTGCTCCTGTACTTCTTCAAGGACATCGTGCGGATCGTCTCGGCCTGGGGGAGGGGGCTGGTCAACAAGAACGAGCGGTACCACCACGACTACAAGTTCGCCTGGTGGGTGATCTACGCGACCATCCCGATCGTGCTGGTGGGCCTGGCCGCCAAGCCGGTCATCGAGGGACCGCTCGCCTCCCTGTGGGTGGTCGCGGGCTCCTTGATCGTCGGCAGTGGTGTGATGTGGGCGGCCGACCAGATGGGCCGGCACAAGCGCGGTGAGGACGACACCTCGTTCAAGGATGCGATGCTGGTGGGCAGCTCGCAGATCCTCGCACTGCTCTTCCCCGGCTTCTCCCGCTCCGGCGCCACCATGTCCACGGCCCTCATCCTCGACCTGGACCGCGTCGCCGCCACTCGCCTGTCCTTCTTCCTCGGCATCCCGGCCCTCACCGGCGCCGGCCTGTACGAGCTCAAGGACGCCCTGGGTGCGGGCGTGGGCGCCGCGCCGCTCGCGGTCGGCACGATCGTCTCCTTCGTCGTCGCCTACGCCTCGATCGCCTGGCTGCTGAAGTTCGTCGCCAAGCACTCCTTCAACGCCTTCGTGATCTACCGGATCGTCGTGGGCCTGCTCCTGTTCGGGCTGCTGGCCACGGGCACGCTGAACAGCTGACCGCGGCGGGGCGCGAGGCCGCACGTGGCCCTCGCGCCCCGCATCCCGCCCTCGCCCCTTGACATCCCCCGTACGTCACCCGGAGGATCGCTCCCGTGAACCTGTCAGACAGCAAGACAGCCAGTCAGGGTCCGCGGCGTGTGAGCGCCATGGAAGCGGTCCTGGGGCATCTGCGCGCCGCCATCGAGAACGGCGAGTACGCCGTGGGGGACAAGCTGCCCTCCGAGGCGGAGCTGTGCCGCACGCTGGAGGTCAGCCGGCCCGTGCTGCGCGAGGCCCTCCGGGCGCTGCAGACGATGGGCCTGACCGTCTCCAAGACGGGCAAGGGCACGTTCGTCGTCGCCAACACGGTGGAGGACCCCACCTTCGGCGACTACGCGGCCAGTGACCTGCTGGAGGTGCGCCGGCACGTCGAGATCCCGGTGGCGGGATACGCGGCGAACCGCCGTACGCCCGAGGACCTCGACCACCTGAGCCACCTGCTGGAGCGGATGGAGCGCGAGACCGACACCACCTCCTGGGTCGCCCTCGACACGCTCTTCCACCTCGCCGTCGCCCAGGCCGCCCAGAACCCGGTCTTCCGCCGGGTCATCGAGGAGATCCGTGACGCACTGGCGCGTCAGTCGGCCTTCCTCAACGAACTGGGCGGACGCCGCGAGCAGTCCAACCGCGAGCACCGGGCGATCGTCGAGGCGCTGGTCGACGGTTCCGAGCGCGACGCAGTGGAGGCCATGGCCCACCACCTCGACCGCGTCGAGACGACCCTCACCGACATCGTGCGCCCCGCGCGCACGGACACCCCCACGGAAGGCGGACCCGAGGCGTGAGCGAGCAAGGCCTGCACGACGGTGTGCAGAAACGTTCCGGCCATGTCGACGCCGGAGACGCGGGCTACAGCAAGGGCCTGAAGTCCCGGCACGTCAACATGATCGCCATCGGCGGGGCCATCGGCACCGGCCTCTTCCTCGGCGCCGGCGGACGCCTGGCCGACGCCGGTCCCTCCCTCTTCGTGGCGTACGCCGTCTGCGGCGTCTTCGCCTTCCTGGTCGTGCGCGCCCTCGGCGAACTCGTCCTGTACCGGCCCTCGTCCGGCGCCTTCGTGTCCTACGCCCGCGAGTTCCTGGGCGAGAAGGGCGCGTACACCGCGGGCTGGATGTACTTCCTGAACTGGGCCACCACCGGTATCGCCGACATCACCGCGGTGGCCACGTACACGCACTACTGGGGCATGTTCTCCGACATCCCGCAATGGTTGATCGCATTGATCGCCCTCGCCGTCGTGTTGACCGTCAATCTGATCTCGGTCAAGATCTTCGGCGAACTGGAGTTCTGGTTCGCGATCGTCAAGGTCAGCGCGCTGGTGATCTTCATGTGCATCGGCATCTTCCTGCTGGTCACGCAGCACCCCGTCGACGGCGCCGCCCCCGGCCCCGCCCTGATCACCGGCAACGGCGGCGTCTTCCCCAACGGCCTGCTGCCCATGCTGCTGATCATCCAGGGCGTCGTCTTCGCCTACGCCTCCGTCGAACTGGTCGGCGTCGCCGCCGGCGAGACCGAGAACCCCGAGAAGATCATGCCGAAGGCGATCAACTCGATCATGTGGCGTGTGGGCCTGTTCTACGTCGGCTCGGTCGTCCTGCTGTCGATGCTGCTGCCCTGGAACAAGTACAGCGCCGCCGAGAGCCCCTTCGTGACCGTGTTCTCCCACATCGGTATCCCGGCGGCCGGCGGCGTGATGAACCTCGTCGTCCTCACCGCGGCCATGTCCTCGCTCAACTCCGGCCTGTACTCCACCGGCCGCATCCTGCGCTCCATGGCGATGAGCGGCTCCGCGCCGGCGTTCACCGCCCGGATGAGCCGCAGCCAGGTCCCCTTCGGCGGAATCCTGCTGACCAGCGGCATCTGTGTGCTCGGCGTCGGTCTCAACTTCGTCGTCCCCGCGGACGCCTTCGAGATCGTGCTGAACTTCGCCGCGATCGGCATCCTCTCCACCTGGGGCATGATCATGATCTGTCACCTCGTCTTCTGGCAGAAGACCCAGCGGGGCGAGCTGTCCCGCCCCGGCTACCGGCTGCCGGGCTCCCCCTGGACCGAGGTCGTGACGCTGGCCTTCCTCGTCTCCGTCCTGGTCCTCATGTACGCCGACGGAGGCGCCGGCCGCACCACCGTGCTGTGCCTGCCGCTGATCGTCGGCGCCCTGGTCGGCGGATGGTTCGCCGTCCGCGGCCGGGTCGGACGCCGGACCCCCGAGACCGAACCCACCACCGAGGCGGGCGCGTGACCCGCGCGCCGCTCCCCGACAAGAGGCAGTGATGTTCAGCAGTTCCGTCGCGGACGCACCCCAGATCCGCGAGCCCCTCCACGCCCCCGTCGCCCACCTGATACGCGCCGGGGTCGTCGAGGGCGTCCACTACGGCTCCGTCGTGGTCCTCGGCCCGCACGGGGACGTCTCCTTCCAGCTCGGCGACATCGAGGCCGCCTTCTATCCGCGCTCGGCGCTCAAGCCCGTCCAGGCCGTCGCCATGGTCCGGGCCGGCCTCCCGCTCGACGGCGAGCTCCTCTCGCTCGCCGCGGCCAGCCACTCCGGCGAGGAACGCCACCTCGCCGGGGCCCGGCGCATCCTCGAACTCGCCGGGCTCACCGAGGACCACCTGCGCAACGTCCCCGACATGCCGTTCGACCCGGTCGTGCGGGACGCCTGGGTGCGGGAGGGCCGCATGCCCTCCCGGCTCGCGCAGAACTGCTCCGGCAAGCACGCGGCGATGCTCTCCACGTGCGTGCTCAACGACTGGCCGCTGGAGGACTACCTCGACCCCGCGCACCCGCTTCAGCAGGCGATCGCCGAGATCGTCGAGGACCTGACGGGGCAGCGCATCGCCCGGGTGACCGTCGACGGGTGCGGCGCGCCGCTGTTCTCGGTCTCCCTGCACGGTCTCGCCCGGGCCGCCGCGCGGATCACCACGGCCGCCGAGGGCACGCCCGAGGCGCGCGTCGCCGACGCGATGCGCGAGCACGCCGAGATGGCCTCCGGCTCCGGACGCGACGTCGCCGCGCTGATGCGCGCCGTGCCGGGGCTGCTCGCCAAGGACGGCTTCGAGGGCGTCGAGGTGGCCGCGCTGCCGGACGGGCGGGCGGTCGCCGTGAAGATCGCCGACGGGGCGAACCGGGCGCGGATTCCCGTGACAGCGGCGGCGCTGGCGCGCGCCGGCGTCGATCCCGCGCTGCTCGTCGAGTTCCAGGGGGAGGCACTGCTCGGGGGCGGGCGTGCGGTCGGGTGTGTGCGGCCGGTCCGGTCGCTGGATCCGGTCGTGGTGCCCGCCTGCGCCTGAGAACGTGCCGGACTCGCTGTTCGGCGGCTGCGGGCCGGATGTGGCCGGTCGCGCGGTTCCCCGCGCCCCTGAAAGGGGCGCATCACCCTCACCCCTTCCCGAAAGAGGACCCGTACCCTCATGACCACCGCCGTCACCCGCAGCGAACACGACCTGCTCGGCGACCGTGACGTTCCGGCCGACGCCTACTGGGGCGTGCACACCCTGCGCGCCACCGAGAACTTCCCCATCACCGGGACCCCGATCTCCGCCTATCCGCATCTGATCGACGCCCTCGCCGCCGTCAAGGAAGCGGCCGCGCTCGCCAACGAGGAGCTGGGGCTGCTGGCGCCCCGCAAGGCGGCCGCGATCGTCGAGGCATGCCGGGAGATCCGCGACGGCAAGCTGCACGACCAGTTCGTCGTCGACGTCGTCCAGGGCGGCGCCGGCACCTCGACGAACATGAACGCCAACGAGGTCGTCGCCAACCGGGCGCTGGAGCTGATGGGACACGCCAAGGGGGAGTACCGGTACCTGCATCCCAACGAGGACGTCAACCTCGGTCAGTCAACCAACGACGTGTATCCCACGGCCGTCAAGATAGCGACGGTGTTCGCGGTGCGCGGGTTGCTCAAGGCGATGTCCGTACTTCAGGACGCCTTCGCCCGCAAGGCCGTCGAGTTCCGCAACGTGCTCAAGATGGGCCGTACACAGTTGCAGGACGCGGTACCGATGACGCTCGGTCAAGAGTTCTCCGCGTACGCCGTCATGATTGACGAGGATCGCAGCCGACTTGACGAGGCCGTCGAGTTGATCCACGAGATCAACCTGGGTGCCACGGCCATCGGCACCGGACTCAACGCCCCCGCCGGCTACGCCGAATCGGCCCGCCGCCACCTCGCCGGGATCACCGGCCTGCCGCTGGTCACCGCCGCCAACCTGGTCGAGGCCACCCAGGACTGCGGCGCGTTCGTCCAGATGTCCGGCGTGCTCAAGCGGATCGCCGTCAAGCTCTCGAAGAGCTGCAACGACCTGCGGCTGCTGTCGTCCGGGCCGCGGGCGGGCCTGGGCGAGATCAACCTGCCGCCGGTGCAGGCCGGTTCCAGCATCATGCCCGGCAAGGTCAACCCCGTGATTCCCGAGGTCGTCAACCAGGTCGCCTTCGAGGTGATCGGCAACGACGTGACCATCACCATGGCCGCCGAGGCCGGGCAGCTCCAGCTCAACGCCTTCGAGCCGATCATCCTGCACTCCCTGTCGGAGAGCATCACGCATCTGCGCAACGCCTGCCTGACCCTCGCCGAGCGCTGCGTCTCGGGCATCACCGCCAACACCGACGCGCTGCGCGCCACGGTCGAGAACTCCATCGGCCTGGTCACCGCGCTCAACCCGCACATCGGGTACACGGCCGCCACCGACATCGCCAAGGAGGCCCTCGCCACCGGCCGCGGGGTCGCCGAACTCGTCCTGGAGAAGGGCCTGTTGCCGGCCGAGCGGCTCGCCGACCTGCTGCGGCCGGAGGTCGTCGCGGGCAGCGGGCAGGCCCTCGCCTGACCTGCGGCGCGGCATCCGGACCGGCGGGAAGGCACAATAGTGATCATGACAACGACGTCGTCCCTCACCTTCCAGCCGGTCCTGGAGCGCATCGCCGAGGAGATCGCGCGGACCCCGGGCCGCGGCCGTCCCGCCGACTACATCCCGGCGCTCGCGGCCTGCGACCCCCGCCGCTTCGGCATGGCCGTCGCCGAGCTGGACGGCACGGTGTACGGGGTCGGGGACTGGCGTGAGCCGTTCTCCACGCAGTCCGTCACCAAGGTCTTCACCCTCGCCCTCGACCTGGCCCGCGAGGGCGACACCCTGTGGGAGCACGTCGGCCGCGAGCCCTCCGGCAACCCCTTCAACTCCCTCGTCCAGCTGGAGTACGAGAGCGGCATCCCGCGCAACCCGTTCATCAACGCGGGCGCCCTGGTCGTCACCGACCGCCTGCACACCCGTACCGGCGACGCCGCCGGCGAACTGCTGGGCTTCCTGCGCACCGAGAGCGGCAACCCGGCCCTCGACTTCGACCAGGACGTCGCCGCCTCGGAGTCCGCGCACGGCGACCGCAACGCCGCGCTGGCCCACTTCATGGCCTCCTACGGCAACATCGGCAACCCCGTGCCGGTCCTGCTCGACCAGTACTTCCGCCAGTGCTCCATCACCGCCTCCTGCGCCGACCTCGCCCTCGCCACCGGCTTCCTGGCCCGGCACGGCATCCGCGCCGACGGCACCCGGCTGCTCACCCGCAGCCAGGCCAAGCAGGTCAACGCGGTCATGCTGACCTGCGGGACGTACGACGCGGCCGGCGACTTCGCCTACCGCGTCGGCCTGCCCGGCAAGAGCGGCGTCGGCGGCGGCATCATCGCCGTCGTACCCGGCCGGTGCACCCTGTGCGTGTGGAGTCCCGGCCTCGACGAGCGCGGCAACTCGGTGGCCGGGGTCGCCGCACTGGACCGCTTCACGACACTGACGGGGCTGTCGGTGTTCTGAGCCCACGCCGGTCGTTTCGAACCCACGCCGGTCGTTTCGAACCCGCGGCGGTCGTATCGAACCTACGGCGGTCGTATCCGAACACACGCCGGTCACACGCACGCCCACGCCGGGTGGGCGGCACGTCAATTTCCGGCCATCCGGCGTTGACACGCTGACCGAGTGTTGGCCATGGCTTTCCCCGTCGATCTCCGCCGTTGTCAGGTGCTGGGCCTGGCCGGTACCGCCTTCCTCGCCCTGGGCGGTGAGACGGCCGGCGCCCTGCCCGTGAGAGAGCTGCTCGCCCCCGCCAACGCCCGTGCCGCCCTCGGCCTGGTCGGCGTGTACTTCGGCGTCGTCCTCCTGATCGCCGCCTGGGTGCTGCTCGGCCGGCTGGTGCGCGGTGGCGAACCGCCCACCCCGCGCGCCCTGCTGGCCGTCCTCGCCGTGTGGGCCGCGCCCCTGCTGCTGGCGCCGCCGCTGTTCAGCCGGGACGTGTACAGCTACCTCGCCCAGGGCGCCATGGTCGACGCCCACATGGACGTCTACGCCTACGGTCCCGCACAGCTCGGCGGCCCGCTCGCGGACGAGGTCTCCCCGCTGTGGCAGCACACGGGCGCACCCTACGGCCCGGTCTTCCTCGGCGTCGCCTCGGCGCTGTGGGGCCTGACCCACGGCCAGCTGCCCGCCGGGCTGTTCGGCATGCGGCTCGTCGCCCTGCTCGGCGTGGCGCTGATGGCGGCAACACTGCCCCGCCTGGCCCGCCACAGCGGCGCCGACCCCGCCGCGGCGCTCTGGCTGGGCGCCCTCAACCCGCTGGTCCTGCTGCACCTGGTGGCCGGTGCCCACAACGACGCCATCATGCTCGGGCTGCTCGGCGTCGGGCTGGTCGCGGCGCTGGGCCGCCGGCCGGTGCTGGGGGTGGTGCTCGTCAGCCTCGCCGCCCTGGTCAAGGCGCCCGCCGTGCTCGGCCTCGCGGCGATCGTCGCCCTCCAGATACGCGCCGGCCGCGGCCCCGTGCGGGCGGTGCTGACCACCGCCGCCGCGGCGGCCGCCACCACGGTCGCCGTCACCACCCTGACCGGTACGGGGTACGGCTGGATAGCAGCGTTGAAGACACCCGTCTCCCCGCACAACTGGGCGCTGACCAGCCTCCTCGGCCGCGCCACCGCGACCCTGCTCACCGAGCTCGGCAGCGACCTGGCCCCGCTCGCCGTACCGGCCTGGCAGGCCCTGGGCCTCGCGGCCACCGGCGTCGCACTGCTCGTCATATGGGCCGTACGGGTGCGCCGCGGACGCCTCTCACCGGTGTACGCGCTCGGCCTGAGCCTCGCCGCGGTCGTCGTCCTCGGCCCGGCGATCCGGCCCTGGTACGCCCTGTGGGGCCTGTTCCTGCTGGCCGCCGCCGCGCCCAGCAGCTCGCTGCGGCGCCGGCTGGCGGTGGTGACCGGCGTGGTCGCCTTCCTCGCCCTGCCCAACGGGGCACCGGCCGGCACCGACGAACTGGTCCTGGCCGTCTCCGGCGGCCTGCTCGCCGTCGTGGTGCTGTGGCAGGCCCACCAGGTGGCCCAGGCCCCGACCCTGGGACACACGGCATGACCCCCGCCCCGCCCCGCACCGACCGCGGCCGCCTCGCCCTGGTCCTGCTGCTCGCCGCCGCCGTCACCGCCTTCACCGCGACGGTTCCGCTGCTGCGCGACTGGTTCGACCTGCGCGTCTACTACGGCGCCGTCAACACCTGGATCCACCACGGCGGGCGCATCTACGACTACCGGGTCCCGGGGACGGCGTACGGCTTCACCTACCCGCCCTTCGCCGCCGTCGCCATGCTGCCCATGGCCCTCGTCGGCCTGCGCACGGCGATCGCCCTCGCGCTGCTGCTCAACCTCGCGGCCCTGGCGCTGATCGTGCACTTCCTCACCGAGGGCGGCTGGCGGCGCCTGGGCTGGTACGGCTGCGCCCTCGGCGCGTGTGCGCTCGCGCTGTTCGAACCCCTGCGGGACACGTTCAGCTTCGGCCAGGTCAACCTCCTGCTGCTGGCGCTGGTGCTCGCCGACGCGTGGCTGCTGTCCACCGGCCGGGGCCGCCGGGCGGGCGTCGGCATCGGCCTGGCCGCGGCGATCAAGCTCACGCCCGCCGTCTTCATCGGGCTGCTCCTGCTCGGCCGCCGCCGGCGTGCGGCGGCCGTCGCGACCGCCGTCGCGGCCGGAGCGACGGCGCTGGCGGCCCTGGTGGCTCCGGAGGCGTCCCGTTTCTACTGGACCGAGGCCCTGTGGGACACCAGCCGGGTGGGCCGCCTCGACTACGTCTCCAACCAGTCGTTGCAGGGCATCCTGGCCCGGCTCGGCGAGCCCGGCCGCGGGGTGTGGGCGGTGGCGGTCCTGCTGGTGCTCGGGGTCTGGGTGTGGCGGGCCCGCCGGGCGCTCGCCGCGGGCGAGTGGACGACCGCGTTCGCCCTCACCGGGCTGACCGCCTGCCTGGTCAGCCCGATCACGTGGGTCCACCACCTCGTGTGGCTGCTGCCGTCCTTCGCCATCCTGATCCGCACCGGACACGCGCGCGTGGCGGGCGCCCTGTACGCCGTCCTGTGCACCAGCGTCGTGTGGCTGTGGTTCGACGACGCGTCCGGGATCGACGGCTTCCTCGGCAGCAACACCTACACCTGGATCACCCTCGGCCTGCTCCTGCGTCTCCCGGTCGGTCAACTCCCGTCCCCGCGCCCGCCCTTGACCCGCAGCACCAGCGCCACGGCACCCGCCCCCAGCGCGGCGGCAGCCGAGATGGCCCCCGTCTCCGGCCACCCGGGCCCGTCGTCCGGGGTGACGGGCGTGACGTCGGCGGCGGCGGGTACGGCGGCGGGTCCCGGACGCGGCCGGATGCGCAGCGCGTCGAGCGAGCCCACGGGATCGACGCGCCCGGCCGCCTCGAACCCCCAGTCCAGCAGCTCCCGCGCCTCCTCATAGACGGTGAACCCGCCCCCTTCCTGCGGATTCATCACCGTCACGACCAACGTGCGGCCCCCTCGCCGGGCGGCGGCGACAAGCGTGTTGCCGGCGTTGGTGGTGTATCCGTTCTTGACACCGACGACCCCCGGGTACCGCTCCACACCGTCCTCGCCGGTCAGCAGCCGGTTGGTGTTCTCGATCTCGTACGACCCTCCGCCATCGCCCGGGAAGCGTGCGTGGGCCGTGCCGCAGTACCGCGCGAAGTCCGCGTTGCGCAGCCCGGTCCGGCCGAACACGGCGAGGTCGTACGCCGACGACACCTGACCCGGCGTGTCGTAACCATCCGGCGACCGCACCTGCGTGTCGAGGGCGCCGAGGGCCCGGGCCTTGGCCTGCATGCGGGCGGCAGTGGTGTGCCAGCCGCCGTTGAGCGCGGCGAGGACGTGGACGGCGTCGTTGCCGGAGTTCAGGAACACGCCGCGCCACAGGTCCGCGACGGTGTATGCGTGCCCCTCGGCGACGCCGACCAGACTGCTGCCCGCGCCGATCCCCGCGAGCTCCTTCTCACTCACCCGGTGCCGGACGCCGGCCGGCAGGGCGGGCAGCACGGTGAGCGCGAACAGGGTCTTGAGGGTGCTGGCGGGCGGCAGCTTGCGGTGCGCGTCGTGCGCGGCGAGTACGGCGCCGGTACGGGCGTCGGCGACCAGCCAGGACAGCGCGGAGACGTCCGGAAGGCCGGGAGCCCCGCGATGGGGCCGCACCTGCGTGCCCTCCCGGTACAACAGCGCCGACCCCGCCACCGCCACCCGCGGCCCACCGGGCGTGGGCTCGGTCCCTGCGGCGGCGGCCGCGGCGGGCGTGACGACGAGGACGCCTGCGGCCCACAGACCACAGACCGAGAAACCAACCCGCGAAGAGAAACCGATGATCATACGATCAACGTAGAATCGACAGGTTTGCCCCGGGGTGCATCAGGGCCGGGTTGGCGCCTCCGTACACCCGTATGCCGTAAGGGACTTGAGGACTTGACGCGAATCGGCACGCGTGCGTCCTGTGGGGGCTATGCTCCGCTCATTGTTGGATGAGCCCCGCCGTAACGGCGGGGCTCATGGTGTGAGAAGGGCCCACCTTGAACGACGTGCACATCACGCGACGCATGGACTCGGAAGCGGGTTCGGGATACCAGTGCAACGCGAATGCCAATTGCCCTGGTGTTTTCTCGCTTTCCACGGGAGACGTTGCCTTCATCGGCCAGGACGTGACCGATGACCTTCGACAGGAGCTTCCGGCCGGCGCGGGTGTCGGGCCGGGGGAGCGTCTCGTCATTGTCCCGCGTGCCGTGCTCAACTCAGCCGGCTGGCAGGTCTGAGTCAAGCCTGATGCGTCGATCGAAGGCAAGGTCCGCGAGTTCGTAGAACTTGGGGAGGGTCCCGCCGTAGGGAGTGATCTGACTTCGCGCGGACCTCGTTTGGCACCAGAATTCATGGATGATGGGGCTGCTGAAGAGATAACGCATCACTTCCAGCACCTCATCGTCCGTGATGGATTTGAGGGTGTGCGCCAGATACTGCCAGCTGATGATCAGGTTCGCGTACAGGTACTGGGCCCTGCGTTCGTCGGAGATCCCCGGGCCGTAACTGGGCCAGACCTCCGCCAGCGCGGGATTATCGATGGCCATGGTCATGAGGGCGATGTGCTGTCCGCGGAGCGTTGCCTCCGCTGAGCTGTGGTGCGTCCTGTCGTGCGCTTCTCTGGCGTCTGCGCGCTGGTTGCGCATGAATTCCTGCTGGTCGGACATTTCCGTCCGCCGCATGTGAAATTCCTCGGTCTGTTGGCGGAACGTCCGCACGGCGTAAAAGAGAACGAAGAACGAGGCGAAAGCGGCCGCCGCGCCGAACGCCTGGCCGGCGTTTCCGCTGCCGCTGGTCTGCAACCCCGGTATGCGAACCAGAAGCATGGTCAGCGCCACCGCACCCAAGCAGGAAGCCAGGGCCACCGCTATGGCGATGAAGGCATGTCGCAGGCGTGGTCCATTCACCATCGTGCCTCCCCACCGGACAACGAAGTGAATCATTACTCCGCGGCGGGAAGGCGCCTCAGCGCTTGCGAGGAGGTCACGCCGTCCCCGTGGGGATTATCTCCAGAATGGAATTCCCCGAAACGGTGGTCGAACGGGGGCACTGGAAGCACACGGGGGCGCACACATGATCCACTGGTACGGGGGTGCAGGGGTGAGGCGACTTGCGATGACACCAGTCCCGCCTACCCCTTTGAGGTGAATTTGCGGAGGGGCCGGATCCGAATGTCCGCGGAGGCCCGGGCTCCGGTCACCGCTCCTGCCCGCCCGGCACCATCGGCAGCGTCGGCTGGATGCGGTGGAGGAACGTGGCGTTGTCCGGGGTCTGGCGCAGGCGGTCCAGGAGGGTTTCCGTGCTGGTCTGGCCGTCCCTGTTCTGCAGGACCCGGCGCAGGCCGCGGACGGCTGTCAACTCCGGCTGGGAGAGGAGGAGTTCCTCGCGGCGCGTGCCGGAGGGGTTGATGTCGACCGCCGGGAAGATCCGGCGGGAGGCCAGCTCCCGGCTGAGGCGGAGCTCCATGTTCCCGGTGCTCTTGAGCTCCTCGAAGAAGTAGTCGTCCGCCCGCGAGCCGGTCTCCACCAGCGCCGTGGCGAGGATCGTCAGCGAGCCGCCCTCCTCGGCCAGGCGCGCGGCGCCGAAGAACCGCTTCGGTCCGATCAGCGCCGTCGCGTCGACACCGCCGCTGAGCGTACGGCCCCCGGCCGCGGCTGCGTTGTTGTGCGCCCGGCACAGCCGGGTCAGCGAGTCGAGGAGGATCACGACGTCCTCGCCCGCCTCCACGAGCCGCTTCGCCCGCTCGATCACGAGCTCGGCCAGCGCGATGTGCTGCTTGGGCGCCCGGTCGAAGGTGGACGCGTACACCTCGCCGCGCACGGAGCGCCGCATCTCGGTGACCTCCTCGGGACGTTCGTCGAGCAGCACGACCATCAGCCGGCACTCGGGGTGGTTGCCCGCGACGGCGGCCGCGATCTGCTGCAGGAGTACCGTCTTGCCGGTCTTGGGCGGGGCGACGATCAGCCCGCGCTGGCCCTTGCCGACGGGCGCGAGGAGGTCGGTGACGCGACCGGTCAGGCCGGCCGCCGGGTGTTCGAGGCGGATCCGCTCCCGCGGGTGCAGCGGGGTCAGGTCACGGAAGTGGCGCCGGCCGCGCAGGGCGTCGGGCGTGCGCCCGTTGACCCGTACGACATCGGTCAGGGCGCGCTGGGTGCCGCGGACGCCTTCGACGTGGTCGCCCTTGCGCAGGCCGTGACGGCGGATCAGCGCGGGCGGGACGGACAGGTCGGAGGGAGAGGACTGCAGGCTCTCGGCGCGCAGGTGCCCCTTCCCGCCCGCGTCGATGTCGAGGACACCGGAGGCGACCTGGGTGGTGGTTTCTTGTGTGGCAGGGGGGTGTTCGAGAGTGGTGGTCATGGTGGGGGGTCCTTTCGAGGACGGTTGGCCGGCATGGGACATGCGGACGAAGAGGAAGGGGTGAGCCGCGAGAGACGAAGGCGGACACAGCGCCTTCGGGCGGCGGGAACAGCACCGGCAGTGCGGCGAGAAGCGCTTGCGCACGAGTGGTGCGAGGAAGCCGGTCCGTCGACCGGCGGAGTGAGGAGAATCCGCACCGGCGCCCCGACGGGGCGTACACAGGTGCTGACTGGACGGTACCACGGCGTCTCGGCGCGTGGCCAGGAATCCGTTCCGCCAGCGTCAACGCGGAGGCGGCCGCCCTTATTCCAGCCACCCCTGGCCCACATGCCAGCCGCCCTTGTTCGACGGAGGAAGGAAGAACTCCGGATGGATCACGGTTGCGGGGGCGATGGGTCGACAGCAGGACGACCAGACGACCGGAGGGGACAGTCCCATGCGTGCGTTGATCGTGGATCCCGAAGTGAGCGGACGGCTGCGGCTGGGCGAGGCCCCGGATCCCCGGCCCGGCCCCGGCCAGGTCCTGGTGGAGGTCCGGCACACCTCGCTGAACGCGGCCGAACTGTGGTTCGCGCAGCAGGCGGCGCCCGGTGAGGTGATCGGGTTCGACGCGGCCGGCGTCGTGGTGCGCGCCGCGGCCGACGGCGGCGGGCCCGCCGTGGGCACACGCGTCGTCGGCTTCGCCGAGGGCGGCGGTTTCGGCGCGCTGCGGGCCATGGACGCCGTCGACGTGGCCGTCGTGCCGGACGGCATCGACCTCGGTGAGGCGGCCACCCTGCCGGTCGCGGCGGGCACCGCGCTGCGCGCCCTGGAACAGGCCGGGCCGCTGCTCGGGCGCCGGGTGCTGGTGACCGGCGCGTCCGGTGGCGTGGGCGGGTTCGCGGTGCAGCTCGCGGCGCTCGGCGGGGCGTACGTCATCGGGGTGGCCGGGTCCGAGGACGGACGGCGGTGGGTCGCGGAGCTCGGCGCCGACGAGGCGGTGGGCGCGGTGGACCGGGCGACGGAACCCGTCGACGTGGTGATCGACACCGTGGGCGGGGAGCAGTTCGTCGCCGCCTACGGCCTGCTGGCGCCCGGCGGCAGTCTGCAGAGCGTCGGCTGGGCGGCCGGGCGTGAGGCCGCGCTGCCGGTCGGGTCGACCCTGGGCAGCAGGGAGCCCAAGGCGATCGTGTCCGTCTACAACGGCGGCGGACTCACGGACCGGCAGGCGCAGTTGGGACGGCTGCTCGGCCTGGTCGCCGCCGGGAAGCTGAGGGTCCCGGTGGGCTGGCGCGGACCGTGGGACAAGATCGGCGACGCGGTGCAGGCGCTCGCGGACCGGAGCCTGCGCGGCAAGGCCGTCCTCGACGTGGACTGAGCCCGCCGCATACCAGCCATACGAACGCCCGATGCCCTTTCGCTGACCGATTTCTTGTTCCGGCCCCAGGCCCTACCTACGCTGCCACCACCGCACTCCGGCGGCACGGGAACAAGGGACTTGGGCAATCATGGGTCGACTGGCCGGGAAAATCGCTTTCATCAGTGGAACGGGGGCCGGAATAGGCCGGGCCGCGGCACTTGTATTCGCCGCGGAAGGCGCCACCGTATTCGGCTGTGACATCGACGAGGAAACCGCCGCCGAAACCGTGGAACTCGTCGAGAAGGCCGGCGGCGTCATGCGGTCCCTGGCCCCCGTGGACCTGTCCACGCAGGCCGGGGCGCGGGAGTGGATCGAGGCCGGCGTCGAGGCATTCGGCGGGATCGACATCCTGTACAACAACGCCTCGGCGCTGCGCAACGGCCCGTTCGAGACGATGCCGGCCGACGACTGGTACTTCACCATCAAGAACGAGCTGGACATCCCGTACTTCTGCACGCAGGCGGCCTGGCCGCACCTGATCGCGCGCGGCGGCGGCGCCGTCCTGAACGTCGCCTCCGTGGCCGCCGTACGCGGCGCGCCCTTCCTGCCGATGGTGCCGCACGGCGCCGCCAAGGGCGGGGTGCTGGCGATGAGCAAGCACCTGTGCGCGGCCGGCGCCCCGCACCACATCCGCGTCAACACCATCGCGCCCGGCATGACCCGCACCGCGGCCACCGCGCCCTTCCTGGACGACCCCGAGGGACCCAAGGCCCACCTGGAGGCGCGGATCCCGGTCGGCCGGGTCGGGCAGCCCGAGGACATCGCGCGCGTCGCGGCCTTCCTCTGCTCCGACGAGGCCGCCTTCGTCAACGGCGCCAACCTCATGGTCGACGGCGGCGACAGCGCCATGGCGGGCTGAGCGCCCGTGACCATCCGACTCGACCACGTGGGCGTCAACGTACGCGACCTGGACGCCCTGACCGCCTGGTACACGAAGGCGTTCGGACTGACGACGGTCTTCGAGTTCCACCTCGAAGGGCCCGGCCTGCGCGGTGTCGTCCTCGAACATCCGCACGGCTGGCGCGTGGAACTGCTCGCCAGACCCGGCTCCGCCCCCGGCTCGAAAGCGCCGGACCCGCTGACCGCCGCCCTCACCGAGGGATACGGGCACTTCGCGGTCACCACCCCCGAACTCGACCCCCTCTACACGGCCCTGGTGGCCCACGGAGCGGGCGAGGCCGTGCCGCCGGGACCCTCTCCCGAGCCCGGCATCCGCATGGCCTGGGTCACCGACCCCGAGGGAAATCTCATCGAACTCATAGAGAAGAACGCAGAGTGAGGGCACGCACGATGACGGAATCGATCTCCCTGAAAAGACTCGACAAAGGGACGCTCATAGCCTGCTGTCTGGCCGTGGCGGCAGCACAGCTGTGCATTACGGTGCCTTCACCGATCAACGGAAACATTCAGGCCGCATTCGGTGCGTCGGGCTCGCAGGTCGCCTGGGTCACTTCCGCGTTCATTCTGCCCACCGCCATTCTCGAGCTGAATTTCGGTGTGGTGGGCGACCTGTTCGGCCGCAAGCGGCTGCTGGTGCTCGGCGGGTTCATCCTGGCGCTCGGCGAACTCCTCAACGCCACCTCGCAGAACATCACCATGCTCTGGATCGGCCAGGCCCTCGCCGGCGTCGGCGCCGCCGCGCTCTTCCCCAGCTCCCTCGTGGTGATCGCGGCCGCCACGCCCGAGGAGAAGGACCGCGCGAAAGCGGTCTCGACCTGGGCGCTGAGCATCTCCCTCGCCTCGGCGATCGGTCCGCTGTCCTCCGGCATCCTCGCCACGGTCGCCGACTTCCGCTGGGTGTTCGTGCCGCCGGTCGTCCTCGGGCTGGTCGTCGGGGTCGGCTGCCTGTTCCTGGTCACCGACTCCAAGGCACCCGAGGGCCGCACCCTGGACTGGCCGGGCCAGATCACCATCGCCATCGGCCTGACCGCGCTGCTGTGGGGCGTCATCGAGGGCGGCGACCGCGGCTGGAGCAGCCCGGCGATCGTCGGCACGCTCACCCTGGCCCTCGTCGCCCTGGTCGGCTTCGTCGTCGCCGAGAAGCGGTCGGCGTCCCCGATGTTCAACCTGGACCTGCTGCGGATCCCGTCCTTCGCCGCCGCGGCCGTCGTCGCGCTGGCCGGCATGTTCGGCTTCATCGGCACCGCGTACTGCGTCTCCATCCGGCTCGGCGCCGTGATGCACCTGAGCGCGCTCCGGGCCGGCATGCCGTTCGTGATCCTGCAGGCGATCCCGCTGCTGCTGGCGCCCGTGCTGAGCAAGATGCTCACCCGGGTCGAGCCGCGCTGGCTGCTGATGGGCGGGCTGCTGCCGATGGCCGCGGGCCAGTTCTGGATCGCCGCGCTGCCCGTCACCACCACGTCCCTGGCCGCCTTCATCGGCCCGGTCCTGCTCCTCGGCATCGGCTTCATCTGCGTGGTCTCCTCGCTGACCTCCGCCGCGGTGAACGCCGTACCGCTCAGCATGACCGGCATGGCCAGCGGCGCCACCAGCCTGGTGCGCGAGTTCGGCCAGGCCCTCGGCCCGGCGGTCATCAGCACGGTCGCGATGAGCGCCGCCTCCTCCGTCCTGGTCGGCAAGCTCAGCGGCGCGGACGCGGGCATGGAGGCGGCCGCCGGACCGCTGGCCGTGGTCAACGCGGGCAGCGACGGCGCCCGGGCCGCCGCGCAGAGCGCGCTCGGGCACGGCATGGCGGTCGGCGTGGTGATCTGCGGCTGCGCCTCGCTGCTGGGCGCGCTGGTCACGCTGCTGCTGGTGCGCAAGAACACCGCGCGAGCCGCGGTGGGCGCGGGAGAGCCGACGGTGCAGACGGCGTCGGCGTAGCGCACACCGCAGTCGACGGGCCGGGGCGAGACGTCCCGGCCCGTCGGCGTACCCGGATGTCGATTCCGCCCGGCCCCGTTCGTCGGTGGGGTGTAGGAACGACTTGAGGACCGGGAGGACCCATGAAGTACATGCTGCTCGTCTGCGGCGACGACACCGCCGACGCCTCGGGCATGGCACCCGTCGAGCCCTGGGTGCACGAGCTCGGCGAGCGCCGGGTGCGCCTGCACGGCCACCGGCTGGCGCTGCCCGCCGAGGCCGTCACCGTGCGCGTGCGCGACGGCGAGGTGCTGCGCACCGACGGCCCGTTCGCCGAGACGAAGGAGTACGTCGCCGGATTCGACGTGCTGGAGTGCGACAGCCTGGAAGAGGCGGTCGAGGCCGCCGCGAAGCACCCCGTGGCCGGCATCGGCGCCATGGAGGTGCGGCCCTTCTGGCCGATGTGGGAGCAGGAGGACCCCGAGAAGGCCATCCGCGCCCTCGACGCGGAGCTGACCGCGGCCGTCGGCGAGCGGGACCTCGACCGCGCCCTGGCCTGCTACGCCTCCGACGCCGAGATCGTCCACCCCGGCCGGCACGGCCGCGATGCCCACGGCAAGGCGCTGCAGGACCTGTTCGCGGCCGGCCCCGTCACCCGCGAGGTCCTGGACCTGCGCGTGCACGCGGACGAGAGCGTCGGCTTCGCGCACGCCCTGGTGCGGACGCGCGCCGCCGGCACCGAGCACCTGCTGCGCGTGACCACCGGCTACCGCGACGCCGGTCTGCGGTGGCAGATCACCCACGAGCACGCCTCGCCCGCGCGGGAGGCGTGATGAAGTACGTCCTGCTCTTCTGCTCCCCGGTCGGCGGTCCGGAGGAGAGCCCCGCGCAGCACGCCGGCGACCCCCGGTTCGACGGCTACCGGGCACACGCGGGGGCGGGCCGGGTCACCGGCGGCGCCCGGCTGCGTCCGGCAGCCGACGCCACGACCGTACGCGTGCGCGGTGACGAAGTGCTGCTCAGCGACGGGCCGTTCGCCGAGACCAAGGAGTACATCGCCGGCCTCGACTTCATCGACGTCCCCGACCTCGACGAGGCCATCGCCCTGGCCGCCCGGCACCCGGCCGCCCGCGACGGCGGCTCGGTCGAGGTACGGCCGGTCTGGGAGTGAGTGCCACGGACGGGATCGAGGAGGCGGTCGCCGCCGCGTTCCGCGAGGAGTGGGGCCAGGTCGTCGCCACCCTGATCAGGGTGACCGGCGACTGGGACCTCGCCGAGGAGTGCGCGCAGGACGCCTTCGCCCAGGCCCTCGACCGGTGGCGGCGCGACGGAGTGCCGCGCCGCCCCGGCGCCTGGCTGACCACGACCGCCCGCAACCGCGCCCTCGACGTGCTGCGCCGGGAGGCGGTCGGGGCGGCGAAACTACGGGAGGCGGCGATGCTCTCGGTCCCCGAGGAGCCTTACGACGACGACAGCGGGGTGGGGGACGACCGGCTGCGGCTCGTCTTCACCTGCTGCCATCCCGCGCTGCCCGTCGAGGCCCGGGTGGCGCTGACCCTGCGCACCCTCGCCGGGCTGACCACACCGGAGATCGCCCGCGCGTTCCTGGTCCCCGAGGCGACCATGGCGCAGCGCCTGGTGCGTGCCAAACGGAAGATCCGCAACGCCGGCATCCCCTACCGGGTGCCGCCCGCGCACCTGCTGCCCGAGCGCACGACCGGTGTGCTCGGCGTGCTCTACCTGCTCTTCAACGAGGGGTACGCCGCCACCGCGGGCGCCGATCTCGTCCGCGTCGGCCTGTGCGCGGAGGCGATCCGCCTGACCCGGGTGCTGGCCCGCCTCATGCCCGACGAGCCCGAGGTGCTCGGCCTGCTCGCCCTCCTGCTGCTGCACGACGCCCGCCGCGCCACCCGCGTGGACGCGGCCGGCGACCTGGTGACGCTGGAGGAGCAGGACCGCACGGCGTGGGACCGGGCCGGGATCGACGAGGGCACGGCGCTGCTGGAGACCGCGCTGCGCCGGGGCCGCCCGGGGCCGTACCAGATCCAGGCCGCCATCGCCGCCTGTCACACCACCGCCCCCACCGCGCAGGACACCGACTGGGCCGACATCGCCGGCCTCTACGGCGAACTGGTCCGCTTCGTGCCCTCCGCCGTGGTCCGCCTCAACCGCGCGGTGGCCGTCGGCATGGCGGACGGGCCGGAGGCGGGACTGGCCCTGGTCGCGGAGCTGGAGCGGGAGGGCGACCTGGCCGGCTACCACCTCCTGCCCGCCACGCGCGCCGACCTGCTGCGCCGCGGCGGCCGTGTGCGAGAGGCCGCCGAGGCCTACGAGCGGGCGCTGGAGCTGGTCGAGAACGACGCCGAGCGGAAGTTCCTGCGAAAGCGGCTCGCCGAGTGTCGATCGGCGTAGGGCGCGTTCGTCGGTGGGGTGAGACACCACCTCGACCCTCCGGGAGGCTCCGATGACCAGCACGCTCCGCCGCATCCTCAGCACGCTTCTGCACGACACCGACACCCCCGCCGTCTGGCTGGCGGGCCTGCGCCTGGGAGGCTGACCGTGCTCACCGACCACACCCGCCGCCGGTACGCCCTCGCGCTGCTGTGCCTCGCCGGGTTCATGGTGATCCTGGACGCGCAGATCGTGCTCCTCGCCCTGCCGTCCCTCACCGCCTCGCTCGGCCTGTCGGCGGACGGCGCGCAGTGGGTGATGAGCGCCTACCTGCTGTCCTTCGGCGGTCTGCTGCTCCTCGGCGGCAGGATCGCCGACCTGCTGGGCCGCCGCCGCGTGTTCCTGACCGGTGTGCTGCTGTTCGGGCTGTCGTCGCTGCTGTGCGGGCTCGCCTGGACGGCCGGTGTGCTCATCGCGGCGCGTGCCGTGCAGGGGGTGTCGGCCGCCGTCATGGCGCCCAGCGCGCTGTCCCTGCTGGTGAACACCTTCGAGGAGGGCCACGAACGCAACCGGGCCCTCGCCGTCTGGTCGGGCAGCGGCGGCTTCGGCGCCACCACCGCCCTGCTGATCGGTGGGCCGCTCACCGGCAGCCTCGGCTGGCGGTGGGTCTTCTTCCTGAACGTCCCCGTGGCCGTGCTCCTGCTGGCCCTGACGCCGGTGCTGCTGCGCGAGAGCCGTACCGCGGCCCGGGCCCGCTCCTACGACCCGGCCGGCGCACTCACCGCCACCGCCGCGCTGCTGGCCTGTGTGTACGCCGTCGTCGAGGCCCCCCGGGCCGGCTGGCTGTCGGCCCGGACCCTCGCCCTGCTGATGGCCGCCGCGGCGCTCGCCGCGCTCTTCATCCGCGTCGAGGCCCGCTCCGCGCACCCCCTGGTGCCGCCGGCGCTGCTGCGCTCCCGTTCCGTCGGCGGCGCCAACCTGGTCGTCTTCCTGCTCGGCGCCTGCGCGTTCGGGATGTCGTACACGCTCTCCCAGTACGGGCAGGGGGTGCTCGGCTACTCGCCGCTGACGTTCGGTCTGTGCAACGTCGTGATGCCGGTCGGCGCCGTCATCGGCTCCTACGGCGGTCAGGCCCTGGTCGGCCGGATGGGCGCGCGGGCGGTCGGGGTCGGCGGGCTGCTGCTGGTCGGTGCGGGGAGCGTGCTGCTGGCCGGGGTGCCGGCGGACGGCGGGTTCGTCCGCGACCTGCTGCCGGGGCTGCTGGTCTTCGGACCCGGGCTCGGCGCCTGCGCGGTCGCCGGGGCCATCGCCGCCCTGACCGGGGTGGGGGAGCGGGAGTCGGGGGTGGCGTCCGGCATCAACACGGCGGCGTTCCAGATCGGCGGGGCCTTCGGGGTGGCCGTCGCCACCTCGGTCGCCGTGTCGTACACGAGCGGCCCGGACCGGCTCGCCGCACTGACGGCGGGCTACCGGGCCGCGTTCACGGCCTGCGTCGTCCTGGCCCTCGCCGGGGTGGTCTGCGCCCTGGTCGTGCTGCGCGGGCGTCCGGCTCCGCGGCCGGAGCCGGACGCGCTGGTCACGGCCCGTCGAGCGCGTTCGTGATGGCCTTGACCCCGCCGTGTGCCGCGTACCCGCCGTCGACCGTGATCTCCGCGCCGTTGACGTACGACGCCTCGTCCGACAGCAGGTAGACGACCAGCGGGGCCACCTCGTCGACGGTGCCCGCGCGCCCCTGGGGTGTCATCGCCACGTGCGCCTTCACGAACACGGGGTTGGCGGAGGCCATCAGCGGGGTCTCGATGTACCCGGGGTGGACGACGTTGGTGCGGATGCCGCGCGGCGCCAGCTCCAGTGCCGCCACCTTCGACAGCCCGCGCAGCGCCCACTTGCTGGTCGTGTAGGCCACCGCGTGATGGGCGGTCAGGCCCGCGACCGACCCGACGTTGACGATGGAGGAGCCCGCCGGCATCAAAGGCGCCAGGGCCTGGATGCCGAGCAGGGCGCCCGTGGTGTTGACGGCGAACGCCCGGTTGAAGTCGGCGAGTTCGACCTCTCCGAGGCGGGCCCGCATCGGGATGCCGGCGTTGTTGACGAGGCCGTGCACCACGTCCAGGCCGGCCGCGAGCGCGGCCCAGTCCTGCGGTGACGTCACGTCCAGGTGCCGGAAGGCCACCTCCAGGCCGTCGGCACGCAGGGACGCGGCGAGCTTCTCGCCTGCCTCGTCCAGGACGTCGGTCGCGATCACCGTCGCGCCCTCGCGGGCGGCCGCCTCGGCCTCGGCGGCTCCCTGGCCCTGCGCGGCTCCGGTGACGACGACGGTACGGCCCGCCAGACGCGTACGGCTCACGGTTCCTCCAGTGGGGTGCGGGATTCCTCCCGTCCACGCTAGGAAGCCGCGCTCAGCTCCGGAAACGGTTCTTCTTCATGCCTGTCATCCACCGGGGCGATCTGCGCGCGCGACGGCTTCTCCAGCGAGGCGCCGACCTGGCGCACGGTCTCGCGCAGCCACCGGTGCGCGGGGTCGGAGTGGCGGTTGTGGTGCCAGTACATGGCCTCCACGAGCGGCACGTCCGGGAACGGTGTCGGTACGACGGCACAGCCCGCGAACGACTCGTAGCGCAGGGCCAGCCGCTCCGGCACCAGCGCGACCAGTTCGGTGCCGCTGACCAGGAACGGCAGCACGCTGAAGCCGGGTGTGCTGACCTGCACCTTCGGTGTGATGCCCAGGGTCTCCAGCTGGCGCTCGGCGGGCGTGTGGCTCTTGCCGAGGGCGCAGGTGGCGTGCGGCATCTCCGCCAGGTCCTGCAGCGTGAGCCGGCCGTCGCGCAGCCAGGGGTTGCGCGGGTCGACGATGCAGACGAACCGGTCATGCATGACGGCCTCGCTGACGCCCGGCAGCTGGTAGCCGAGCGGGACGACCATCAGGTCGTGGCAGCGCAGGTGGGTCTCGTTCTCCAGCTGTCCGCCGACGATCGGGTGGAAGTCGATGCGGACGCCGGGCGCCTCCTCGGCGATGATCCGCAGCAGCGGCTCCACCAGCATGGTCATCACATAGTCCGACATCACGACCGAGAAGCGCTGCCGGCTGCGCGAGGGGTCGAAGTGCCGGGTCAGGGAGAGGGCCTCCTCCGCCTTGTGCAGCGAGGCCTGCACGACCGGCAGCAGCCGCTCGGCCAGCGGCGTCAGCTCGTACTCCCGGCCCACCCGGATCAGCAGCTCGTCGTTGAAGTGGCGGCGCAGCCGGGCCAGGGAGCCGCTCATCGCGGACTGGCTGGTGGACAGACGGACCCCGGCGTGGGTGACGTTCTTCTCCTCCAGAAGCGCCTCCAACGCCACCAGAAGATTCAGGTCGATGGCTCCGAGACCCATGGGTGTTTCCTTCCGGCCGCGTCGTTGAAGCTCGGTGAATTCGGAGGGTAACCACGGGCCCGCCGCCGAGGAAGAGGCCCGGATACAACTCACAGGGATCCGATAGCAGCTATCGGATCCCTGGATGTGCGCAGGTCAGCGCCGTGTGAGGTTACGGCCGCGGGGTGCGCCCCCGTTTGCGGGCCCGCGGCAGGTAGGCGTCGGTGCGTCCCGCCACGACCCGGTTGGAGACGGTGCCGAGCCGCTCCACGGTGAGGGTCACCTCGTCGCCCGGCGTCAGCGGCGGCGGGGTCCGCTCGCCGAGCCGGCCCCAGAACTCCGCCAGCGCCCCCCAGCCGCAGGTGCCCGAGCCGAGGACGTCCCCGGGGCGCACCCAGGTGTCGCGGGCGGCGTAGGCGACCATCTCCTCGAAGGTCCACGAGCAGTTGGCGAGCGTGTCGCGGCCGATCAGCTCCCCGTTGAGGGTGACCGTCATCTCCAGGTCGAGGAAGCCGTCCGCGTCCCGCCGGTCCTCCACCTCGTCGGCGGTGACCAGGTAGGGGCCGAGGGTGTTGGCGAAGTCCTTGCCCTTGGAGAAGCCGAGCCCCAGGTTCTTCTCCGGTTTCTGCAGATCGCGCGCCGACCAGTCGTTGAAGACCAGGTAGCCGACGATGTGCTCGCGCGCCTGCTCGGGGGTGAGGTCGCGGCCGGCGCGCCCGATGACCGCGCCCACCTCCAGCTCGAAGTCGAGCACCGAGCAGCCCGCCGGGACGGGCATGTCGTCGTGGGCGCCGCAGGCCGCGTGCGGGTTGGTGAAGTAGAAGTTGGGCGCCCGGTACCACTCCTCCGGCACGTGCTCCAGCCCGTCCAGCGACTTCGACACGCCCTCGATGTGCGCCTCGAAACCGACGAAGTCCCGGATCGAGGGCGGCTTGAGCGGCGGCAGCAGCCGCACCTGATCCACCGTCAACTCGCTGCGTTCCCGCACCGCTTCGACGCCGGCGGCGATGAGCACCTGCTGCTCCAGCAGTGTCAGGACGGTGACGCCCTCGGGCAGCGGGTGGATCACCCCGTCCCGCACCACCCCGGCGCGCTCCACGCCCTGGTACTCGTATGTCGCGAAACGCATGGCTCACTGCTCCCAGTGGTTGGTGTTGGTGACGGCTCCCGCGCTCAGGTAGCCGGCGAACAGGCCCTTGGGGTCGCGCACGGCCCGGATCTCCTGAAGCCGCCGCCACTGTTCGTCGCCCATGAACTTCAACTGCCGTACCGTGAAGTCGGAATCCCCCAGGTACTGGCCCGCCGTCACCGGCTGCATCGCCGCCATCGCCTCGTCCAGCCAGGCGCGCAGCTCGGCGTCGCGCTCGGGCCCGTCGTGCACGACGTAGCTGGCGCAGTAGATCTCCGACTGCAACGAGAAGGCCATGTCGGGCAGTTCGCGCAGCGGGGCCATGGAGAACCAGATGGTGAAGGTCTGCGGGGTCGGGTGCTCGGTGAAGGCCTTGCGGATGGCCGGGACGACGTCCGAGGCTCCTCCGGTCAGCCAGGCGTTGTCCACGAAGTAGCGGTGGCCTTCGGGGTTGGCCTCCCGCTGGCCGTGGATCTGCTCGGCGAGCGTGGTGGGTCTGGCCTCCACGCGGAACAGCGCACGGTCCGCGTACGGGTTGGCGTGCAGCGGCGCCAGCGCCTCGGCGGCCTGCTCCGGGGTGTCGGTGAAGGACAGGCCGGTGACCAGCAGGACGTGTTCGTCGTACTCCGGGAGCCCCTGGGTCACGGCGACGATCTCGACCAGGTCCGAGACGGTGTGGTGGGCCTCGTGCAGCCACGTCATGACCTCGTCGAAGAGGTCGAGGGGGTAGGCGTGCACGGTGTGCGCGAGGTGTCCGGGCAGCGGGCGGGTGCGCAGGTGGAAGCGGGTGACGACACCGAAGAAGCCCGGTCCCGCGCCGCGCGCCGCCCAGAACAGGTCGCTGTGGTGCGTCTCGTCCGCGCGCACCAGCTCGCCCTCGGCGGTGACGACGTCGATCGCCACGATGTTCTCCGCCGCCCACCCCCAGCCGCGTGCGTTCCAGCCCTGCCCGCCCTGGAGCAGGAAGCCGCCGATGCCGACGGAGGGGCAGTGGCCGCCGTTGAAGAAGCGCCCGAACCCGCCCAGGAACGGGTTGAGTTCGTCGCCGCCCTTGACGCTGGGGGTGGCGGTGGCGATCCGGGTGTCCGGGTCGTACGTCATCTCGCGGAAGCCCCCGAGGTCGATCAGCAGGGCGTCCCCGCGCACCGACCAGGCGGCCCAGCTGTGCCCGCCGGAACGGACGGCGACCTGCCAGCCGCGCTCCAGGGCGAGGCGCACGCCCTCGACGACGTCGTCCTCGGTGCGGGCTTCCAGGACGGCCGCGGGTCTGCGGTCGGCGGGGCGGCGGGCGTTGAAGACCCGCCCGAGGCAGGCCTCCTCGAAGCTCTCGTCGCCGGGGAGGTGCAGGGTGCCGGAGAATCGGTTCATGGCGGTGCTCACTTGATCGCGATCGGGTTGACGGGGGCGCCCACCGCGCCGGTGACCGGCAGGGGCGCGGCGACCAGCAGGAACTCGTAGACGCCGTCGGCCGCGCAGTCCTCGGCCAGCGCCTCCAGGTCCCACATCTCACCCAGCGGCAGGCCCATGTTGGGGATGGCGATCTGGTGCAGCGGGGACATCGCCGGCTCGGCGAACTCGTAGGGCCGCACCTCGAGACCCCAGGTGTCCGAGGCGATCGCCGCGATCTCCGTGCGGTGCAGCCAGCCCAGCGTGGTGAACGACAGGCCCGGCGCGTCGCCGGCCGCGTAGGTGCCCCACCCGCCGAGCCGCCGAACCCGCCCGATCTGGCCGGTGCGCACGAGCACCAGGTCGCCGCGGCGGACCGAGGAGGTGGCGCCCTGCGCCTCGATCGTGGCGCGCAGATGCTCCTCCAGGATGGGGAACCCGTCCGGGAGTTCGCCGTGCTCGTCGCCGACCGCGCGGCCCACGTCCAGCAGCACGCCGCGCCCGGTGAAGGCGTCCCGCATGTGCTCGATGCCGGTGACCGAGTCGCCGTTTCCGTTGACGATGGTGCACGGACGGCCGTTCCACGCCTGCTTGTTGTCGTAGATGTGCCCCAGCCCGTCCCACTGCGTGGACGCCTGGAGGGGCATCACGACGTGGTCGTCCGCGCCGCCGAAGCCGTGCGGGAAGCCCTGCGTGCCCGCCGCCGCGTCGGAGCCGGTGTCCTTCATGTAGTGCACGGGGTTGATCCGGCCGCGGAAGCCGCGCTGCGGACCGTCCTCGTTGAACTCCAGCGACAGCGAGAAGGAACGTCCGCGCCGCACCAGCCCCGCCGCGTGGGCGCGGAGCGAGTCGTCGATGAAGTTGAGCGTGCCGAGCACGTCGTCCTCGCCCCAGCGGCCCCAGTTGCGGTAGGCGGCGCGGGCCTTGGCGAGTTCTTCCTCGATCGGGCCGAGGGTCATCGGGTACGTCCTTTCAGAAGCAGGTCGAGGGCGTTGCCGCCGGCGATCGCGGCATGGTCGGCCGGGGCGAGTCCGGCCGCGTCCAGGCGGGTCAGCGGGTCGTCGACGCCCATGTCGAAGGGGTGGTCGGTGCCGAGCACGACCCGGTCGGCGCCCACCTCCTCGACCAGGTGCCGCAGGGCGCGCGGGGTGTAGACGAGGGCGTCGAACCACATCCGGCGCAGATAGCTGCTCGGCGGCTCGGCGCAGCCGCGGGCGTCCTCGCGCACCCGCCAGGCGTGGTCGGAGCGTCCGATGTACGTCGGCAGATAGCCGCCGCCGTGCGCGGCCACCAGCTTCAGCCGCGGGAAGCGGTCGAGGACCCCGGTGAAGATCAGGTGGGAGAGCGCGACCGTGGTCTCCACGGGCTGGCCGACGGTGTTGCCGAGGTAGTGGGTCGCCAGCCGCTCGCCCAGGGAGCAGCCCCAGGGGTGGACGAAGACCACCGCGCCCAGCTCCTCGGCCCGGCGCCAGACGTCGTCGTGCGCCGGATCGGCCAGCTCCCGCCCCTCGACGCTCGTGGAGACGCTGATGCCGTACAGGCCGAGTCCGGTGACCGCCCGGTCCAGCAGGGCGACGGCGAGGTCCGGGTGCTGGAGGGGGACGGTGCCCAGCCCGTACAGCCGCTCGGGGGCCTCACCGCAGTGCGCGGCGACCGCCTCGTTGACCTTGCGGGTGAGGCGGGCAGCGAGGTCGGGGTCCGCCCAGTAGTGGTGCATCGGCATCGGGCCGACCACCTGAACGTCCACGCCCATCGCGTCCAGGTCGGCGAGACGCTCCTCGACGCTCGTCAACTTGTCGGCCAGACGGTTCAGTTGGGCGCGGTTGGCGGCCAGCGAGGCGGGGGAGTGGGCGCGCTGCTCGGCCGCCTGCTCGGCGGCGAGGCCCGGTGTGCCGGCGACCAGCGCGTCGGCGGCCGGGACGGCCAGATGGCCGTGGAAGTCGACGACCGGCGTGTTCATGCGGCCGCCGTCAGCGACTCGAGGGTCTCCGACATGATCCGGGCGGGATCGGCGCCGGGCGTGCCCGGATGGATCTCCCACTCGGCGAGCTGGAGGGAGTTCTCCAGCACCATCCGCACCCGCGGCAGCCGCCGTGCCATGAAGTGGCCGAGGGCCCGCTCCAGCGGCTCGTCCCCGGTGACCAGCTCCGCCAGCAGCACCGCGTCCTCCATGCACATCGCGGCGCCCTGCGCGATCAGCGGCGGACAGGCGTGTGCCGCGTCGCCGACGACGATCGCCCGGCCGCGGTGCCAGTCCTCGTCGACCAGGACCGCCTCGATCCAGCGGTAGTCCACCGCCGTGTCGTCGGGCAGCGAGGCGATGATCTTGCCCCAGGTGCCGTCGTAGCCGGCGCCGCGCTCGCGCATCAGCGCCAGCGGGGCGCGCGGGCCGACCAGGGAGGCGTCGAGGTTCTCGTCCAGCAGGTAGGCGTAGCACTGGTCGGGGGAGATGGGGCTGTAACCGGCCTTGAAGCGCGGGCCGCCGTAGTACACCTCGGCGCAGTCCATCTCGGCGGGGCGCTGGGCGACCACCCGGAAGATCGACATGCCGACCGGGCGCGGCCGGTGCGGGAAGCCGATCAGGGCCCGCATCGCGGAGTTGATGCCGTCGGCGCCCACGACCAGGTCGTAGCGGCCGGTGGAGCCGTCGGTGAAGGTCACGTCGACGTGGCCGGGCGACTGGTCGAGCCGCTCGGCGCTCAGTCCGAGCCGGACCCGCACGCCGTGCGCGTACACCGCGTCGCACAGCGCGCTCTGCAGGTCGCAGCGGAGCGCTCCCGCCGTCGAGGGCAGGTCCGAGCCCCCGGTGTGCGGGGTGGGCAGCTCCATGATCAGCGAGCCGTCCGCGCGGCGCAGCCGCATGATGTCGAACGGCACCGCCCGCTCCAGCACCCGCTCCAGCACGCCGATCGAGCGCAGCGCCTTGAGGGCGTTGCCCTGGATGGTGATGCCGTGGCCCACACCGAACCACTGGGGGGAGATCTCGACGAGGTCGACGTCGGCGCCGCGCTGGGCGAGGGCGAGGGCGAGCACACTTCCGGTGATGCCGCCGCCGACGACGAGCACCTTCTGTACGGGCATGGGCGATCCTTGGGGCGTAGGGAGGGACGGGTCAGCGCGGGCTGACTACGTGGTAGTGCTCGACGGCCGGCGGCTCGGCGAAGAAGGGGCCGACCAGGGCCCGCCAGCGGCCGAAGCGGTCGGACTCGCGGAAGCCGACGGTGTGCGCCTCGACCGACTCCCAGCCGACCAGCAGCAGAAAGGTCCGGGGCCGCTCCGCGCAGCGCAGCAGCTGTGACCAGTGGAACCCGTCGGCCTCGGCCAGCACCTGCCGTGCCTTGCCGAAGACCTCCTGGAACTCCTCTTCCCGGCCGGCCTCCACGGTCAGCAGGGCATGCTCGACTACCACGTGTCTCTCCTCGGGTGGTGGGGTGCTCCGAGCCTGCGTGGACGGTCGATGCACGGTCAACGGATCGAGTCATCGGCAAGGGGGACGTCATCCATCCCGTACGGCGATGGAGGCCCAGTTCAGGGCCGGGCGGGCCCGTGATGGCAGGCATCGCGAACGGCCATTTCCGCCGCCCGTACGGGATGCCTAGCGTCGAAGGCGACCCCACCCGTACGAGGAGAGCCGCCCGTGCCCGATCCACTCACCCACGCCGGACCGTTCGCGCTCGGCACGTTCCGCGCCAGTGCCGCCCCCTTCCCGGGCCTGGTCACCGGCGCCCGCGTGCGCGACCTGTCCGGCCATGTGCCCTCCACCCGCGCCCTGGTGGCCGACTGGGACGCCTGGCTGCCCCGCCTGGAGGAGCTCGCCCGGTCCGCCGACGGCCCCTGGCACGACCTGTCCGCGCTGCGCGTGCTGCCGCCGATCGAGCCGGGCCAGATCCTGCAGAGCGGCGCCAACTACCGCAAGCACGTGGTCGATCTGGTCGCCGCCGAGAAGGAGAGCGTGCACGGCGCCACCCCCGAGGAGGCCCGTGCGGACGCCGAGAAGATGATGGACGAGCGGATCCGCGACGGCGTCCCCTACGTCTTCCTCGGCTCCCCGCGCGCGATGTGCGGCGCCTACGACGACATCGTGCTCCCTGCGCTCGGCGAGCAGCACGACTGGGAGCTCGAACTCGCCCTGGTCATCGGGAAGGCGGGCCGCGACATCCCGGCCGACGAGGCGCTGGACCACGTGGCCGCCTACACCATCTGCAACGACCTCACCACCCGCGACCGCCTCTACCGGCCCGACCTGAAGGCCATCGGCACCGACTGGTTCACCGCCAAGAACGCCGACACCTTCCTGCCCACCGGCCCCTTCCTCGTCCCGGCTCCCTTCGTCGGCGACCCGAACGACCTGCGGATCACGCTGCGCCACAACGGTGTGGTCCGGCAGGACGAGTCCACCAAGGACATGATCTTCGACATCCCGCGGCTCATCGCCTACGTCTCCACGACCACCACCCTGCTCCCGGGCGACCTGCTGCTGACCGGCTCCCCGGCCGGCAACGGCGCGCACTGGGGCGTCTTCCTCGCGCCGGGAGACGTCGTGGAGGCGGAGATCACGGGACTGGGCCTCCAGCGCAACACCGTCAGGAGCCATGCATGAGCTTCCAGCCCATCACCCATCTGCGCCATGTCGACCTGGCCGTACCGGACTTCGAACGGCAGCGGACCTTCTTCGGCACCACCTGGGGCCTGACGGAGGTGGCGAACGACGGCGGGATCGCCTTCTTCGCCGCCGAGGGCAGCCCCGAGCAGTACGTGGTGCGCGTCCGTGAGGACCAGCGCAAGCGCATGGACCTGGTGGCCTTCGGGGCGGTGTCGCGGGCGGCGGTGGACGAGCTGGCGCTGCGGCTCGGCCGGGCCGGAGTCCCACTCGTCCACGAGCCCAGGGACCTGGACACCCCCGGCGGCGGCTACGGGCTGCGGTTCTTCGACCCGGACGGCCGGGTCGTCGAGGTCTCCGCGGACGTCGCCACCCGCGCCCACCGCAAGGTCGAGGAACGGGAGGCCGTTCCGGTACGGCTCTCCCACTGCGTCGTCAACTCCCGGAATCCCGAGGCGCTGCGCGACTTCTACGTCGAGCACCTCGGCTTCCGGCTCACCGACACCCTGTACTCCACGCACATGGGCGACCTCATGTACTTCCTGCGGTGCAGCCCGCTGCACCACTCCTTCGCCATCGCCCGCGGACCCCATGTCTCCCTGCACCACGCCTCGTTCGAGATGCGCGGGGTGGAGGAGTACATGCGCGGCACGGGCCGGGCGCTGCGCGCCGGGACCCGGCTGACCTGGGGGCCGGGCCGCCACCTGGCCGGCGACAACACCTTCTCCTACTTCCACGACCCGCACGGCAACACCGTGGAGTACACCACCGAACTCGCCGTCCTCGAAGAGGACCTGTGGCACCCGGGCCGGCACGACGTCGACGACCCGCTCACCCAGGACCAGTGGGGCACCGCCGACCCGATGAGCGAATCGGTCGCCAAGGAGCAGTTCAACGACCCCGACGTGCTCTTCGAAGCGCCCCCCGTCTGATCCGACCACCCGCAGAAAGGCCGCAGTTGTGGCAGAGATCCTGAAGCATGCCGTGCCGAAGGCGCAGGTCGCCGCCTCCCTCGACCAGGTCCGCGAAACCGTGGCCGGCGTGATCGCGGACATCCGCGAGCGCGGGGACGCGGCCGTGCGCGCGTACTCCGAGAAGTTCGACAACTGGAGCCCCGGCTCCTTCCGGCTGAGCGACGAGGAGGTCGAGAAGATCGTCGCGTCGGTGCCGCAGCAGGTCATCGACGACATCCGATTCGTCCAGGACCAGGTGCGCTCCTTCGCCCGCCACCAGCTCGACTCCCTGCGCGAGTTCGAGGTGGAGACCCTGCCGGGCGTGCGGCTCGGACAGAAGCACATCCCCGTCCAGGCCGCCGGCGCCTACATCCCGGGCGGGCGCTACCCGCTGACCGCCTCCGCCCACATGACCATCGTCACCGCCAAGGTGGCCGGTGTGCCGCGCGTGGTCGCCTGCACGCCGCCCATCCGCGGCGAGATCCCGGCCGCGACCGTCGCCGCCATGCACCTGGCGGGCGCGGACGAGATCTGGCTGCTCGGCGGGGTGCAGGCGGTCGCCGCCATGGCCGTCGGCACCGACTCGATGCGCCCGGTCAACCTGATCGCCGGGCCCGGCAACGCCTACGTGGCCGAGGCCAAGCGGCAACTGTTCGGCGAGATCGGCATCGACCTGTTCGCCGGGCCCACCGAGATCCTGGTCCTGGCGGACGAGCAGGCCGACCCGTTCGTCTGCGCCGTCGACCTGCTCTCCCAGGCCGAACACGGCCCCGACTCCCCGGCCGTGCTGATCACCACCTCCCGCGAGGTCGCCGAGCGGACCGTCGCCGAGGTCGAGCGGCTGCTGCCCGGCATGCCGACCCGGGACTTCGCCGAGCCCGCCTGGCGCGACCACGGCCAGGTCCACGTCGTCGACTCGGTCGACGAACTGTATGCGCTCGCCGACGAGTTCGCCTTCGAGCACGTGGAGGTGCTGACCGCCGAGCCGCGGCTCGCGCTGGAGAGGATGACCCAGTACGGTGCTCTCTTCCTCGGCGAGGGCACCTGTGTGTCCTTCGGCGACAAGGTGATCGGCACCAACCACGTGCTGCCGACCCGGGGCGCCGCCCGCTACACCGGTGGCCTGTGGGTGGGCAAGTACCTCAAGACGGTGACCTACCAGGAGGTCACCGACACCGCCTCGCAGGCCCTGCTCGGCCGGGTGTGCGGACGGGCCTCGCGGGTCGAGCTGTTCGAGGGACACGCGCGCTCCGGTGACGTACGGGCGGCGCGGGCCGCCGGGGACGAGCTGCCCTGGAACCACGCATGACCCTCGTCGGCCGTACGGCGCTGGTCACCGGCGGCGGCGGACCGCTCGGGCGGGCCTTCGCGCTGGCGCTCGCGGGCGCGGGCGCGCGGGTCGTCCTCGTGGGCCGCGGCGAGCGGGCCCTCGCGGACGCGGCGGAGCGGGTGGCCAAGGAGGGCGGCGAGGCCCGCACGGCGGTGTGCGATGTCTCCGATCCGTCGTCGGTGGCCGGCCTCGCCGCCGAACTGGCCGGTGAGGACGTCTCGTTGCTCGTCAACAACGCCGGCGTCGCGGGCCCGGTGCGGCCGCTCGTCGACATCGGACCCGACGAGTGGGACGACGTGTTCGCGGTCAACGTCCGCGGCGTCTACCTCATGTGCCGGGCCTTCCTGCCGCCGATGATCGCGGCCGGCCGGGGGGACGTCTGCAACGTCGCCTCGGTCAGCGGCAAACGCCCCCTGCTCAACCGCACCCCCTACACCGCCTCCAAGATGGCGCTGCTGGGGCTCACCCGGACGCTGGCCGGGGAGGTCGGCCCGCTGGGGATCTCCGTCAACTCCCTCTCCCCGGGGCCGGTGCGCGGTCCGCGCATGGACCGCAACTTCCGGCTCACGGCCGAGCTGACCGGCTGCACCGTCGAGGAGGCCGAACGCGACTTCGCCTCCCGAGCCGCGCTCGGCCGTCTCGTCGAGGAGGACGAGGTGGCCCGGGCCCTGCTGGCGATGCTGGCGATGCCCGGCCTGTGCGGGGCCGACATCGACCTGTCGGCGGGGATGATCGCACCGGCGTAACCACAACGGAACACCAACGGCGAGGTGGACGGCGTGCGCGCCGCCCGCCTCGCCGTCGTGCACGGTCCCGGCACCGCCCTGTGACCACTCTGTGTGACCGCCATGGAACCGGCCGCCCGATCTCAGGCATCGGGTTCCGGCATGCGTGTGTGCAGTGCCTATGCCCTGCTTCCCACGGCTGCTTCACTCCCTCGTGCGCACCACAGGTGCCCTTTTCCGAGCCGTCGTCGCCCCTGTCGCGGCGGCGGACTCGTCACCCTGCGCGACGACGCACCAGAACCGTGGGAAGGCATGACATGACGCTGATCACCCGACGCTCCCTCCTGATCGCCGGCACGGCAACGGCAGGAGCCCTGCTGGTCCCGGCCGCCTCCGCCACCGCCGCGCCGACGGCGACCGGCAACCAGCTCTCCGTCGGCTCCGGAGAGACGTACGAGCTCTCGGCGACCACCCGGGTGAGCCGGCTGACGATCGCGGAGGGCGGGACGATCGTCGCCCCGGACGGTCACAGCCTCACCATGACCGTGGACGGCGTGGAGACCGGCCAGCTGCTGACCGAGACCGGCGGCACCGTCACGCTCATCCAGCCGGGCAGCTACCGCGGCGACGTCGTCCTCACGGTGGCCGAGGCCAACGAGGTGACGTACGAGACGCTCACCTTCCCCTTCCGCCAGGCCCTGTACGTCGACGGCGACGGCGTCGACCGCGACAGGTCCGTCCTGTCCGCGGTGCTCGGCGGCCGGCTCACCGACTCCGCCGCCCGCAACGTGTCGATCACCTCGACCGGCGAGTGCTTCGACGGCGTGTTCGTGCAGGACGCCACCTACACGCTGGATCGGCCCACCATCTCCCTGAGCGGCAACGGCCGTTGCGACTTCGCCGGGTACGGCGCCGCGGTCGTCGGCGACGGCTCCGCCACCAAGCTCGTCGTGGACGGCGCCCGCATCGGCACCAAGGGCGTGGTGCGCACCGGCGTCATCTCCAACGACGGCGCCACCGTCGTCGTCAAGAACTCCTCGATCCGCTGCCGCAACGGCGAACTCCCCGCCGACTACCAGGCCACCGTCGAGACGCCGTACATGGAGTCGGTGCCGTGGATGCTCGGACTCGACGGAAACGTCCGCGCCACCAACCTGATCGGCAAGAACAGCACCTCCACCTACATCAACTCCACCGTCTTCTCGGAGACATGGGGAGCCCTGTCGGTCGAGGGCGGCAGCGGGCTCAAGCTGACCGCGATCAACAGCCACGTCGGCAACACCGGTGCGTACGGCTACGGCACCTACGCCATCGGCGACGCCACCGTCCGCGTCCTCGGCTCCCGCTTCGACGTGGGCAGTTACGCGACCATCATCGCGGGCCCCGCGGCGGTCGTGCACTATGGCGACAGCACCGCGGAGGCCGTCGCCGCGCTCAACACCGAGCTCGGACTCGGCCTCGGCGCGGCCGAGTTGGCGGCCATCCCGGAGCGCAGCACGACCGTGGACTCCGGGCACTTCGGTTACATGTTCTTCGGCGCCGGGACGCTCACCCTGGACGGCGGCACCGTCGTCAACTCCGAGCGGGCCACGTTCCTCAACAAGGGCCAGCAGACCACCATCACCGTCGACGGCTCCCAGGGCGCCCGGCTCAACCCGCGCGACGGCGTCATCCTGCAGATGATCGAGCTGGACGACCCGGGCCCGGTCAACGTCGACGGCAAGATGATGAACGTCGGCGTCTACACCGAGCCGACCGACGAGCCGACGAAGGACTCCTCCTTCGACACCACGGCCGTCCACACCTCCGACGGAGCCGCCACCTTCACCTCCATCGCGCTGAGGGGCGACTTCTACAACGGCATGCGCAAGGGCAAGAACATGGTGCTGACCTTCGAGGACTCCACCGTGGAGGGCGTCATCTCCGCGACGAGGGCCAAGCACCGCGTCTCCAGCATCGACGCGTCCACCTTCTACGAGCTGGGCATCGTCACCAACACCGCCCAGGCCGCCGTCAACAACGGCGCGATCGTGAAGCTGGGCGGCGGCTCGACCTGGACGGTCACCGGCACCTCGTACCTGACCTCCCTCACCCTCGCCTCCGACGCGGCCGTCAAGGCACCGCGCGGCAAGACGGTGACCATGACGGTCGACGGCACCGAGACGGCCATCGCCGCCGGCGGCACCTACACGGGGGCGATCACGCTGACCGTGGCGTGACGTCCCGCGGCACGTCCTCCCCGGGCACGGGCACGTCCGTCGTGACGGACTCCGTGTCCCGGGGAAGCCGCAGCCCGGTGCCCGCGTGGAAGCAGTGCACGCCGTCCCCGCGCACCGTGACCCGCAGCCGGGCCCCCTTGCCCTGGTCGGGGCGGCCCGGCAGCCGGACGACCAGCGGCACGGACTGCGTCCCGATCGTCGCCGTCGCGTGCAGGTAGGCGACCGCGCCGGTGTCCTCCACGGCGTCGACCACGATGTCCAGACCGGGGCTGCCGGTGTCCTGCGCCGGCAGCACCTCGAACCGTTCCGGCCGTACGCCCAGCGTCAGTTCGGTGGCCCCCTCGGCGCCGGCGGCCCGCACGGTGGCGCGCGGCAGCGGCACGAGCAGCCCGCCGAGCCGGACGCCCTCCGGGGTGAGCGGCAGCCGGAACAGGTTCATGGCGGGCGATCCGATGAAGCCGCCGACGAAGGTGTTGGCGGGGTGGGTGAACACCTCGTGGGGCGTGCCCACCTGTTGCAGCACCCCGTCCTTCATCACGGCGAGACGGTCGCCCATGGTCATGGCCTCGACCTGGTCGTGGGTGACGTAGACGGTCGTGGTGCCCAGCCGCCGCTGCAGCACCGCGATCTGGGTGCGGGTCTGCACCCGCAGTTTCGCGTCCAGGTTGGACAGCGGCTCGTCCATCAGGAACACCTGGGGTTCGCGCACGATCGCCCGGCCCATGGCCACGCGCTGACGCTGGCCGCCCGAGAGCGACTTGGGCTTGCGGTCGAGGTACTCCCGCAGGTCGAGGATGGTCGCCGCCTCCTGCACCCGCTCGCGGATGCCGGCCTTGGACATCCGCGCGATCTTCAGCGCGAAGCCCATGTTGTCGGCCGTCGTCATGTGCGGGTACAGCGCGTAGTTCTGGAACACCATCGCGATGTCCCGGTCCTTGGGCGGCAGATGGGTCACGTCCCGCTCGCCGATGCGGATCGATCCCGAGTCGACGTCCTCCAGCCCGGCGAGCATGCGCAGGCTGGTCGACTTCCCGCACCCGGAGGGCCCCACCAGCACCATGAACTCGCCGTCGGCGATCTCCAGATCGAGCTCGCTGACGGCCGGGCGGTCCATTCCGGCGAAGCACCGTGTCGCCTTGTCGAACATGACGGACGCCATGATCCATCCCTCCCGAGACCTTCTGGCTCCAGGCTCGGACGCCGCGCGGGCGCACCGGCAGGTCCCGTCCGGCCCCCTTGCCGGACCGGTCGGCCCCTGCGACCCCCGCGCACACCGCGACGACGCTGGAGAGGAGGGCCAAGGGGGGACGTACATGCTTCGAACCAGGGTGAAGGCGCCGCGGCCCCGGCACTCGGCGAAGACGGACACGGTGCCGCTGGCCGTGCCCGAACACGCCCGTCCGGACGCGGTGTCCGGCGCCGGAGACCCCGTCTTCGTCGACTCCTCCGGCCGCCGGGCGCGCCGTCTGCGGCGGGCGGGGTACGCGGCGGCGGGGCTCTGCGCGGCGTACACCGTCGTGCTGGGGCTGAGCTTCATGGGCGCGACGCCGTTCGCTCCGCGGACCGTGCTGCCCGTTCCGGGTGTGCCCTCCGAGGAGCCCGGCACCGTGCGCGAGCCCACGCGCCAGGACGTGCCGGTCACGTCCGCCGGTCCCACGTACGGCACGCCCTCCGTCTCGCCCTCGGATATCCCGGCCGTTCCCACGACGACCGCGTTCGCACCCGGCGCGGCGTCCACCCCCGCGCCCACGAGGAGCCCGACGAGCGGTGGTTCGTCGGGCGCCACCGGTCCCGCGACGTCCGGCAGCCCGTCCGCCGGTTCCCCCGCGGCCTCGCCGACCCCGTCCGCGAGCACGAGCGGCCCGAGCCCCGAAGGCTCGCAGAGCCCGACGACCGCACCGGCCGGCGACTCGTCGTCCGCCGTCTCACCGGGGCCGTGACCATGGCCGTACGACAGCCGAGACGCCCCGTCGGAGACCGGGCCCGCCGCACCGCCTCCCGGCCGCGGATCGCGTCGTTCCTCCTCGTCCTCGCCCTGGTGAGCGCCATCCTGCTGCTGCACGGCTACACGCACGGCGAGTTCGCGGCCGACCACCGCGTCCATCCGCCGGTAACGGCAGGGCACGTGCCCGCGTCGGTGCTGCGCGGCGGCCCCGTGATCGACACCACCGGCGGGGGCACCCGCAGCCACCGGCTCCCGGCCCGCACGGTGGCCCTGACCTTCGACGACGGCCCGGACGCCCGATGGACACCGCGGATCCTGGACGTGCTGGACCGCTACCACGTCAAGGGCACCTTCTTCGTGATCGGCTCGGCGGTGACCCGGGAACCCGGCCTGGTGCGGCGGATGGCCGACAGCGGACACGAGATCGGCGTGCACACCTTCACCCACCCCGACCTCGTGTACCAGTCCGGTTCCCGGACCGAGCGGGAGCTGGCACAGACCCAGCTCGCGCTCGCGGGGGCCGCGGGCCTCCACAGCTCGCTGGTCCGCCCGCCCTACTCCGCCCACGCCGCCGACCTGGACGACCTGTCCTGGCCGGTGGTCCAGCGGCTCGGCGGCAAGGGGTACATCACCGCCCTGGTCGACATCGACACCGAGGACTGGCGGCGGCCCGGCGCGCAGGCCATCGCCTCCGCCGTCACCGGACGGCTGACCGGGCAGGGTGCCGTCGTGCTGCTGCACGACTCCGGAGGCGACCGGTCCCAGACGGTGCGCGCACTGAACCTGCTGATCCCCCAACTGCAGGCGCGCGGCTACCGGTTCACCACCGTCACCGGGGCGCTCGGCGCGTCCGGCGCCCACCATCCGGTCAGCGGGGCCGAGTTGTGGAGTGGCCGGGTCTTCGTGGCGGCCGTGACGGTCGGTGACCGGGTGGTGCCCGCGCTCGCCGTGGCGATGGCCTTCGTGGGTGCCCTCATGCTGCTGCGGTTCGCCGCCATGCTGGTGCTCGCCCACCGCCACGCCCGGCGCCGCCGCGACCCGGGCTTCTCCTGGGGACCGGAGATCACCGAACCGGTCAGCGTGGTCATCCCCGCCTTCAACGAGCGCGCGTGCATCGCCCAGACCGTGCTGTCGGTGGCCAAGAGCGAGCACCCGGTCGAGGTCGTGGTGGTGGACGACGGCTCCACCGACGACACGGCCGAGGTCGTACGGTCGCTGGCGCTGCCCGGGGTGACGGTCCTGCGCCAGCCCAACCGCGGCAAGGCCGCCGCCCTCAACACCGGTGTGGCGCACTGCGCGCACCGGCTCGTCGTGATGATGGACGGCGACACCGTCTTCGAACCGGCCACCGTGCACCATCTGGTGCAGCCCTTCGCCGACCGCCGGGTGGGCGCGGTGGCCGGCAACACCAAGGTCGGCAACCCGGGCCGGCTGCTGGGCACCTGGCAGCACCTCGAGTACGTGATGGGCCTCAACCTCGACCGTAGGATGTACGACGTCCTCGGCTGCATCCCCACCGTGCCCGGAGCCGTCGGCGCCTACCGCCGCACCGCCCTGCGCGGCGTCGGCGGGCTGAGCGACGACACCCTCGCCGAGGACACCGACCTCACCATGGCCCTGCACCGGGCCGGCTGGCACGTCGTCTACGAGGAGCGCGCCCGCGGCTGGACCGAGGCGCCGGGCACCGTCGGACAGCTGTGGCGGCAGCGCTACCGCTGGAGTTACGGCACCCTCCAGGCGATGTGGAAGCACCGCCACGCCCTCGTCGAACGCGGCCACGCCGGCCACTTCGGACGCTACGGCCTGGCCCTGGTGGTGCTGTTCACCGTGCTCACCCCGCTGCTGGCCCCGCTCATCGACCTGTTCCTGGTCTACGGCCTGCTCTTCCAGGACCCGCTGCGCACCGCGCTCGCCTGGGGCGCCCTGCTCGGCGTGCAACTGCTGTGCGCCTCCTACGCGTTGCGCATCGACGGCGAGAGGCAGCGCGCGCTGTGGGCGCTTCCGTTGCAGCAGCTCTTCTACCGCCAGCTCCTCTACTTCGTCCTGCTGCAGTCCTGCACCACGGCCCTCACCGGGGCCCGGCTGCGCTGGCACAAGCTGCGCCGCACGGGCGCGGTCACGGCGGCGCCGGCACCCGTGGCGGCGCCGGCGGTCCGCGCGGCCGGCACGGCCGGATCGTCCTCGGGGACCGCTCGCCGCAGCGGCGGCCGCAACCTGTACCTCGACTTCCTGCGCGCCGTGGCCCTGGTGCGCGTGGTGACGTACCACGCCTTCGACTGGGCCTGGCTCACCTTCGCCTTCCCGGCCATGGGCGTGATGTTCGCCCTCGCCGGTTCGCTGATGGCGCGTTCCCTCGACCGTGGCGACCGCTCCGCCGCCGCCGTGGTGCGCGCCCGGATGCGCCGCCTGCTGCCGCCGGTGTGGCTGTTCGGTCTGGTCATGGTGGTGGCCATGGTCCTCAAGGGCTGGCGCCCGGACTGGCCGAGGATGGTGTTCTGGGTCCTGCCGCTGGGCGAGCCGCCGTTCGCGCACACCGGCTGGGCCTGGCAGATCGTCGCGCCGCTGTGGTACATCCGCGCCTACCTGCTCTTCGTGCTCCTGTCGCCCCTGCTGCTGCGCGTCTTCCGCAGGGCGCCGTGGCCGGCGGTGGCGGGCTTCCTGGCACTGGCAGGGCTGGCGCAGAGCGAACTGCTGCCGCTGCCCGCGCGGATCGCGGAGCCGTTCACCGACCTGTCGACGTTCGGCGCCTGCTGGCTGCTGGGCTTCGCCCACCGCGACGGGCTCGTACGCCGGCTGCCCGCGGCCCGGGTGGCGGCCGTGGCCGCGGTCGTACTGGCGGTGGGCGGCTGGTTCGCGATGAGCCACCAGACCGAGGACGGCTACGACCTCGGGTCGATCCCGCTCGGCCAGGCGCTGTGGTCCTTCGGCTTCGTTCTGCTGCTGCTGCGCTTCGGGCCCACCTCGGACGCGTGGGTGACCCGGGTGCGGCCGGTGCACGGCGCTGTCGTGCTGCTCAACGCGCGCGCGGTGACGGTCTATCTGTGGCACGAGGTGGCGCTCGTCCTCGGCGTGGTCCTCATCGACCGGATGTGGCAGGTGCCCGCGCTGGAGAACACGCTCCCTCTCGACGCCACCTGGTTGCCGTACCTCGTGTCCTGGCCCCTGATCGCCCTCGCCGTGCTGCTGGCCGGGTGGGCCGAGGACCGGGCGGCGCGACGCCCGGTGCGGCTGTGGCCGCGGCCCGCGCCGCCCGCGGGCCCGCCGCCTCAGGACAGCCGCGCCTGAGCCTCCTTCACGATGTCGTCGAACCGCGCCCCCATGGCCTCCGCCAGAGCGTGGGCGCCCGACAACGGCCGCACCATGACCGTGAGTTCGTCGATCAGGCCGTCCTCGTCGAGGTGGATGAAGTCGCAGCCGGTCAGCTCCCGGTCGCCCACCCGGGCCGCGAACACCAGCGCGTGGTCGTGGCCGTCGCCGCCGGAGAGTTCGCGCAGATAGCGGAAGTCCTCGAAGACGCGGGCGACCGCGCGCAGGATCGACGCCGTGATCGCCTTTCCGGCGTACGGCTTGAAGACCACCGGGCTGCTGAAGACGACGTCCTCGGCCAGCAGCGCCTCGACGGCGTCCAGGTCGCCGGCCTCGACCGCCTCGCGGAAGGCTCGCATCGCGTCACCTCATAGTCAATTTTTTGAGTAGGTGATGATGAGAGTAGCCAGTCGCCGTCCCCTCGTCCACTAGGCTGACGCGGATGTTCAGCCCCGAAGGCCCCAGCCTGCGTGAACTCGCCGTCCAGGCGCTGTCGTCCGTCGAGCGCGGTTACGACCTGCTCGCCCCGAAGTTCGACCACACCCCCTTCCGGACGCCGGACTCGGTGCTCGACGCCGTCGCCCGCGCACTGGAGCGGATGGGCCCCTTCGGCACCGGGCTCGACCTGTGCTGCGGGACCGGGGCGGGGGCCGGCGTGCTGGCGCGGGTGTGCGAGGGCGGTGTCGTGGGCGTCGACTTCAGCGCGGGCATGCTCGCCGTGGCGCGGGAACGGGCGGCGCCGGGGGCGGCCTGGGTGCGGGCGGACGCCCGCGCACTGCCCTTCGGTCCCGTCTTCGACCTCGTCGTCAGCTTCGGGGCGTTCGGGCACTTCCTGCCGCGCGAGCTGCCGGGCCTGTTCGCCCAGGTCCACTCCGTTCTCCGGCCGGGCGGCCGGTTCGCGTTCCCCGTGGTGGCCCCGCCCCGGCCCTCGTCCCTCGCCTTCTGGATGCTGCTCGGCTTCGATGCCGTCATGCGCGTGCGCAACGCCGTGTGGCGGCCGCCGTTCGTCATGTACTACCGGGCCTTCCGGCTCGGGGAGGTGCGCCGGGAGCTGCGCCGCGCCGGGTTCCAGGTCGGGTCGCAGGCCCTGGAGGAGTTCGGGCGGCGCGCCGACGGCAGCCCCCGGGTGCGGATGGTCGTCGCCCGGCGCCCCGGCACCTCGGCCGACGGTGTCACCCCGCCGCCGGCAGCGTGAACTCGTAGACCAGTGCCTCCGGTTGGGCGTCCACCACCAGGTCGGTGATCTCCAGCGGGCGCGCGAACTGGTCGTGCACGCGCCGGGTCACCCGGACCGAGGGCGCGTCGGCGAGCGGGGTGATGGAGTCGCGGTGGTGCAGGGTCAGGCCCGCCCGGCGCATCCAGTCGTAGGCGCGGTGCAGTTGGGCCGAGGCCGGGCCGTCGGCGCGGTCGCGGTAACGGGCGAGCTCCTCGACCTCCGCGAGCGCGACGGCGGAGAACGACGACACCGCGCTGCGCCGCCCCCGGCCGTCGGCACCCACGGCCTCGTAGCGGTGCACCAGCGTCGGCCGGTCGGGCGCGAGCCCCAATGCCTCGGCGTGCTGCGGCGGGGGAGCCTCCCAGGCGACCGTGGCCCGGTCCGCGGCGCCCGGCTCGGCGCTGCGGGCGCCGAGCGGGAAGGTCAGCGAGGGCACCGCCCCGACCGGCGGGCCGGACAGCGTGGCGTGGCTGCCGCGCCGGTCGGTGGCCACCAGCCCGTCCCGGCGCAGCACCTCCAGCGCCTGTCGTACGGTCTCCCTGCTCACTCCGAAGCGCTCCGCCAACCGCCGCTCACTGGGCAGCCGTTCACCGGCCGGGACGGTTCCGTCGCGCAGTTCGTCGATCAGTCGGGTGGCCACCCGCCGGTAACGCGGCGGTGCCGTGGTGCGGGGACGGTCGGTGCGGGCCATGCCGCGCCTCCTCAGGGGTGACGTACCGTAGCCGTGCGGGCTCATTGCGCCACCACATCTAGCATTGGTCTAAACCACGAGGGAAGGGCGGCCCGGTGGTTCGGCCGAAACCGGCCGCGCGCTCCCTCGCTCACAGGGCGCTGTACAGGGCGTCGATCAGCGCCATCTTGCGCGGGTCGTCGGCGATGTGCGGCCCCATCCGGTTCATCACGTACCCCAGGGACACGCCGGCCTCCGGGTCGCTGAGGCCACAGGAACCGCCGAAGCCGTCGTGGCCGAAAGCCCGGGGATTGGGCCCGTACGAGCCGTTCGGTCCGCTCAGCCACAGGCCGAGCGCCACCTCGGTCTCGTGCTCGAACCCCGCGCCGAGCACCAGGTCACGGCAGGCGCCCTGCCCCTCGCGCACCCGCTCCGCCGCCTCGGCGGACAGGAAGCGGTGGCCGCCGTACGAGCCGCGGCCCGCGAAGATCCCGTAGAGCGCGGCGACGGCCCGGGCGGTGCCGTGCCCGCCCGCGGCCGGGATCTCGGCGGCCCGCCACGCGGGCGTGTTCGCCTCGGCCGCGCCGGTGACCGGGTTGGTCAGCGCGGCGAGCGCCGCGGGCGCCAACTGGCTGAAGATAGCGGCCTGTTCGCTGGTCGACGCGGCCGGCGGATGCACCAGCTCGGCGGCCCGCCCGGCCTCCTTCTCCGGCAGCCCGATCGTGAAGTCGAGCCCCAGCGGCCCGGTCACCTCCCGCTCCAGGAACGCCCCGGGCAGCAGTCCCGACACGCGCCGCACGACCTCGCCGACCAGGAAGCCGTAGGTGAGCGCGTGATACCCCGAGCGCGTCCCCGGCTCCCACCAAGGCTCCATGGCCGCGAGCCGGCGCGTCGTCAGCTCCCAGTCGTACAGCTGCTCCAGCGCGTGCGGCTCGCGCAGACCGGCCAGGCCGGCCCGGTGGGACAGCAGATGCCGTACGAGCACCTTCTCCTTGCCGGCCGCGGCGAACTCGGGCCAGTATTGCGCCACCGGGGCGTCGAGGTCGAGCAGGCCCCGGTCGGCGAGGATGTGCGCGCACAGGGCGACCGGGCCCTTCGTCGTCGACCAGACGTTGACCACGGTGTCCCGCTCCCACGGGCGCGTGCGGGCCGCGTCGGCCCAGCCGCCCCACACGTCCACCACGGTGACCCCGTCGACGGTGACGGCGACCGCCGCCCCCAGTTCGTCCCGGTCCCGGAAGTTCTCCTCGAACGCCGTCCGCACCGCCGCGAACCGCTCGTCGCAGTGGCCGTGCACCTGGGGAACGCGCTCCGCCATGGGACCCTCCCTCGTCCGTCGTGGCCCGGGCCGCGACGCTGCGACCCGGGCCATCCGAACGTACCGACCAGTCGGACTGGAGGGAAGGGGGTGCCGGGCGGCGCGGAGCTCAGGCGTACGACCGCAGCCAGCGCAGCTTCGCCGCCTCCTGGTAGGGCCCGCCGCCCTCGTGGTCGTTGAAGTCGTACACCTCGATCGCCTTGTCCTGGTGCGCCCAGGCGTTGAAGGCCGCGAACACCGTCGACGGCGGGCAGGTCTGGTCCTCCAGGGCCGCGGAGAACAGGGCCGGGGCGCTGCCGCGGGAGGCGAAGTGCACGCCGTCGAAGTAGGACAGGGTGCGCAGCGCGTCCTCGGTGCGGCCGCGGTGCGTCTTGAGGAACAGGCCGATCTCCCGGTACGGGTGACGGTCCGTCAGCGTCGCCGCGCGCGGGAAGTCGCACAGGAACGGCACGTCCGGCGCGATCGCCGCGAGGTCGGGGACCAGGCCGCCGACGGCGATCGTGATGCCGCCGCCCTGGCTGCCGCCCAGCGCCACCGTGCGGGAGGCGTCGGTCAGGGGGTGCGAGCGGGCCGCCTCGACGGCGCGCACCCCGTCCGTGAACACCCGGCGGTAGTAGTAGTTCTCGGGTGCGTCGATGCCCCGCGTCATGAAACCGGGGTAGGCCGGCGCGCCGCCCACCGGGTCCGCGGTGCCACCGCCGCCGCCCCAGGCGCTGCCCTGACCCCGGGTGTCCATCACGAAGTGCGCCCGGCCCGTGGAGGCCCACAGCAGGTGCTCGTGCGGCAGCCCCCGCCCGCCGCCGTAGCCGATGAACTCCACGACCAGGGGGAGCGGTTCGTCCGCGGCGGCGGGCAGCGTCAGCCAGCCCTTCACCGGGTGGCCGCCGAACCCCGCGAACGTCACGTCGTACACCCGCACCGTCGCCAGGCCCGTGTCGACCGGCTCGAAGCGGGCGTCCAGGTCGTGCTCGCGTGCCTCCTGCAGGGTCTTGGACCAGAACGCGTCGAAGTCCTCGGGTTCGGTGGAGTCGCTGCGGTACTCGCGGAGCTCGTCGAGGGGGAGGTCGAACAGGGCCATGTAGGACCGCCTTGGTGAAGGGACGATGCGGATGATCACACCGTACGGGCGTGGTCGGACGACTCGCCAGGGCTTTGCGCGGGCGGCCGGTCACGCGAGCGAGTCGCAACCGAGCGGGGGCGTGCTGTTCAGCAGGCCGACGTGCTGGTCAAGGGTGCAGGGGCGCTGGTCGCGGATGCGGCGCACAGGGCGCGGGCCGAACCGGCCGCCGTCTCCAGTGGTCGGGTCACCGCCGCGGCCCGGCCCACCCGGGCGGCGCGCTCACGCCCCCCGGCCCGTCCACTGCGGTTCCGTCCGGGCCCACTCCCGCTCCCACTCCGTCAGCCGGTGCCCGGTGGACACGCGGCGCACCGCGCAGTGGCCGAGGAGCACGACGGCGGCCGCGCCGGCGGCGGCGCACACGCCCATGGTCACGGTGTGCTGCCAGATCGCGCTCGCGCCCGGCGGCGGGGGCACGGTGCGGCCCCGCGCGTCGAACCACACGTCGACCGTGTCCCCGGCGCGGGTGCCGGCCGCGACGCTCGCCCGCGCCCGGTGCGCGGTGCCCGCGGCGTCCGTCCAGCGCACCGTCACCCGGTAGGCGTGCTGCCGTCCGGCCTGCAGCGAGGGCAGCATGGCGGGTGTCCTGCCGACCACTTCGGCCCGCACCTGTCGCCGCTCGGCGCGCTGCGCCGCCGCGACCGCCTGGGCCTCGCCGTGCGCCCACCACGCGCTCACCACACCGGCCAGTGGCGCGCCCACGCACAGCAGGACGGCGACGACCAGCGCCGTCCACGCCTCGACGACGTCCGACCGGCGCCGCAACGGATTGCGCCGCCAGCGCCAGCCGCGCACCCGGGTTCGCATGCCCTTCGGGTACCCCGCCGTGCGGTGATCGTTCACCGCGCGGCCGGGTCCGCCCGCCGTTCAGCCGAAGCGTTCGATCCTGATCCGGTCCACCGGCTGGCCCGCCTCGACCAGCAGCCGGGACGCGTGTTCGGCGAAGGAGTTGGAGCCGCACACATAGGCTTCCCACCCACCAGGTGGCCGCTGGGCCAGGAGCGGGGCCACATGTGCGGCGGCCATACGTCCCACCGGTACACCCTGGGGGGCGTGCCGCGTGAACACGGGCGTCGTCTCGTTGCCCAACTCCCGCGCGTAGAGGAGGTCCTCGGGTCCGCGCGCCGACACCAGCAGCCGCAGCGGCACCGTCAGGCGCCGCGCGCGGTGGTGGCGCACCATCGACATCAGGGGGACGACCCCGGAGCCGGCGCCCAGCAGCAGCGCCGGCCGGTCGCCCGGCCAGGCGAAGAACCCGCTCAGCGGGCCGCGCACCTCGACGGTGTCGCCGGGCCGGGCCACGGTGTGGAACCAGCCCGAGACCTCGCCGCCCTCGACATGGTCCAGGGTCAGTTCGATGTGACCGCTGTCGTCGGGCGGGGAGGCGATCGAGTAGTGGCGCTGCGCCACATAGCCGTCCGCGGCGCGCAGCCGCAGCATGAGGTGCTGGCCGGGCAGATGGCCGGCCCAGCCGGGCACGGCGAACCGGAAGGTGGCGGCGCGGGCGGTCTCGCGGCGGATCTCGGTCAGGGTGGCGGTCTGCCACACCGTGGCGGCCTGACCGCTCACGGCGATGCGGCCGGGCACGGCGAAGCGCGTCGGGGGAGCGAAGGTCTCAGTCACCGGAGTACCGCTGCTCCTCCCAGGGGTTGCCCCGCGCGTGGTAGCCGTTGCGCTCCCAGAAGCCCGGCTCCTCGTGGTCCAGGAGCCGGATGCCGGCGATCCACTTGGCGCTCTTCCAGAAGTACAGGTGCGGCACCAGCAGTCGCGCCGGTCCGCCGTGCTCGGCGGGCAGCGGCTCGCCCCCGAACTCCCAGGCGATCCAGGCCCGCCCCCCGGTCAGGTCCGCCAGCGGCAGGTTCGTGGTGTACCCGGTGTGCGAGTAGGCGACGGCATGGGTGGCGGACACATGGGGGCGCACCACATCGAAGAAGGCGTCCAGGCTGACGCCCCCGAACCGCACCCCGAACTTCGACCAGCTCGTCACGCAGTGGATGGCGCCTTCGTACACCGACGCCGGCAGCGCGTGCGCCGCCTCCCAGTCCCAGGTGTGGGGCCGCTCCACCAGACCGTCGACGCGGAACGTCCAGTCGGCGGGCGCGAGGTCGGGGGTGACCTCCGCGGACAGCACGGGCCAGTCGTCGCCCGCGTCGTACTGGCCGGGCGGCAGGCCCGGATCGGCGACGCGGGGACGTCCGGTGAAGCCTCGGGTGACGTTCATGACGATCCAGCGGGACGGGTGACGGCTGCTTACGCCCTCCACCGTACGTGCATGTCAGAGGTGCTCCGCACCGGGGCGGCCGGGCGATCATTGCGGCCGTGTGAAGTCTGCGGCGCCCCGGGAATAGCCGCCCGCTTGTTCTCCTTGCCGACTGTCGGCCGACGCGTGCCGTCGGCGGCAGCGAAGGAGAGTGGGAGCACATGCCCAAGGCGTACGTCTTCACACGACACGGCGGGCCCGAGGTGGAGGCCCTGATCGAGGTGGACCGGCCGGTTCCCGGGCCCGGCGAGGTGCTCGTCGCGGTCCGCGCGGCCGGCGTGAACCCGGTCGACTGGAAGCTGCGCTCGGGCTTCCGGCGCCCCGACGAGACCGGTGAGCGGACCTTCCCGGCGTTCTTCGGCCGCGAGGCCTCCGGGGTCGTCGAGGAGGTCGGCGACGGCGTGGAGGGGTTCGCCGTCGGGGACGAGGTGTTCGGACAGCCGGTGGCCGGCGGGTACGCGCAGTACGCGCTGCTGTCGGCCGGCTTCAGCGCGCACAAGCCCGCCGCCGTCTCCTTCGCCGACGCGGCCACCCTGCCGGTCGCCGGCGCGACGGCGTACGACGGGATCCGCCAGCTCGCTCTGCCGGCCGGCGCGACCGTGCTCGTCACCGGCGCGGGCGGCGGGGTCGGAGTGGCGGCCGTGCAGATCGCCCGCGCCCTCGGCCTGCGGGTCGTGGGCGTGGCGAGCGAGGGCAAGAAGGACCTCGTCGAGTCGCTGGGGGCCGAGCACGTCCCCTCCGGTGCGGGCTGGACCGCGCGCGTGCCCGGGCCCGTGGACGGCGTGTACGACCTGGTGGGCGGCGCGGTGCTGACCGAGGCGGCGGCCCTGCTCGCCGACCGGACGAAACTGGTGACGGCCGGGGCCCCGCCCCAGGCGGTGGCGGAGCTCGGCGGCGCACGCGTCGAGCGGGTGCGCACCTCCGCGCGGCTGGCGGAGGTCGCCGACCTCGTGGCGAGCGGCAGGCTCGACCCGCACGTGACACGGACGTTCCCCCTGGAGCGGGCCGGTGAGGCGCTGCGGGCGGTCGAGGAGGGGCACGCCCGCGGCAAGGTCGTCATCGAGGTCGCCCCCGCCGGGAGTGCCGCGTGAGCCACGTCCTGGACAACCCCGCCCTCGCCTCCCTGACCGGCCCGCACGCCCGCTTCGCCGAGCGGCGCGGCCGGGTGCTGCGCTACCCGCTGGACGTCACGCCGTGGCTGGCGCTGCCCGACCGGCCCGACGCCGACGACTGGGCGGACCTCGCGGCCCTCGCCGGCCCCGGCGCCGAAGTGCCGCTGCCCGGCTTCCGCGGGCGGGTGCCGGACGACTGGGAGATCACGTTCCGGATGGAGGGCGTGCAGCTGGTCGACGACGGGCTGGCCGCCGCCCCGGACGCGGAGGCCGTCCGCCTCGGTCCCGCCGACGTGCCGGAGATGATCGCCCTGGTCGAGCGGACCCGCCCGGGCCCCTTCCTGCCGCGCACCATAGAACTCGGCACCTACCTGGGCATACGGCGCGAGGGAGCTCTGGTCGCGATGGCGGGGGAGCGGCTGCACCCGCCGGGCTGGACCGAGATCAGCGCGGTCTGCACCGACCCCGCCCACCGCGGCGAGGGCCTGGCGACCCGGCTGATCCTCGCCGTCGCCCACGGCATCCGCGCCCGCGGCGAGACACCGTTCCTGCACACGGGCGCGGCCAACACGGGCGCCATCCGGCTGTACGAGTCCCTCGGCTTCCGCCTGCGCCGCACCACCGCGTTCCTCGCGGCCCGCGCCCCGCAGCGCCTGCCGGAGGCCGTCACCGTTTCCTAATTCCCGTTGTCCTGCCACCCGTTGTACCGCACCAGATACCGGGCGAACCGCTCCAGGTCCTCCGGCGCCCAGCCCGCGAGCCGCTCCCGGAAGGCCGCCCGGCGGCTCTCGGTGACCTGGGCGAGGATGCGGCGCCCGGCGTCGGTCAGGTGCAGCACGTGGACGCGGTGGTCGTCCGGATCGGGGCGCCGCTCGACGAGGCGCGCCCGCTCCAGGGCGGCCACCTGGCGGCTGACGGTCGACTTGTCCAGCGCGTAGTGCGCGGCGAGGTCGGTCGCCCGGCAGCCGCCGCGCTCCTCCAGATGCCCGAGCAGCGTGTACGACACCAGCGACAGCTCGGGGTGCAGGCGGCCCGCCGAGGCCCGGGCACGGCGGGCGAAGACCGTCATCTCCCGCTGGATGCTCTCCACGGCCTGGTCTGCGTCCACCGGAACCTCCCTCGCTTGTAGTTGCACAGTACAACTTGAGGCTCGGGGTGCGCGCGGAGCCGGGCGCCCGCATCCGTGGAGGCCGAGGAGGCCGTCGGTGTCCGAGGCCGTGCGGTAGTGTGGCCGTCCGGCCGGGGGCGATCCCGGCCCCGTGAAGCCGAGGAGGTGAGACCCATGACCGCTGTGTCAGGCCGGGTGTTCTCCTCTTCCGTCGGGCGATAGGCCCTCGCGAGAGCGCCCTTCGACCTCCGAAAGGCTCTCCGCTGCCATGCCCCCCTTCCCTTCCCCCGACGCCGTCGCGGCCGAACTGCGCGCCGCGGGCTGCGTGTTCGCCGAGGACGAGGCGCGGCTGATGCTCGCCGCCGCCCGCACCCCGGGGGAGCTCGCCCGGCTCGTCGACCGCCGGGTCGGCGGACTGCCCCTCGAACTGGTCCTGGGCTGGGCCGAGTTCCGCGGTCTGCGGATCGCCGTGGAACCCGGCGTCTTCGTCCCCCGCCGCCGCACCGAGTTCCTCGTCGAGCAGGCCCTGGCCCAGGCCCCCGAGGCGTCCGTCGTCGTGGACCTGTGCTGCGGCTCCGGCGCCCTCGGCGTGGCCCTGGCCACCGCGCTCGGTGACGTCGAGCTGCACGCCGCCGACATCGACCCGGCCGCCGTCCGCTGCGCCCGCCGCAACGTCGCCGCCGTCGGCGGGCACGCCCACGCGGGCGACCTGTACGAGGCCCTGCCGCCCGGCCTGCGGGGCCGCGTCGACGTCCTCGCCGCCAACGTGCCGTACGTGCCGACGGACGAGGTCGGCCTGCTGCCCGCGGAGGCCCGCGACCACGAGCCGCTGGTCGCCCTCGACGGCGGGCCGGACGGGCTGCGCGTGCTGCGCCGGGTCGCCGCCGGGGCGTCCGGCTGGCTCGCCCCCGGCGGCTGCCTGCTGGTGGAGACCAGCGAACGTCAGGCGGCGAACGCCCTCGACGCCTTCACGCGCGGCGGGCTCACCGCCCGGCAGGTCACCGACGAGGAGCGGTACGCCACCGTGGTGATCGGCGTCAGGCCGTAGCGCCGCTGGTGGAAGGGCTCGGCATGGACGGCGGGGCGGGCGTCCGCCAGCCCTTGGGGCCGCGGCCGGGGAAGCGCCCGGGCCCGTCGTCGTCCGCGGTGCCCGCCATGACGTGCGTCGCGGTCCGGGTGCCGTCGCCGGCCCGGGTGCCGACCAGGAAGACCGTCTCGCCCTTCGTCAGGTCGCCGGTCCCGGAGCCGCGCGTGCCGTCGTGGAAGACGGTGGCGTCCTTGCCCACCGTCCACTTCCAGGAGGCGCCGTCCTCGCTCTTGACGGTCACCTGTTCGCCGTCGGCCTTCTCAACGGTGCCGCGCTGCCAGATCCGTACGACCCACTTGCCGGTGTCCTGGTCCTTGACGGTCGACTCGCCGTGCACGCCCATGCCGCCGGCCCCGAACCACGGCCCGTGCCCGAAGCGGCCGTCCCGCCCGTCCGACGACGGTGACGCCGACCCGGACGCCGAGGGCGTGGCCCCCTGCCCCGAACCGCCCGAACTCGCCGCGTAGGCGACCGTGCCGCCCAGGGCCAGCACGACGACCGCGGCCGACGCGATCACCGCGCGCGCCGGCCGGGACCGCCGTCGCCACACCCCGCCCGGACCCGCGCCCGGCGGAGGCTCCGCCCCGCCCGGTCCCGTCATCACTTCCCACTCGGGTGTCGGCTCGTGTGTCACGGCTCGCTCCCATCGGCCGGCATGCCTTGCTGTGATTGTCCGATGCGGAAGATAAGGGACAGGTAATACGTGCCTGTGAGAACCGGGCGTTCGTCCCACCCGTCGCCCGCCGGTCAGTCCGTCCGCTGCACCCGGGCGATGAGCAACGCCACGTCGTCGGAGTTGTCCGGCTGGTGCAGCGTGCGCAGCAGGACGTCGCACACCTCCTCCAGCGGGCGGTCGGGGCCGTCGAGCAGGGCCAGCAGCGCGTCCAGGCGCTCGTCGAGCGGGTGCTGGCGGGTCTCGACGAGGCCGTCGGTGTAGAAGACCAGGCGGTCGCCGGGCTCGACGTCGACCGTCGTGGTGGCGAAGGCGACCCCGCCCACGCCCAGCGGGGCGCCCGTGGGCAGGTCGAGCAGTTCCGGCGGCCGGCCCGGCCGCAGGCGCACCGGCGGCAGGTGCCCGGCGTTGGCGATCCGGCACTGCCGCAGCTCCGGGTCGTGGACGGCGTAGACGCAGGTGGCGATGGAGTGGTCCAGGGCCTCGGTGATCTTGTCGAGGTGCTCCAGGAGCCGGGCCGGATCGAGGTCGAGGGAGGCCAGCGTGTGCGTCGCGGTGCGCAGCCGCCCCATCGTGGCGGCCGCCGTGATGCCGCTGCCCATCACATCGCCCACGACCAGCGCCGTCGTGCCGCCCTCCAGCGGGATGACGTCGAACCAGTCGCCGCCGACCTCGGTGGTGCCGCCCGCCGGCTGGTAGCGGGAGGCGACCTCCAGGCCCCCGGTCACCGCCGGATGGCTGGGCAGCAGGCTGCGCTGGAGGGTGAGGGCGGTGTCGCGGGCGTTCTGGTACCAGCGCGCGTTGTCGATCTGCACGGCCGCCCGGGAGGCCAGCTCGCGGGCGAGCAGCAGGTCGTCCTCGCTGAAGGGCAGCGGGTTGCGGGTGCGCTTGAGGTCGAGGGCGCCGAGCACCTCGCCGCGCGCGATGAGCGGGACGGCCAGGTAGGAGTGGACGCCGGCCTCCTTCAGCCGGTCGGCGGCCTCGGGGGAGCGGGCGATCCGCGGCAGGTGCGCCTCCTCGACCTCGGCCACCATCACCGGCAGGCCCGAGCGCACGCACTCGGTGACCAGCCGGTCGGGACCGTACCGGGCCACCTGGCCGGGCGGGTCGGCCGCCCGCAGCGCCTCGGGCGCGTCGTGCGCCTGCACCGCGAGGGCCCGGATCACCGCCGGCTCCTCGGGGCCCAGGCTGGTGCGCCGGCCCGCCACCACGGCGTCCAGCAGGTCCACGGCGGCCACGTCGGCGAGCTCGGGCACGGCCACGTCGGCCAGCTCGTGGGCGGTGCGCTCCAGCTCCAGCGTGGTGCCGATGCGGGCCGAGGCGTCCGCGATGAGGGCGAGGCGCCGGCGGGCCGTCTCCGCCTCGACGCTCGCCCGGTGCTGCTCGGTGACGTCGACGACCGAGGCCGCCACGCCCAGGACGGTGCCGAGCGCGTCCTCCAGCCGGTACAGCGAGACCGACCAGGCGTGGTCCTCGTCCGGATCGGCCGGGGTACGGCCGATCGTGTGCTGGTCGACGAGGGGCAGGCCGGTCTCCAGGACCCGGCGCACGGCGTCCTCCAGCGCGCTGACGTCGACGTGCGGCACGACCTCACCGACCCGGCGGCCGATGTGCTCCTCGGCCGGCACGCCGTTGATCCGCTCCATGGCCGGGTTGACCGACACGTACCGCAGGTCGGTGTCCAGGACCGCCAGCCCGATCGGCGACTGGGCGATCATGCGCGTGGACAGCGCCACGTCCCGCTCCAGCTGCCGAACCGTCGACTGGTCGGCGCACAGTCCCAGCGCGTAGACGTCGCCGTGGTCGTCCAGCAGCCGCATGTTGCGGAACTCCACCAGGCGCGTGCTGCCGTCCTTGCGGCGGATCGGGAAGGCGCCGGCCCAGCTCTGGCCGGTGAGCATGACGTCGGCGAACAGCTTGACGACCAGGTCGAGGTGCTGTTCGTGGACCATGATCCGGGCCGCGTACTGGCCGAGCGCCTCCTGGGCGGGGTAGCCGAACAGCTCCTCGGCCTGCGGGCTCCACAGCACCACGCGGCCCTGGGCGTCCAGCACCACCGAGGCCACACCGAGTACGTCGAGCAGACCGCTCGGCCGTATCGATTCGTCGCCCTCGGTCACCGAGAACCCGGGTGCACTCATGGCACGCACCGCCTTCGCCTTTCACGCGGCACGCCGTCCCCCGTGCCGACTCCCCATGTTCTACCGCGCTCAACCGTCCCTGTGACGCCCCCGTCGCCCTCCTCCACCATCTCTCAACACGGCCGGGAACGTCCGCGAAGCGGGGACGACAGTACCCGCCGCGGCCGGCCCGCTCACTGGTCGTGTCCCGGAGGTGGTGCTTTTCTGGGGATGTGGCGCGGTTCGCGGGGAACCCGCGCCGCGGCGCCACCGCCAGGAGAGGAGCGATCACGATGGAGCGTCAGCGATCGCACGAGGAGTCCGTCTCGCTCGAGATCAGCGGGTGCAACAAGGAGGACGCGCGGATCGTCTTCGACACCCTGTGCGCCTGCTTCGAGTCCGACCGGGGCGCCGACGAGGTGCCGCAGCAGCTGCACGAGACCCGGCCGATGGTGTGGCTCGGCACCTTCGAGGTGACCGACGCGCACTCCTGCCCGCCGCCGGCCCGGTTGTCGTCCTCCGTGGAGGCGGACGCGCAGGGCGGCTACTGGGCCATCGAACGGCTGCGCACCACGCTGGACTCGCTGTTCACGGTGCGCGACCTCGCCTCCGCCTCGGGCGACCAGGAACGGGAGCTGCACGTCCGCCTGGAAAGCCGCTAGCCCCGGGCCCGAGCCGCGCGGTGGTCCTCGTCACCCCATTGTGCAACTAGTTGCACAATGGGGGCGCGGTCCTCTACAACAGAGGCACGACACCGCGCACGGAGGGGCCCATGAGCCGTTACCCGCACCTGCTGAACCCGCTCGACCTGGGCTTCACCACGCTGCCCAACCGCGTGCTCATGGGCTCCATGCACGTCGGCCTGGAGGAGGCCGAGGGCGGCTTCGAGCGCATGGCCGCCTTCTACGCCGAACGGGCCCGCGGGGGAGTGGGCCTGATCGTCACCGGCGGCATCGCCCCCAACGACGAGGGCCGCCCCTACCCTGGCGGAGCCAAGCTCACCACCGACGCGGAGGCCGAGCGGCACCGGCTCGTCACCGAGGCCGTGCACCGCGAGGGCGGCCGGATCGCGCTGCAGATCCTGCACTTCGGCCGGTACGCCTACCATCCCGACCTCGTCGCGCCGAGCCCGCTGCAGGCCCCGATCAGCCCCTTCCCGCCGCGCGAGCTGACCGACGCCGAGGTCGAGCGCACCATCGACGACTACGCCCGCGCCGCCCGGCTCGCCCGGCAGGCCGGCTACGACGGCGTGGAGATCATGGGCTCCGAGGGCTACCTGATCAACGAGTTCATCGCGGCGCGGACCAACCAGCGCACCGACCGCTGGGGAGGCTCGTACGAGAACCGCATGCGCTTCCCGGTCGAGATCGTGCGCCGGGTGCGCGAGGCGGTGGGCGAGGACTTCATCATCGTCTACCGGCTGTCCATGCTCGACCTCGTCCCCGGCGGCTCCACGCTGGAGGAGGTGGTCACCCTCGCCCAAGCCGTCGAGGCCGCCGGAGCGACCCTCCTCAACACCGGCATCGGCTGGCACGAGGCCCGCATCCCCACGATCGCCACCTCGGTGCCGCGCGGCGCCTACACCTGGGTCACCAAGAAGCTCATGGGCACGGTGTCCGTGCCGCTGGTGACCACCAACCGCATCAACACCCCGGAACTCGCCGAGCAGTTGCTCGCCGAAGGCTACGCCGACATGGTGTCGATGGCCCGCCCGATGCTGGCCGACCCGGAGTTCGTGAACAAGGCGGCCGAGGGCCGGCCCGAGGCCATCAACACCTGCATCGGCTGCAACCAGGCCTGCCTGGACCACACCTTCAGCGGCAGGATCACCTCCTGTCTGGTCAACCCGCGCGCCTGCCACGAGACCGAACTCGTGCTCTCCCCGACCCGGTCGAAGAAGCGCGTCGCCGTCGTCGGCGCCGGGCCGGCCGGACTCGCCTGCGCCGTCGGCGCCGCCGAACGCGGCCACGACGTCGTGCTGTTCGACGCCGCGAGCGAGATCGGCGGCCAGCTGAACGTGGCCCGCAAGGTCCCCGGCAAGCAGGAGTTCGACGAGACGCTGCGCTACTTCCGCCACCAGCTCGACGCGCACGGGGTGGACGTACGCCTCGACACCCCTGTCGAAGCAGGGGACTTGGCGGACTACGACGAGATCGTCGTCGCCACCGGCGTCACCCCCCGCACCCCCGACATCCCCGGCGTCGACCACCCGAGCGTCGTCGGCTACCTCGACGTGCTGCGCGACGGCGTCCCCGTCGGCGACCGCGTCGCGATCCTCGGCGCCGGCGGCATCGGCTTCGACGTGGCCGAGTTCCTCACCGACGGCGGCGACAAGGCGAGCGAGGACGCGCCGACGTACTTCCGGCACTGGGGCGTCGACATGGACTACGCGGCCGCCGGCGGACTCGCCGCCCCCGAGCGCCCCGCCCCGCCGCGCACCGTGCACCTGCTGCAGCGCAAGACCGGCAAGGTCGGCGCCGGCCTCGGCAAGACCACCGGCTGGATCCACCGCACCGAGCTCAAGCACCGCGGCGTCACCGTGGTCCCCGGGGTGCGCTACGACCGCATCGACGACGCCGGGCTGCACATCACCGTCGGCGAGCGGAGCACGGTCCTCGCGGTCGACACGATCGTCCTGTGCACCGGGCAGGAACCGCGCCGCGACCTGTACCAGGAGCTGGTCGCCGCCGGCCGCGGCGTGCACCTGATCGGCGGCGCGGACGTGGCCGCCGAACTCGACGCCAAGCGCGCCATCAAGCAGGGCACCGAGGTGGCGGCCGCCCTGTAGGGGCCGTCCCTAGGATGACCTCATGTCACTCCCGCACGCGATCCTCACGGCCCTGCTGGAAAAGCCCTCCTCGGGGCTGGAGCTGACCCGCCGGTTCGACCGGTCGATCGGCTACTTCTGGTCGGCGACGCATCAGCAGATCTATCGCGAGCTGGGCAGGCTGGAGGCGGAGGGCCACATCCGGGCCCTGCCGGCCGAGCAGCCGGTCCGCGGGCAGAAGAAGAGCTACGAGGTCCTGCCCGCGGGCCGCGCCGAACTGGCCCGCTGGACCGCCGCCGCGCAGGACCCGAGGCCCCACCGGGACCCGCTGCTGCTGCGGCTGCGCGCGGCGGCGGTGGTGGGCACCGCGGGTCTCGAGGACGACCTGCGCCGCCATCTCGAGTTGCACCAAAGGCAGTTGGCGGAGTACGAGGAGATCGAGAAGCGCGACTTCCCGCCGGGCCGGGACACCGCGCAGGACCGCCTGCGCCACCTTGTGCTGCGCGCGGGCATCGACCTGGAGACCTTCTGGACGCGGTGGCTCACCCACGCGCTGGAGGAGTTCGCCGAACTGCCGGACCCCAGGAGCGCGTGAGCGGGGTCAGAGGCGGTACGGCCTGGCCCGGCGGCGCAGGTACCAGCCGGTGGCGATGACGCCCGCCCCCACCAGCGCGCTGCCCACGCCCAGGGTCACCGGGCCGTAGTCCTGGATCGTGCCGCCGAGCCCGCCCATCACCCCGCGCGAGGGCGAGGCCGTGGCGGTGGCCGAGATCGTCGGCGTGGCGGCCGCGGCCGAGACGATGACCGTCTGGGTGCCCGCGGTGCTGTTGTCCTTCGCGCACATGACGATCACGGTGTACGTGCCGGGGCTGACCCCCTGCCAGGCCGCCGTCTGCAGGGACGTGGTGCCCGACAGGGCCACCTGACGGCCCTGGGCGAAGTTGGCCTGGCTGCCGTTGAGCAGCGAGGCGGTCCCCCAGCTGCCGCTGCTGGTGGTCTGGGAGCACACGGTGGTCGTCACCGACACGGTGGACCCGCTGGTGCTCACGGAGATCCCCGACCCCAGCGCCGCGGCCGGCGTGGCGGCCAGGGCGAGCGGGAGCGCGGCGGCGGCTGCCGCGGTCAGGGCCAAGCTCACGAGGGGCGATGGTTTGCGCATGTGGACTGTCCTCCGGCGGCACGGTTGGCGGTACATCCCTTGCGCCGCCGAGGATCGGGGAACGCCCGTGCTGCCTCAGGGAAAGCCAAGGCGCCGCGGGCCGGGCCCGCACGCGGACCAGGGCCGGCCAGGTGACGCATTCCGTCGTCCGGGCGAAGCCCGCGTGCCGTCAGGGGCGGGGCCCGGTGGTGACGGTCCGGTCCGGCGTCAGCCCGCCCCAGGTCCCGTCGGGCAGCCGGGCCCGGATCCGCACCCGGTGGGTGACGCCCGCCTCCCGGCCCGCGTAGAAGCTGTACGACGCCCGGCCGCGCGGCGCGTGCGCGCCGTAGACCAGCGAGGTGACCGTACGGCCGTCGAGGCGGATGTCGTACTCCGTGACCAGGCCCTCCGTACGGGGCGCGAGCCAGCTCAGGTCGATGTAGTAGGCGCCGTCGGCCCGGTGGGTGGTGGCGCGGAAGGCGGTGGGGGCGGTGGCCCGGCCGTCGTCGGCGCCCGGTGTGGTCAGACGCACGGGGCCGCCGGGCGGGGAGACGTTGTCGGCCGCGTCCCGGGCGCGGACGGTGAAGGAGTAGCGGGCGCCGGGCCTGAGTCCCGTCACCACGGCCGCCGTCTGGTCCCCGCCCACACTGTGGATCTTCGTACCGCCCTGGCAGATGTCGTACGACACCACACCCCGGTCGTCCGTCGAGGCGGACCAGGACAGCTGGACGGCACGGCTGCCGGCCGCCCGCCCGTGGATCCGGGCCGGGCGCGTCGGTGCCGTGTCGTCCGCCGCCACCGCGGCGGGCGTCCGCGCGCGCACCTCCTGGCTGGGCGGGCCGAGGCGGCCCTCGCTGCCACGTGCCCGGACGGTGAAGACATACAGGGTGGACGGCCTGAGCCTGGTGACGTCCACCATGTGCTCGGAACCGGGCACGTCCTCGACTTTTGTGGTGCCGCGATACACCTCGTAGCCGTGGACTCCGGGCTCCGCGTTCCACATGACGTGCACGCTGGTGGCGCTGCCCGCCGCCGCGGTGACGCCCAGGGGCGCGCCGGGCGCCGACCCGTCGCCGTCGCCGGTCCCGCCCCGGCCGCAGGCGCCGGTGACCGCGAGGGCCGCGCAGAGGGCGAGGACGCGGCATACGAGTGGGCGACGCACGGCGCTGCCTCCCCGAACGGTGTGGCGGCAATGGTCCGGACCAATATGGCGCGACGGGTCCGGGCGCGGCAAGAGGGCCGTCCCTTGGTGAGACGCCGCCGGAGTTACGTATGCTGAAGCTCCTCGCGGTCGAACTCTCCTGGAGGGCTGGGGAGTTCGCGCCGGCCTGCGCGGGCCCGCTGTCGTCGCTGATCCCGCGCCGGACACGGGTGGCCGGGCGCCCCGAGCCGACACCGGCTCAGGTGCCCGGCCCCTGCCCGGAGTCGGCCGTCGGCGGGCGATACCTCCGTCCGGCCCCCCACCAGTGGCCGCACGCGCGGACCGGTACCACATTGGGCTGAGTGTCCGTCAGACCTCCCCGCGAGAGGGTCCCTTATCGTGCGTCTCCAGTCGCTGACGCTGGCCGCGGCGAGCGCCGCCCTGCTGGCCCCCGCGGCCCTGCCCGCCGTCCGGCCCTCTCTCCACCAGGAGCCGGTGGCCTGGCGCGAGGGCTCGGTGCGCGCCGCCGACCTGCTGGCCAGGGTGCGCGACTGCGCCCAGGTCTCCCGGGGCCGCTACCGCAGCGACGACGGCATGCCCGCCACCATCCCCGTGTGCGCCACCCGTGACGCGGTGTTCTGGAAGGCCGACATGGACATCGACTGCGACGGCCGGCCCGGCCCGCGCTGCAACCGCCGCACCGACCCGCTGTTCTCCGCCGCCACCGCCTTCCAGCAGTCCGACGGCCGCCACCTGAGCGCCGAACGGCTGCCGTACATCGTCGTGCCCGCCGCCGGCCGCATCTGGAACCACCGCGACCACGGCGTGCGCGGCGGCTCGGTCGCCGCGGTCGTCTACCGCGACCGTGTGCAGTACGCGGTCGTCGGCGACGTGGGGCCGAGCGACATCATCGGCGAGGCGTCCTACGCCACCGCCGCCGCCCTCGGCATCCGTCCGGACCCGCGCGGCGGCGGCACGCCCTCCGGCGTCACCTACATCGTCTTCAGGGACTCGCGGGTGCGACCGATCGAGGACCACGCCGCCGCCGTGGCGGCCGGGAAGCGGCTGGCGCGCACGTTCGTCCGGGGCAAGTGACCGCCGCGCCGGACGTCAGACGGCCGACCAGCCGTCGTCGACCGGCAGGACCGCGCCGTTGACGTTGCTCGCCGCGTCCGAGGCGAGGAAGACGATGGCGGCCGCCTGCTCCTCGGGCCGGGCCACCCGCCCCAGGTTGACGAAGTGCGGGCCGAGCGTCGCCGGGCCGTGCGCCCCCTGCTCGGCGTCCACGGTGATGCCGGTCGCGGTGCCGCCCGGCGCGATGGCGTTGGCGCGGATGCCCTGGCCGCGGTACATCACGGCGAGGGACTTCGTCAGGCCCACCAGCCCGTGCTTGGAGGCGGTGTAGGCGGCGCCCGCCGCGCTGCCGCGCAGGCCGGCCTCGGAGGCGGTGTTCACGATCGCGCCCCGGCCCGCCCGGAGCATGTGCGGCAGCACCGCCCGGGTCAGCAGGAAGGGCGCGGTGAGGTTGACCCGTATGACCCGCTCCCACTCCGCGTCGCCGACGTCCGCGAGCGCCGACATGCGGTCCATGATGCCGGCGTTGTTCACGAGCACGTCCACGCCGCCGAACCGCTCCACGGCCGTGTGCGTCACCTCGTCGACGACCGCCTGCTCGCCGAGGTCGCCGACGACGGCGACCGCGGTGCCGCCCGCCTGCGCGATGTCGTCCACCGTGGTCCCCGCGCCCGCCGCGTCGAGGTCCGCGACCACGACCCGGGCGCCCTGGGCGGCGAAGGCCAGGGCGGCGGCGCGGCCGATCCCCGAGCCCGCTCCGGTGACGATCACGCTGCGTCCGTCGAATCCGCCGGCCATCTGCCGCTCCTGTGCGTGTGGTCCGTAAGGGGGGCTCAGCATACGACTTAATGTCTGTGTGTGACATAAAGTCGTGGGGGAGAATTCCCCGGGAGTGATCACCACCGCCGGAGGACGAGATGACCGCAGCCCGGGGGCGCACGGGACGGCCGCCGCTGACCGAGGAGCAGAAGGCCGGGATCCGGCTGGAGATCGCCCGGGCCGCGGTGCGGCTGTTCGTCACCCAGGGCGTCGCGGCGACCACCGGCGAGCAGATCGCGCAGGCCGTCGGCGTCTCCGCGCGCACGGTGTGGCGCTACTTCCCCGGCAAGGAGGCCTGCGTCCGGCCCCTGTTCACCGCCGGGATCGAGATGCTCGCCGCCCGGCTGCGCGCATGGCGCCCCGGACAGCCCCTGGACGAGCTGTTCACGGACGAGCTGACCGGGGACCTGGGGCCGGCGGGCGGCCCCGACCACGCCACCGTCGGGGCCCTGGTCCGGCTCACCCGCACCGAACCCGGCCTGCGCGCCGTCTGGCTCCAGACCTACGACGAGGCCGAGCCCGCGTTCGCCCGCGCCCTCGCCGAACGGGCCGGGCTGCCCGCCGACGACCTGCGCCCGGCGATCTGGGCGGCGATGTTCAACGCGGCCCTGCGCGCGGCCGTCGAGCAGTACGCGTGGCGCCACGCCGGGGCCGGGCCGGACCCCGACACGGCGCGGGCCGAGCTCACGGACACCATGCGCTCGGCCCTGGCCACCGTAGCGGCGGGTCTCTCCTGAAGCAGCTCAGACCTTCCGGTAGGTGTACGCCTCCGCTGCCGCCGCCTCCACGGCCGCGAGGTCGGCGCCGGCCGCCGCCGTGACGACCGCGGCCACCGCGCCCTCCACGAACGGCGCGTCCACCAGACGGGTGTCCTCCGGCAGTTCGTCGCCCTCCGCCAGCAGCGCCTTCACGGTCAGCACGGCGCTGCCGAGGTCGGTGAGGACGGCGACCCCGGCCCCCCGGTCCACGGAGGCGGCCGCGGCGGCGATCAGTTCGGCGCTGGTGCCGATCCCGCCGCCCTCGGTGCCGCCCGCCGGCGCCACGGGCACCGCCGCCCCGCCCGCCAGCGCCTTCGCCAACTCGGCGACCGAACGGGCGACTTCGGCGCTGTGCGAGACCAGCACGATCCCGACGACCTTCCCGTCACTCACCGCTCGCCTCCGCGAGGGCCGCGACCAGCAGCGCCGACGAGGTGGCGCCGGGATCCTGGTGCCCGATGCTGCGCTCGCCGAGATAGCTCGCCCGGCCCTTGCGGGCCTGCAGCGGGGTCGTCGCCAGCGCCCCCTCCTCGGCGGCGGCGCGCGCCGCGCCGAAACCGTCGCCGAGCGCGTCCACGGCCGGCACCAGCGCGTCCACCATGGTCTTGTCGCCCGGCGCGGCACCGCCCAGCGTCATCACCGCGTCCACCCCGGCCCGCAGCGCCTGTGCCAGCTGCGCCTCGCTCACCTCCTCCGCGTCCCCGAGCGCCTTGCCGGTACGGCGCAGCAGCGTGCCGTACAGCGGTCCCGAGGCACCGCCGACCGTCGAGATCAGCTGGCGTCCGGCGAGCGTGAGGACGGCCCCCGGGGTGCCCGGCGCCTCCTTCTCCAGCGCCGCGGCCACGGCCCGGAACCCGCGCTGCAGATTGCTGCCGTGGTCGGCGTCGCCGATGGGGGAGTCGAGGGCGGTGAGCCGTTCCGCCTCTCGGTCGACGGACGCGGCGGTGGCCGTCATCCAACGGCGGAAGAAGTCGGCGTCGAGCACGGGATCTCCTTGCGTGGTAGGTACGTTGACACCGTGGCGCGGACCGGTCACATGCCCCAGCGCAGCCCCGGCGTGCTCACCGGCGCGTCGTACAGCCGCAGCAGCTCCTCGTCGATCTGGCACAGGGTGACCGAGGCGCCGGCCATGTCGAGCGAGGTGACGTAGTTGCCGACCAGTGTGCGGGCGACGGCGACCCCGCGCTCGGCGAGCACCCGCTGCACCTCGGCGTTGAAGCCGTACAGCTCCAGCAGCGGCGTCGCGCCCATGCCGTTGACCAGGACGAGCACCGGGTTGCGCGGGGTCATGTCGTCGAGGATGGCGCCCACCGCGAAGTCGGCGATCTCCCCCGAGGTCATCATCGCCCGCCGCTCCCGGCCCGGCTCGCCGTGGATGCCGATGCCCAGCTCCAGCTCCCCGGCGGGCAGGTCGAAGGTGGGACTGCCCTTGGCCGGGGTGGTGCACGCGCTCAGCGCGACACCGAAGCTGCGGGAGTTGTCGTTGACCTGGCGGGCGACCGCCTCCACCCGCTCCAGCGGCTGCCCCTCGTCCGCAGCCGCGCCCGCGATCTTCTCCACGAACAGCGTCGCGCCGGTGCCGCGCCGCCCGGCCGTGTAGAGGCTGTCGGTCACCGCCACGTCGTCGTTGACCAGCACCTTGGCGATCTGGATGCCCTCGTCCTCGGCGAGCTCGGCCGCCATGTCGAAGTTGAGCACGTCACCGGTGTAGTTCTTCACGATGAACAGCACACCCGCCCCGCTGTCCACGGCCGCCGCCGCCCGCAGCATCTGGTCGGGCACCGGCGAGGTGAACACCTCGCCCGGACACGCGGCCGAGAGCATGCCGGGGCCCACGAATCCGCCGTGCAGCGGCTCGTGCCCCGAACCACCGCCGGAGACCAGCCCCACCTTCCCGGCCACGGGCGCGTCCCGCCGTACGATCACCCGGTTGTCGACGTCCACGGTCAGCTCGGGGTGGGCGGCCGCCATGCCCCGCAGCGCGTCGGCGACCACGGTCTCGGCGACGTTGATGAGCATCTTCATTGCTACCTCCGGGAAACGTGTCCGCTGAGCCGCAGTCCCGGCAGCTCACTCTCGGAAGTATCGGCGTTCACACGGCGAAGGTCACGTGTACGGGACGCCCAGGCGTGTACCGCGCACGCGCGAGGGCGGCACGGTCCGGTGGACCGTGCCGCCCCGCTCACCTCGGGCCGGTCAGGCGGCCGTGCGCTGCCTGCGGCGCAGGGTCAGATACGTGCCGGTGGCGCCGGCGGCCAGCAGGGCGCCCGCGCCCAGGCCGACCGGCAGGGCCGGGAAGGACGAGGCGTCGGTGGTGGCGGCCGTGTTCTCCATCGCCGGGCCCGGCGTGATGTGCGTGCTGACGGCCGCGACGTGGCGGATCGGGCCGACGGACTTCACGGAGCCGTCCGCGTTCAGCAGCACCTGCTTGTTGTTGGGGTGCCGGAAGTCGAACAGGCCCGTCAGCGAACCGGCGGTGGCGTCGAAGGAGTGGTCGCCGACGCGGCCGGTGCGCCAGTTGTCCTCGACGAAGCGGATGATCGAGGACTGGTCGGTCAGCGTGTGGTCGACCTTGTTGACCTTGCTGTACGGCGAGACCACCAGCAGCGGCTGACGGGTGCCGGGGCCGCAGCGGTCGGCGTAACCGCCCGACGCCTTCGGAGCGGCCTGGCAGGCGGGGCTGTCGGTGGCCTTGCCGTTGGAGCCGAGCGAGGTGTCGGTGGAGCCGTTGCGCGGGGCGACGTAGGCGTGGTCGTACCAGCCGTCGGAGTCGTCGTAGGCGATGACGATCGCCGTGGACTTCCACTGCGGCGAGCTCTGGATCTCGTTGATCTTGCCGATCAGGAAGTGCTGCTCGTCGATCGGGTCGGAGTAGCCCGCGTGGCCGTCCTGGTACTCGGCGGCCTTGAGGAAGCTGACCGCGGGCAGCTTGCCGGCCTTGACGGCGGCGTCGAAGTCGGTCAGGTCGTAGTTGTGGTTGGCCTGCCCGTCGTGGCCGATCTCGGCGACGCTCTTCGGCGGCAGGTGGTGCGGGTTGGACGTCGACTTGTAGTACTCGAACGGCGAGTGGTGCGGGCTGTAGTCGACGACCGAGGCGCCGCCGACGTTGGTGTGCGTGGTGTCGCACTTGGCGTAGTGGCCGCTCTTGCCGTCCCAGGCGGTGGACGGCCGGAAGCCGCCCTGGAACCAGCCCCACGTCACCTTCCTGGCGTTGAGCAGGTCACCGATGTTCCTGCCCTGCATCGCCGCGAGCGCGCTGGTGCTGGTGTGGTCCTTGTCGGAGCAGTCGTCGTAGGCCGGGTCCGGGTCGTTGACGACCGTGCCGACACCCTTGGCGTCCGGGGACTTGACGGCGTACGAGTCCGGGGTCGAGGTCTGCTTGGGGTTCTCGGTGCCGGTGGCCGGGTCGACCGAGATCACGCCGTGTGTCTGGCCGGAGACCAGGTTGAGCGCGCCGGGCGTGGAGGGGCCGTAGACCGAGCTGTAGGAGCGGTCGTTGAGGGCGTAGTGCTGGGCGTAGTTCCACAGGCCGGTGACGGTGTTGCCGTCGTAGTAGTCCATCACCAGGCCGGGCTCGCCGAACAGGCCGCCGCTGCACTTGTCGACCTCGGTGTTCTGCACGTACTGGTCGGCCTTGCCGCCGTTCGCCGCGTACTGCTCGGGGCCGTAGGAGTGGTTCTGGTCGCAGGTCATGGCCTGCGCCGGGGTGAGCCGCTTGGGCAGGTACTGGTTCGGGTTCTTCGTCAGCAGCCCGGCGTGGGCCAGGGTGTCGATGTTCTTGGGGGTGTTCTTCGACGCCGTGAACTTCGTGCCGTCGGTGTTGGCGGCCTTGGGGTAGGTCGCGAAGTAGTGGTCGAAGGAGATGTTCTCGTCGAAGAGCACGACCAGGTGCTTGATCGGCGTCGCGGTCGAGGAGCCGCCGTGACCGCCGCCGGCGGGCGCCGCGGCCCAGGCCGGCGCGGTGCCCAGAACGGTGAGCGCGGCGGCGCCGGCGAGCGCCCCCAGACTGCGGATCGTGGCTCTTCTACCCCTGCTGGCCATGTTGGTTCACCCTCCGGCCGGTTCGTCACTGCGTCGTACGGGCAGGGATGGTTCGCCCGTCAGACGGCCCGTCGGCAGAAGAAGAATGGCGCGGGAATGAACACCCGGTCAGGGATGCCGGGCCAAACTTTGACCGTGTATTGACCAAATGGACCAACGAGTTGTCCGGACAAGCTCAGGCCAGCAGGGCACGTCCGTACCAGTCCTGCGCGTCCCGTACGCCGGGCAGGACGAAGAAGTAGCCGCCGCCGAACGGGGAGATGTAGTCGACGAGCGGCTCCCCGGCCAGCCGCTTCTGCACGGTCTCGAACTGCCGGGCGAGGTCCTGCTGGTAGCAGCAGAACAGCAGGCCCATGTCGAGGTTGCCGTTGGTGTCCGTGCCCCGGTCGTAGTTGTAGGCGCGGCGCAGGATGCGCTGGTCCTCGGTGGCGGCCGTGCGCGGGTTGGCGCGCCGGATGTGGGCGTCCAGCGGAATGACGTCGCCCTTGGGGTCGTCGGCGTAGTTCGGCGTGTCGTGTTCCGTGTCGCCGTCCAGCGGGGCGCCGGTGGCGCGGTCGCGGCCGAACATCCGCTCCTGCTCGCCGAGCGAGACGCGGTCCCAGAACTCCACCAGCATGCGGATCAGCCGGACGACCTGGTAGCTGCCGCCGACCGCCCAGTCCGGCTCGCCCTGGCCCTCGCCCACCCACACCAGGCGGTTCATGGCGCGGGCGTCGGTGATGTCGGGGTTGGCGGTGCCGTCCTTGAAGCCCATGAGGTTGCGCGGGGTGCCGGAGGGGCGGGGCGGGCTGGTGAAGCCGTCCAGGCGCCAGCGCACCTGCATGCCGCCGCGGGTGTGCCGGGCGATGTCGCGCAGGGCGTGCAGGACGGTGTCGGTGTCGTCGGCGTGCAGGTGCAGGCTGAGGTCGCCGTGGCACCACTGCGGGCGCAGGTCGTCGTCGGGGAAGGCGGGCATGGTCGTCAGGCGGCGGGGCCGGGCCTTGGCCAGGCCGAACCGGTCGTCGAAGAGGGTGGCGCCCACGCCGACGGTCACGGCCAGCGCGTGCCCGGGCAGCCGGTCGCCGAGGAGGCCCGAGTCGGCGGGCGGGGCCGTGATCCCGGCCGGGTCCGGGGTGCCGCCCGAGGTGAGGAAGCGGGCGCGGTCGGTCAGGGTGCGCAGCAGGTCGACCAGCTCGGACCGGCTCTCGGCGGTGACGTCGAAGGACGTGAACGCGCTGACGCGGCGCGGGGCGGCGATCGCGGACAGCTGACGCGGGCCGTGGAAGGGGGCGACGGCCGCGGCGACGGTCGTGCCGCCGGCCGGGGCCGACGCGCCGCTCGCCGCCAGCCCGGCACCAGCGAGCACCGCACCCCGCAGAAACCCCCGCCGCCCGACACCGACCGACTTCCCACCCACCCGCACCCCGCCCGCCACGGCTCCCACGGCCCGCTTCGCGCCCGTCTCGTCGTGCAGGCCGTCCGGCACGGTTCGCACGGCCCGCTTCGCGTCCGTCTCGTCGTGCGGGCCGCCGTCGTGCACGGCTCGCGCGGGTCGCTTCGCGCTCATTTCGTCGTGCGCACCGTCCTGGGCGGTTCGTGCCGCGCTCACGCCGTCGCGTGCGGGTCGCTTCGCGTTCGTCTCGTCGTGCGGGCTGCCGTCGTGCACGGCTCGCGCGGGTCGCTTCGCGCTCATTTCGTCGTGCGCACCGTCCTGCGTGGTTCGTGCCGCGCTCACGCCGTCGCGTGCGGGTCGCTTTGTGCTCATTTCGTCGTGCGCACCGTCCTGGGCGGTTCGCGCCGCGCTGATGACGTCGCGTGCGGATCGACTCGCGTTCGTCTCGTCGTGCGGGCCGTCCTGGACGGCTCGCGCCCCGCTCACGCCGTCGCGTGCGGTTCGCGTTTCGCTCTGCATGTCGTCCTGGGCGGACCGCTTCGCGCTCACACCGTCCTCCGTGGGTCGCACAGGGTCGCCACCGACGCCAGGCGTTCCACCAGGTCGCCCAGCACCGCGTTCACGTCCTCGCGTCGCGTGCGGCTCAACCGGTCCAGCGGCGGCCACGCACCGTCGTGCCGGAGGCCGTCGAGGGTGTGTGCGGCCCGGTCCACCTCCCGGTTCAGGCCGGGCAGACCGGCGTACCGGCCGGTGAGCAGCGGCCGCAGCCGGGAGAGGACCTGGCGGGTGCCGTCCAGGTTGGCGCGCGCGGTGGCCAGATTGCTGCCGCTGCCGTAGTCGGTCCGGCCGGTCAGCTCGAACTGCACGGTGTTCTCCAGGATCTCGTGCGCCCGCAGCCCCAACTGGGCGGGATCCATGCGGGTCTGCGCCCAGCTGTCGCGCAGTCCGGTCACCGCCTTCACCAGCGCCGCGGCCGGGGCCTTCAGCGAGGTGGCCGACTCGCCGTGCCACAGCCCGTACTCCACGCGGTGGAAGCCGGTGAAGCCCTTGTCGCGCACGCCGTCGGGCAGCCCGGCGTCGGTGGCGTTGATCTGCCCGTCCGCGTCCCCGAAGGCGTCGTACGCCGCCCCGAGCCGCTCGTACTCCAGATGCGCCGGCAGCCACGCCGACCGGGCCGCCGCGAGGTCGCCGCGGTCGATCGCGTCCCGCAGCCGCGCCGTCAGCCGCACGACCTCGGCGAGTCCGCCGCCGACCCACTTCTGGTAGGCGAGCGACGGCGGGATCAGGTCGTGCTCGGTGACCGGGGCGGCGGCCGGCCCTGCACGGCCGGCCGCGACGCGGACGGTGGGCCCGGTGACCGCGTCGGCGTCGTCGGGCACGCACTTGAAGGCGTACGCGCCCTTGCCCAGCCGCACGGTCAGCTGCCGCGTCGTGCCGGGACCGACGTCCTCCACCTCGCCGTAGACGGCCTGGCTGCGCGGGTCCTCCAGGTAGACCTCGGCGGCGCCGTCGGAGGTGTTGCGCAGGTCGAAGACCTGGACTCCGGAGACGGGCCGCGTCCAGCCGCGCCCGCAGTGGCTCGCCGACACCTCGACCGCGGTGTGCGGCAGCCCGCCCGCCGCGCCGCGGGCCCGGCCCGCACCGTGCCGGGCGAGGAGCACCCCGGCCAGGGCGAGGACGAGGACCAGGCCGAGGGCGCCGTACAGGCGCAGTGGCGTTGTCCTGGGACGGGACAACGGCATCCGGGCCTCCCGGAGTGGTGACGTGCGCGATCGCTCACATGCTAGGCGGCATGATCGGGCCGGACCGGCGTCCAGGGGAACCCATGACCAAGAGTTCCCTCCTGGTTCACTGCGCGGCCACGGCCGGCCGCGCGGCTCAACCGGTCTTGTGGCCCCACTGCGGTCCGACGAGGTCCCACTCCCTGCCCCACTGGTCGAGGCGCCGCCGGTCGAGCCGCCACCGGGCCAGGGCTCCGGCGCCGACCGCCAGTCCGGTGGTGGCCAGCGCGGCGGCCAGCCCCAGCAGGGCCGCCTCCGCGGCCGCCTCCGTGGGACCCGGCGGTTCGGTGGCCAGCGCACCCTTGGCGTCCAGCCAGACCACGACCCGGGCGCCCGCCTTCTGCCCGGCGTTCACCAGGGTCCGGCCGCTGCGGGTGGTGCCGTCGGGCGCGGTCCAGCGGACCTCGGCCGAGACGCGCTCGCTGCTCCCGCCGGCCGACGCCGTGCTCGGGACACCGGCGACGAGGACGGCGTGGGCGGAGTGGCGTTCGGCACGCTGCCGGGCGAGCTCGCCGTCGGCCGCGTGGGCCGTGACGAAGCCGGCCGCCGCGCCGCCGAGCGTGATGACCAGCAGCACCACCAGCACGATCCATGACTCGACGATGTCGTCGTGCCGTCGCAGCGGGTTGCTCCGCCACCGCCACAGCAGCTTCCTGACAGTCCTGCCGCCCATCGGTCCGCACCTCCTTCTCGTGGTCGTCTGTCCAAGACGGTGACAGCCGGCGCGGTGGGCCGGGATGGGCCGGTCAGGCGGGAACGGGGGTCCGACCGGGGTCATTCCCCGCCCGCGCATGGGCCGTTCAGCCCGTGGCCGCCGGGAGGCCGGCCGCGGGGGTCAGCGCGTCGGCGAGCCGGGCGCGCACCTCGAAGACGCCCGCCAGCCCCACCGGGCGCAACAGCCGCAGGAAGCGGGGGTCGGCCGTCACCAGCCGCAACCGGCCGCGCCGCGCCAGGACGCGGTTGCGGGCCCGGCACAGCACGCCGAGCCCGGAGCAGTCGATGAAGGAGACGGCACGCAGGTCGAGCACCACGTCACAGGCCGCGGCGGCGGTCAGCTCGTCGAGCCGGGCCGCCAGCGACGGGGCCGCGAGCAGGTCGATCTCGCCGTGCAGGGCCACGACGGTCGTCCCCGCGACGACCCGTACGGTGGGCGGCGGCACGCGCCTGGAGTGGGTTTCGGCCATGGTCACAGGCAATCGGACGGGCCGGGGCGGGCGGAAGGGCCGACCGGCCCACAGGACCCCGCCCGGCCTGGGCCGGACGGGTCGAGCCGGGGCGAAGGACCCGACCGGCGATGCGCTGGGGGCCGACCGGCCCAAGCGATCGCGGGAGTGGCCGGACAGGCTGGAGCTGCGGGGTGATTTCCGGCAGCGCCCGGTGTCCGGCTCACGCAGCCGAACCACCGAGGAGGGAAGGATCGCCATGAAGGGCTACGTCTTCCACGGGCCCGGCCAGTCCTCCTGGGAGGACGTCCCGGACCCCGGTGTCCAGGAGGCCACCGACGCGATCGTCCGCGTCGACGCCGTCACCATCTGCGGGACCGACCTGCACATCCTCAAGGGCGACGTGCCCGAGGTGCGGCCCGGCACGGTGCTCGGCCACGAGGCCGTCGGCGAGATCGTCGAGACCGGCCGCGACGTGCGCACCGTACGCCCGGGGGACCGGGTGCTGGTCTCCTGCATCACCGCCTGCGGGCGCTGCGCCTACTGCCGCACCGGCATGTACGGCCAGTGCCGCGGCGGCGGGGGCTGGATCCTCGGCCACCTGATCGACGGCACCCAGGCCGAGTACGTCCGCGTGCCGCACGCCGACCTCTCCGTGCACGCGCTGCCCAGCGCCCTGGACGCCCGCGAGGCCGCGCTCCTGGCCGACATCTTCCCGACCGCCTACGAGGTCGGCGTCCTGAGCGGGCACGTCGGTCCCGGGGACACCGTCGCCGTCGTCGGGGCCGGGCCCGTCGGACTGGCCGCGGTCGCCACCGCCCGCCTCTTCAGCCCCGAACGCGTCGTCGCCGTCGACCTGGCTGCCGCCCGGCTGGACGCCGCCAAGCGGCTCGGCGCCGACGCCGTGGCCGACGCCCGCGAGGCCCCCGAACAACTGATCGCCGACCTCACCGACGGACTGGGCGCCGACGTCGTCATCGAGGCCGTCGGCACGCCCGAGACCTTCGAGCTGTGCACGCGCATGGTGCGCCCCGGCGGACACCTCGCCAACGTCGGCGTCCACGGCAGGCCCGCCACCCTGCACCTCGAAGACCTGTGGATCAAGAACGTGACCATCACCACCGGCCTGGTCGACACCCGCACCACGCCCACCCTGCTGCGCATGGCCGCCGCCGGCCGGCTACCGGTCGCGGCGCTGATCACCCACACCTTCCCGCTGCACGAGATGCAGGAGGCGTACGACGTCTTCGCCGGCGCCGCCGACACCGGCGCGCTGAAGGTCGTGCTCGGCGGGGAACAGCACGACACCGTCGCCGTCCGCGCGGCCTGACGAGAGGGAGTGACGGGTCATGACCGCACCGACCCCGCCCCACATCCGCGACGCCCCGGCGGCCGGCGACCTCGGGCGCCGGATCGCCGGGCGGCGCGCCCAACTGGGGCTGTCCCGGCGGGAGACGGCCGCCCGGGCCGGCATGGCCCCCGGCTACCTCCGCTATCTGGAGGAGCAGCCGGCCGCCACGCCCGGCATCAGCACCCTGCTGCGGCTCGCCGAGGTCCTGCACACCACCGTCTCGGTCCTCACCGGAGGCGACACCGAGCTCCCGCCGGGTGGTCAACGGGCCTCCCGCCACCCGCAGTTCACCGAGCTCACCCCGCACGAGTGCCGTGTCCTGCTGTCCACGCACGGCGTCGGGCGCGTCGCCGTACCCACCGCCGAGGGCCCCCTGGTCGTGCCCGTCAACTACAGCGTGATCGACGGCGCGATCGTCTTCAGCACCTCACCCGGCACCCTCCCGGCGCAGGCCGCCGGCTGCCGGGTGGCCTTCGAGGTCGACCGGATCGACGACGTGTTCAGCCAGGGCTGGAGCGTGCTCGTACGGGGCCTCGCCCGCACCGTGGAGGACCCCGACGCCGTCGCCCGGCTGGCCGAGCGGGTGCGCAGCGAGCCCTGGGCCGGCGGTCGCCGCGAGGTGTGGGTGCGGATCGAACCGCTCGCCCTCACCGGGCGCCGGATCACCGCATGAGGGGGCTGTTGTCCGGCCCGTCCGGGACCGATGGCCCTTAGCCCGCGGCCCCGCGCGGCGAAAGATGGACCTGTACCCCAGGCCGCCCTGCCGGGCGGCACCGACGGGATGAGAGACGGCTGGCTCATGTACCCCAACGACGGATTCCGCGAACTCGACCGGCAGGAGTGCCTGCGTCTGCTGGCCAGGGTGCCCGTCGGCCGCATCGTCCACACGCGTCACGCGCTGCCCGCGGTGCTGCCGGTCAACTTCTGCCTGGACCAGGACGGCGCCGTACTGCTGCGCACCTCGGCCGCCTCGGAGCTGGTGCGCGCCATCGACGGCGCGGTGGTCGCCTTCGAGGCCGACGAGGTCGACGCGGACGCGCACGCCGGCTGGAGCGTCGTCGTCACCGGCGCCGCCCGGGTCGTCACCGACCCCGCCGAACACGAGCGCCTGGCCCGCACCGGCCCGCGCTCCTGGGTGGCCTCCCCGAGGGAGGTCTTCGTCCGCGTCGAGCCGGAGCTGGTGACCGGACGCGAACTGGTCGCCGGCCGCACCCTCTACGGCGTCGACCTGAACCTCACCCACTGACCCCGGGCCGTACGACCCCCGCACAAGGGGCCGTACGGCGTGCCCCGGGGTTCCCGCGGCCCCTGCCTGCGACGCGCGCGCCGCACCAGCATCGGATGCGGAGCCGTAGCGGGGTTCCCGCGAGGCGCGGTCCCGGCGGCCCCTTCCCGCCGCACGAGAAGAGCACGGCCGAAGAAGGGAAACGGGACATGACTCTCCATCACGTGGTCGTCGGCACGGACGGCTCACTGGTCGCCGTACGCGCACTGGACCGGGCCGCGGACGAAGCCGCGCGACGCGCGGGCGAACTGCGCGTCGTCTACGCGGTGCACGACCCGGACGAGGCCGCGCCGATCCTGGCGTCGGCCGTCTCCCGCGTCCGCGGACGCCACCCCGGGCTGCGGGTCGTGACCCGGGCCGTCCAGGGCGGCCCCGTCGCGGCCCTGGTGCGCGAGAGCGAGGGCGCCTGCCTCACCGTCGTCGGCACGCGCGGCTTCGGAGGCGTCGCCGGCACGCTGTTCGGATCGGTGAGCCTGCGCCTGGCGGCGCGGGTGCCCGGTCCGCTGATGATCGTCCGGGGCGACCATCCCGAGGACGGCGGCGCCGGACGCGACGTGCTGCTCGGGCTGCACGGCGACGGTGAGGTCGAGGCGGCCGCCTACGCCTTCGAGGAGGCGGAGCGGCGCAACGTCTGGCTGCGCGTCCTGCACTCCCGGGACCACCGGCACGTCACCCCCGAACTGCCCTCCCTGATACCGGCGACCAGCCCCGGCCAGCGCAGGCAGGCCGTGCGCGAGCGGGCGGAGGACTCCGTGCCCCGCTTCAGCCTGGCCCGGCTGCAGGAACGGCACCCCACGGTGGGCGTCGACGCCCACACCGTGCGCAGCGCGCCGGCCCACGCCCTGCTGGAGGCCACCCGCGAGGCATGCGTCGTCGTGATCGGCTCGCCCGGCGGGCGCAGCGGGCGGCTCGGCCCGGTCGCGCACACACTGCTGCACCGTGCGCACTGCCCCGTGGTGCTGGTGCCCAGGGCGGCGCGATGACGGGCGCCGCGGGATCCAAGTGGTCCCGCGGAGGGGGACGTTCGGACCGTCGGACGGGCCCTGCAGCCCCTGCGACGGCCGTCGCACAGGCGAGACATTGAAAACGCGACGAGGGCTCCGAAAGCCCCGCGCGACACTTCCTCGGAGGGGATGAAGATCATGGCAGTGCACGACCAACCGCAACGTCATCTGGGGTTCCACTTCTCGTTCCAGCGCAAGGCCGGAACGGCCCCGGCGACCACGGACACCGCCGCGACGACGGCGACCGTCGCGCACGTCCTCGCCGGGCTGCGACTGCTGACGGGGTTCGTCTTCCTGTGGGCGTTCCTCGACAAGACCTTCGGCTTCGGCTACGCCACCCCGTCCGGCAAGGGCTGGATCGACGGCGGCTCGCCCACCAAGGGCTTCCTGAGCTCGGTGGCGGCCGGACCGATGGAGTCGACGTTCCACGACTGGGCCGGGGCCGGCTGGGCGGACTGGCTGTTCATGCTGGGTCTGCTGGGCATCGGCCTCGCGCTGATCTCCGGGGTCGCGCTGCGGTTCGCCGCGGTGGCGGGCACGGCGATGATGGCGCTGATGTGGATCGCCGAGTGGCCGCCGGCCAAGCACCTGTCCGACGGGTCGCTGAGCATGTCGACCAACCCGTTCACCGACTACCACGTCATCTACGCCGTCGTCCTGATCGCCCTCGCGGCCGCGGGCGCCGGCGCCACGTGGGGGCTGGGCAAGGTGTGGGCACGGCTGCCCTTCGTCAGCCGTAACCGCTGGCTGCTCTGACCGCTCCGTGCGGGCCCTGCCGGGGCGCCGCCGCTGAGGGAAGCGACTCCCGCAGCGGCGGCGCCCCTGTTTGTTGGCAGGACACGGAGGAGGGCGCGGGGAGGACCGGGACCCCGGACAGGGACCAGTGGACCTACCCGCGAGGGCGGCGGAACAGGAGAGTTGCCCATGACACCGAAGGAGGCCAGCACATGTCCCGAACCGTCACCGTCGGCCTGGACGGCTCACCCGAAAGTCTCGCCGCCGCGGAATGGGCCGCGAGTGAAGCGCAGTTGGGGGCGGGCGCGCTGCGCGTCGTGTACGCCGGGGAGCAACAGCCGTCCGCATACGTGCCGTTCGGCGGGGAGGCCCTGGCGCCCTCCGGCGAGGACCGGGCCGAGCGGATGCTGCGGGAGGTGCGGGCGTCGCTGCGGCACCGGCACCCCGGGCTCGACGTCACGGCCGAGCGGCTCGCCGGACGGCCCGCGGCGGCCTTGCTGGAGGCGGCGGGGCGGACGGACCTCCTGGTGCTCGGATCCCGCGGACTGGGCCGCGCCGCCGGCCATCTGCTCGGGTCCGTCGCGTCGGCCGTGGTCGGGCGGGTCGAGGGACCGGTGGTACTGGTGCGCGCCGACGCCGACAACGCCGGTACGGCCGAGGCGGGGCGGCGGGAGGTCGTGCTCGGCCTGGAGCTGCACGACCACACCGACGACGCGGTGCTCGCGTTCGCCTTCGAGGCCGCCGCGCGCCGTGCGGCGGGTCTGAGGATCGTCCACGGCTGGCGGCTGCAGCCGCACGCGGCGGACGAACCGGTCGCGCAGGCGCAGGAGTTGCTGGACGGTCTGCTGGTGCCGTGGCGGGAGAAGTTCCCCGGCGTCGAGGTGACCGAGGAGGCCGTCGTCGGCCAGGCAGGCGCCCATCTCGTGGACGCGTCCCGGCACGCCGCACTGATCGTCGTCGGCCGCAGGAGCCGCGCCACGTCGACCGTCGGCTCCCCGATAGGCCCGGTCACCCACGAGGTGCTGCGCCACGCGTCGGCGCCGGTGGCGGTCGTACCGCACGACTGACCACCGGCGCGGCCGGTACCGCAGACGAGCGCCCAACGGCGCCGTCGCCCCACCGGCCCCGCCCCTGGCGGGAACGCCGATCCGCCAGGGGCGGGACAGTGGCCGGGCGAATCCTGTCGCGGATCGCCCGATCCGCTGGGGTGGGGATAACGGGACATCTTTGGGGACTGCCCGATCCGGCCGGGGCGGGGGTGGCCGGACACCCTGGGACACTGCCCGATCCGCTGGGTCGGGGGCGGCCAGGCACTCTTGCGGATCACCCGCTCCATTCGGGGCTGAGCCGGGCGGACGCTTGGGGATCGCTCGATGTGCCCGGGGAAGGGCCTGCCGAACACCCGGCGGGCGGCCCCGTCCACTGGGGGTGGGGCCGGGCGGACGTTCTTGGGGATTGCCCGATGTGGCCGGGGAGGGTCAGTCGGACATGCCGGCGGGTCGCCCCGTCCATTGGGGGTGGGGCCGGGTGTCTTTGGGGAGCGTCTGATCTGCTGGGGCGGGGTGGTCAGGCAGTCTTGCGGATTGCCCGATCCATTGGAAGGTGGGGCCGGGCGGACGCTTTTGGGATCGCTCGATGTGCCCGGGGAAGGGTCAGCCGAACACGCCGGCGGGTCGCCCCGTCCGCTGGGGGTGGGGCTGGGTGTCTTTGGGGAGCGTCTGGTCTGCTGGGGCGGGGGTGGTCAGGCGCTCTTGCGGATTGCCCGATCCGCCGGGGCTGAGCCGGGCGGGCGCTCTTGGGGGATCGCCCGATGCGCCCGGGCAGGGTCAGCCGGCCCCCGCGGACCGCCCGATCCACGGGGGCCGGGCGCCCTTGGGTGCGTCCGATTCGCCGGGGCAATGGCGGCCGAATGCCTCCGCGGACCGCCCGATCCGTCGCGGGGCAGGGTCGGGTGGGGGTCCTTGCGGGGCGTCTCAGGTTTCGCTCGGGGACAGGCGGATGCCGGTGATCAGGTCCGGCTGGATGCGGACGGCGTAGTCCATCGCGCGGCCCACCCAGGGGTGCAACAGCTCCTGGTAGCGGGCCAGTTGGACCGGATCGGTGACCAGGTGGGCGTAGCCGGTGACCACCACGCTCCAGCCGGTGTGGGTCACCGGGTCGATGACGTCGGCCTCGTACGCGACGACCACGCCCGGTGTGCCGGCGTGCCGGGTGCGGGAGGTCAGGGCCGCGCCCTCGTGCGTGCGGATGACGATGTGCCCGTCGTCGAGGACGTGGTTGACCGGGCGGATCGTCGGCAGCGCGTGCTGCGTGAAGACGATCCGCCCGAACGAGACGCTGCCCAGCAGCCGGAGGGCCTCGTCCCGGTCGAGCGGGACGCTCTGGCGGGGGCCTGCGGGAACCGGCTGGGCGTGGTCGATGGCCATGGGCGGCTTCCGTACGTTCTCTCGGTGTCGGTCCGGCGAAGGAGGTGCGGCTCTGTTCGATCAGGTCATTCGAACGGAAGCGGGCCGCCCCACGCTAGGGCCGTTCGGGCCCGACTGCGCCCCGGTGGACCCCTCACCCCGCACCGGAGTCCGCACCGGTCACGGCCCCGACGCGTCGTCGACGGCGTAGGTGAGGCCGTTCACCACCCCCACCACCCCCTCGACCTGCCACGCCGAACGCACCGCCGGATAGATGTCGCTGCGCCGCGCCACCCGCCCCGCCATCGTCACCATGCCGTCCCGCACGGAGACCGAGACGGCGTCCGGCGCCAGCCCCAGGGCCCCCACCAGGACGTCGTCGATCACCTCACGCCGTATCGCCCCGTCCGTGCGGGCGAAGACCCGCAGCAGATCGCGGCGGGTGGCGATGCCGATCAGCCGGTCCTCCTCGTCGACGACGGGCAGCCGCTCGATGTCGTGCCGCTCCATCACCCGCGCGGCGGCGGAGACGGACTGCTCCGGATGCACGGTGATCGCGGGGGTCGACATCAGCTCCCCCGCACTGCCGCCGGCGCCGCCGGCCTCCGCGCGTGCCAGGTCGGTCCCGGAGACCACCCCGAGGACCTTGTCGTCGTGATCGACGACCGGGATTCCGCTGATCCGGTGCCGCCGGAGCAACCGGACCAGCTCGGGTCCCGGCGTACTGCGGTGGGCGACGACGACCTCACTGGTCATCACCTCGCCGACGGTGGTGGGTTTCACGACGCCTTCCTCCTTGGCATGCGCGAGGCCGGGCCCCGGCTCCTACTGCGGTTGCCCGTTCGCCGGGCCGCCACGCCACGGCGGCGGCGTGGCCGACCTGCGGGCGCAGTCCCCCCGGTGCGCGAGCCGGTCCAGGCGGGCCCGCAGGCGGTCCTGGAGGCGGTCGGCGAGCTCGTGGGCGGTGGCCTCCCCGGCGTGCACGACGAGCAGTTCGCCGCCCACCCGGATCTCGGCCGCTGCCGACCAGGGCTGCTCCACGTGGTGCGCGCTCGCCCGCGCGACCCGCACCTCGCCGCCGACGACCGGCAGTCCCGGCCGGTCGAGAACCGCGTGCACCTTGGCCCGGACGTAGCCGAGCGCCTCCTCGTCCACGTTCCCCTCGGCGCGTACCCGTACGGCGTCGGTCGCGTGGACGTCGGTGCCGGTCTCCCTGGGAGTCATGTGCTCCACCCCTTTGATCGTTCGTGGCGCTTCCAGGCTGGCCCGGGTGTCCGGCCGCACCCCAGGGGCCGCCCGGCCCCGGAACCGGGCCGGGGGTCCCGTACGCCCGCACGGTGACCGGAAGGGGAAGGAATCAGGGCCGACCGGCCCTGGCCCGCGACCTGGTGGCCGAGAAGGATCGCACCGTGGAGGATTCCGTCGCACCGGGCACGGAACCACGCGACATCTGCGAGGAGCATGCGATGGCGGACAGCCGGCAGCACGGCCCCGACGAACCGATCCGGGTCTTCCTGCTGGACGACCACGAGGTGGTACGGCGCGGCGTGCACGACCTGCTCGACGACGAGCCGGACATCTCCGTGGTGGGCGAGGCCGCCACCGCCGAGCAGGCGCTGGTGCGCGTGCCCGCCCTGCGCCCCGACGTGGCGGTGCTGGACGTGCGCCTGCCGGACGGCGACGGCGTCTCCGTCTGCCGTGAACTGCGCTCGCGCATGCCCGAACTGACCTGCCTGATGCTGACCTCGTTCGACGACGAGGAGGCCCTGCTGGACTCCATCATGGCGGGCGCCTCCGGATACGTCCTGAAGCAGATCCAGGGCTCGGACCTGGTCTCCGCCGTGCGCACCGTGGCCTCCGGGCAGTCCCTGCTCGACCCGAGCGCCACCACCCGGCTGATGGCCCGCCTGCGTCACGAGCAGCAGCACGAGGAGGAACCGGACGCGCTGCCCGGCCTGACCGACCGGGAGCGGGAGATCCTCGCCCTGATCGGCGAGGGGCTGACCAACCGGCAGATCGGCCAGCGGCTCTTCCTCGCCGAGAAGACGGTGAAGAACCACATCTCCCGCCTGCTGGCCAAGCTCGGCGTCGAGCGGCGCATCCAGGCCGCGGTCATCGCCACCCAGGCCCAGGACCGGCTGCGGCAGCAGGGCCACTGAGTCCCGCCGGGGTCCGAACGTCCCCGGGAACACACCCGCACGGCCCATGCCGGGCCCCGCCCGGGTCGCGGAGGCTGAAGGTGTGGCCCGGACATCCCGGGCCCCGAAGGGGAGGACGGACATGAACGTGCGCGTGGGCATCAACGGCTTCGGCCGCATCGGCCGCAACTACCTGCGCTGTGCGCTGGAGCGCGCCGGGACCGACGGCGGCACGCGGATCGAGGTCGTCGCGGTCAACGACGTCACCTCGCCGGCCACACTGGCCCACCTGCTGGCCTTCGACTCCACGTACGGCCGCATCGGCCGCACCGTCGAGCACGACGACACGTCGCTGACCGTCGACGGGCACCGCATCGCCGTCACCGCCGAGCGCGACCCGGCGAAGCTGTCCTGGGGCGAGCTCGGCGTGGACGTCGTCATCGAGTCCACCGGCCGCTTCCGCACCCGGGAGACGGCCGGGGCGCACCTGACGGCGGGCGCGCGCAAGGTGCTGCTGTCGGTGCCGGGCAAGGACGTCGACGCCACCGTGGTGATGGGCGTGAACGAGGGGACGTACGACCCCGACCGCCACCACGTGGTCTCCAACGCCTCCTGCACCACCAACTGCGTGGCCCCCATGGTCAAGGTCCTCGACGACCACTTCGGCATCGTCAAGGGGCTGATGACCACCATCCACGGCTACACCAACGACCAGGTCGTCCTCGACGGGCCGCACAAGGACCTGCGCCGCGGCCGCAGCGCCGCCGTCAACATCATCCCCACCTCCACCGGCGCCGCCCGCGCCGTCGGCCTGGTGCTGCCGGAGCTGTCCGGGACCCTGGACGGCATCGCGGTGCGCGTGCCCGTCGAGGACGGCTCGCTGACCGACCTGAGCGTCGTGCTGGACCGGCCGGTCACCGCGGAGGAGGTCAACGCCGCCTACCGGGAGGCCGCCGAGGGACCGCTGAAGGGCGTTCTGCGCGTGTCCGACGCGCCGATCGTCTCCCGCGACATCGTGGGCGACCCCGCCTCCTGCGTCCTGGACGCCCCGCTGACCCAGGCCCATGGCGACCTCGTCAAGGTCTTCGGCTGGTACGACAACGAGTGGGGATACACCAACCGGCTGCTGGACCTCACCGAACTCGTGATCGCCCGGCTGCCGCACAGCTGATCGGCCCCGGGAGCGTCCCCCCACGTCAGATCCCGTATCGTCCTCTCGGACGGACCCGTTACCGTGGCACCAGACGGAACGGCCGGTTCTCGGCACGGCACAGGGGTCTGGAGGAACACGGGTGGGACGCTCCGAGGAGCCCGGGGACGCCCGCGTACGGCTTCCGCAGCTGCGGCTGGACGAGCTGCTGGAGGAGCTGCAGGCGCGGCTGGACGCCGCGCGCGGGACCCGTGACCGGGTGCACAGCCTGCTGGAGGCGGTGCTCTCCGTCGGCCGTGAGCTGGACCTGGAACAGGCGCTGCACAGCATCGTCGAGGCCGCGGCCGTCCTGGTCGACGCCGAGTACGCGGCCCTCGGCGTGATCGGACCGGACGGCAAACGGCTGTCGGCCTTCCACACCGTCGGTGTCAGCGACGAGCAGATCGCCGCGATCGGCCCGTTCCCCGAGGGGCACGGCATCCTCGGCGAGCTCATCCGCCACCCCGAGCCGCTGCGGCTGCCGAAGATCTCCCAGCACCCCGCCTCGTACGGCTTCCCGGCCCACCACCCGCCGATGAACTCCTTCCTCGGCGTGCCCATCCGGGTGCGCGACCAGGTCTTCGGCAACCTGTACCTGACCGAGAAGCGCGGCGGGGCCCAGTTCGACGAGGAGGACGAGTCGGTCCTGTCGACCCTGGCCGTGGCGGCCGGCGTCGCGATCGACAACGCCCGTCTGTACGAGGAGTCCCGGCTGCGCGAGCGCTGGCTGCGGGCGAACGCGGAGATCACCCACAGCCTGCTGTCCGGCGGCTCCAGCGGCGAGGTCCTCGGCCTGATCGCCGAACGCGCCGGGGAGATCACCGGATCGGCCCTGGCCGCCGTGGCGCTGCCCATGGAGGACACCCGGTCGCTCGCCGTGGAGATCGCCGTCGGCATGGACGCCGAGGCCCACCGGGGCCTGATCCTGCCGCTGGACCGCAGCCTGATGGGGCTGGCCTTCTCCTCCGTCGCGCCGGTCACCAGCGAGGACGCCGGCCACGACGAGCGGATCTCGGCGGAGCCCCCGCGCTTCGAGGGCCTGGGTCCCGCGGTGGCCGTGCCCATCGGCACGGGCGAGGAGGGCGCGCGCGGCGTGCTGCTGCTGGCCCGCAAGGCCGGGCAGGCGATGTTCTCGGCGGAGGAGACGGAGTCCCTCCAGGCCTTCGCCGCACAGGCCGCGATCGCCATGGAGCTGGCGGAACGCCGCCGGGACGCCGAGGAGATCGCGGTGCTCAAGGACCGCGACCGGATCGCCCGGGACCTGCACGACCTGGCCATCCAGCGGCTGTTCGCGACCGGGATGACCCTGCAGAGCGCCGGCCGCTTCATCGAGCACGAGGAGGCCGCGGAGCGCGTCGTGCGCGCGGTGGACGACCTGGACGAGACCATCAAGATCATCAGGTCGACGATCTTCGGGCTGCGGGCCCGGGACGGCGGCGCCGGGACCGGGCTGCGCGCCCGGGTGGTGCGCGCGGTCGGCGAGGCCTCGCCGGTGCTGGGCTTCGCGCCCAGCGTCCGCATGGAGGGCCTGGTCGACACCGACGTACCGCGCGAGATCGCCGACCACGTCATCGCCGTGCTCTCCGAGAGCCTGACCAACATCGCCCGGCACGCCGGGGCCGACCGCGCCGACGTGGCGCTGGAGACCGACGGCCGCGAGGTGCGGCTGACCGTCGCCGACAACGGCCGGGGCATCACGCCGGGCGGACGCCGCAGCGGGCTGCGCAACATGACCGAGCGGGCCGAACAGCTCGGCGGCTCCCTGCAGGTCGACTGCCCGCCGGGCGGGGGCACGACGCTGGTGTGGCGGGTGCCGCTGGGGGAGCGGTAGCGACCCCGCCGTCCCGGCCGGCGGACGCGGCGACGCGGCGGCCCGCGCCGGGGACGGGCCGGGTCCGAGCGGCCCTGCGCCGGGGCCCTTCGGCCTCTGCAGCCGGCACCGCGCGCCCGTGAGGCTTGAGGCACCCAACCGGGAGGAAGCCACGCGGGAGGTGCCATGGACGCTTCCACCGCCGCCTCGCTCGGCGCACCGCGCACCGCGCACGAGCGGTTCGTGACCTCTCCCGGTCCGTCGGCGGGCCTACGGGACCTGGTGGCCGACTCGTGGCGGCGCAGCGCCCTGAGCGGTGTGCGGCCCGACGGCAGCCTCCTGCCCCCGCTGCGGACGACCCCGCAGGAGCTGTGCGCCTACCGGCGCAACCACCCGCTGGCGGCCGCCCTGCCGCTGCTGCGCGAGCTGCTGGGCGCCGGCGCCGCCGACGACGCGCACGTCTTCGCGGTGGGAGACGCCGACGGGACGCTGCTGTGGGTCGAGGGGGACACCGCCACCAGGGGGCGCGCCGAGCGCATGCACTTCGCCGAGGGCGCCGTGTGGTCCGAGCGGCAGGCGGGCACCAACGCCCCGGGCACGGCCCTGGAGCTCGGGCGCGCCGTGCAGATCGTGACCGGGGAGCACTACAGCGCCGCCGCGCACGGCTGGTCCTGCGCCGCCGCGCCGGTGCGCGACCCGCTCACCGGCCGGGCGCTCGGCGTCATCGATCTCACCGGCGGCCCCACCATCGCCACCCCGCCCGCCCTCGCCGCCGTGCGCGGCGCCGCCCTGGCCGCGGAGGCGGAGCTGGCCCGCGTCCGCACCCCGTCCGCCTCGGGCGTCGTCCGCGTGCGCGCGCTGGGCCGTGACAGCGTCCTGCTGGAGTACGCCGGGCGCACGCACCGGCTCAGCCCCCGGCACAGCGAGATCGTGCTGGCGCTCGTCCTGGCCGGCGGCGGGGTGACCGGAGACCGGCTCGCGGTGGACCTGTCGGAGCGGGAGGTGTGCGCCTCCACGCTGCGCGCCGAACTGACCCGGCTGCGCGCCGTGCTCGGCCCCGGGCTGCTCGGCTCGCGGCCCTACGCCCTGCTGCGGCCGGTGCGCACCGACTTCGGCGACGTGGCCGACCTGCTCGCCGAGGGCCGCGTGGCCTCGGCGCTCGCCCACTACCCGGGCCCCCTGCTGCCGCGGTCCGACGCCCCGGCCGTCGTCGAGCACCGGCGCTGCCTGGAACAGCAGCTGCGCGGCGCCGTCCTCGGCAGCGGCGACGCGGGCCTGCTGCGCCGCTGGGTGGACGCCGGCTGGGGCGGCGACGACGCCCCCGCGTGGTCGGCGCTGGCCCGCACCCTGCCGGGCGGCTCGCCCCAGCGCGCCGCGGCGGCCGCCAGGGCCCGCGCACTCGGCCTCGACATCGCCGTGTTCCCGCAGGCCGGACGGCATGCAGCGGTATTGCAACGGTCCCGCTTCTAGCGTGCCGAGCATCACCAGGATCGTCGTCATCGAAAGGGGACGGTCATGAAGTACGAGTCTCCGGGCAGGCCCGGCAGCCCGGTCGACGTGGCCCCGCGCTACGAGAACTTCATCGGTGGCAAGTGGCAGGCGCCCATCACGGGCGCGTACACCGCCAACCTGTGTCCCGCCACCGCCAAGCCCATCTGCGAGGTCCCGAGGTCCGGCGCCGAGGACATCGAACTCGCCCTCGACGCCGCCCACGCCGCCCAGGGCGCGTGGGGCGAGGCCTCCACCGCCCAGCGGGCCGCGGTGCTCAACAAGGTCGCCGACGCCATCGACGCCCACCGCGAGGAGCTCGCGGTCGCCGAGAGCTGGGAGAACGGCAAGCCGGTGCGCGAGACGCTGGCCGCCGACATCCCGCTGGCCGCCGACCACTTCCGGTACTTCGCCGCCGCGATCCGCGCCGAGGAGAGCCGGATCACCGAGATCGACAAGGACACCATCGCCTACCACTTCCACGAGCCGCTCGGCGTGGTCGGCCAGATCATCCCGTTCAACTTCCCGCTGCTGATGGCCGCGTGGAAGCTCGCCCCGGCGCTCGCCGCCGGCAACGCGACCGTCATCAAGCCCGCCTCGCCCACCCCGTGGTCGATCCTGAAGCTGATGGAGGTCGTCGGCGACATCCTGCCGCCCGGCGTCCTCAACGTCGTCAACGGCCCCGGCGCCGAGATCGGCAAGGCGCTGGCCGCCAACAAGCGCATCGCCAAGGTCGCCTTCACCGGCGAGACCACCACCGGCCGCCTGATCATGCAGTACGCGGCGCAGAACATCATCCCGGTCACGCTGGAGCTGGGCGGCAAGTCGCCGAACATCTTCTTCAACGACGTGGCCGCCAAGGACGACGACTTCCTGAACAAGGCCGTCGAGGGACTCGTGCTGTACGCCTTCAACAAGGGCGAGGTGTGCACCTGCCCCTCCCGCGCGCTCGTCCAGGAGGACGTCTACGAGGAGTTCATGGGGCGCTGCCTGGAGCGCATCCGCGCCATCCGGCAGGGCGACCCGCTCGACACCGAGACGATGATCGGCCCCCAGGTCTCCCGGCAGCAGGTCGAGAAGATCGCGTCGTACGTCGAGATCGGCCTGAAGGAGGGCGCCGAACTCCTGGTCGGCGGCCACCGGCCCGCCCTCGACGGGGAGTTCGCGGACGGCTTCTACTTCGAGCCGACCGTCCTCAAGGGCCACAACAGGATGCGGGTCTTCCAGGAGGAGATCTTCGGTCCCGTCCTCGCCGTCACCACCTTCAAGGACGAGGCCGAGGCCCTCGCCCTCGCCAACGACACGCTGTACGGCCTCGGCGCCGGCGTGTGGAGCCGCGACGGCGCCCTCGCCTACCGCATGGGCCGCGCGATCAAGGCCGGCCGCGTCTGGACCAACTGCTACCACCAGTACCCGGCGGGAGCGGCGTTCGGCGGCTACAAGGTCTCCGGCATCGGCCGCGAGACGCACCAGATGATGCTGGAGCACTACAGCCAGACCAAGAACCTCCTGGTCAGCTACAGCGACAAGGCCCTCGGGCTGTTCTAGGAGGAGGGCGGCGACATGTCCGCGAAGGTCCGGCACGAGACCGTCGGGCGCGTCACCGCCACGTCCGCGGCGCGCAGGGCGATCACGGCCCTGTGCGCCGCCGCCCGCCACGTCCTCGACGTCGAGGCGGGCGATCCGCGCGGATTCTCCCTCGCAGCCGGGGACGGGCTGCACTTCGTGACCCGGGCCGAGACGGCCCGGAATGACAGCAGTTGAGGAGCGCATCGATGAAGGCAGCAGTCGTCACCGACTTCGGCAAGCCCCTGGAGATCCAGGACCTGCCGGTCCCCGAGCCCGGACCCGGCCAGGTGCTCGTGAAGATGGAGGCCTCCGGGCTCTGCCACACCGACATCCACGCCGCGCACGGCGACTGGCCCGTCAAGCCGCGGCCGCCGTTCGTCCCCGGCCACGAGGGCATCGGCCCCGTGACGGCCGCCGGCGCCGGCGTACCGGCCGACCTGATCGGCACCCGGGTCGCCATCCCGTGGCTCGGCTCGTCCTGCGGCACCTGCCGCTACTGCGTCTCCGGCTGGGAGACCCTGTGCGAGTCGCAGGTCAACTCCGGCTACTCGGTGGACGGTTGCTACGCCGAGTACGCCGTCGCCGACGCGGGCGCGGTCGTCCACGTGCCCGAGGCCGTCAGCTCCTTCGACGCGGCACCGCTGACCTGCGCGGGCGTCACCACGTACAAGGCGATCAAGGTCGCCCGCGTGGTCCCCGCCGAACGCGTCGCCGTCTTCGGCATCGGCGGCCTGGGCCACCTGGCGCTGCAGTACGCGCGCCTGGTCGGCGGCCTGGTCACCGCCGTCGACCTGGAGCCCGACAAGCTGGGCCTGGCCCACCGGCTCGGCGCCGACCAGCTCGTCAACGCGCGCACCCACGACCCGGTCGAGGAGATCAGGAAGGCCGGGGGCGCGGACGTGGCCGTCGTGCTCGCCGCGGCGCCCAAGGCGTTCGAGCAGGCGTACCGGTCGCTCAACCGCGGCGGGCGCCTGGTCATGGTCGCCCTGCCCGCCGACAACGCCTCGATCGACGTGCCGATCTTCGAGACCGTCCTCGGCGGCATCTCCGTCATAGGCTCGATAGTGGGTACGCGTCAGGACCTCGCCGAGGTCTTCGCCCTGCACGCCGCCGGCCGCACCCAGGTCATCGCCGAGACCCGGCGCCTGGACCAGGTCAACGACTCCTTCGACGAGGTCCTCGGCGGGCGGGCCGAAGCCCGGCTCGTCTTCGAGTTCTGAGGCACGGGAGACCCCCGGGTCCTCAGGGAGAGGCAGCAGACCATGCCACACGTCACCGTAGGTGCCGTACGGGAGCGGGCGCCCGGCGAACGCCGTGTCGCCCTCGTCCCCGAGGCCGTCACCCTGCTCGGCCGGGCCGGCGTCGACGTCCTGGTCGAGGCGGGCGCCGGCTCCGGCGCCTGGTTCACCGACGCCGACTACACCGCGGCCGGGGCGCGCGTGGTGGCCGCGGACGAGCTGTACGCCCGCGCGGACGCCGTCCTGTGCGTCGGCCCGCCGGACGAGGAGAGCGCCCGCGCGCTGCGCGCCGGACAGGTCCTGATCGGCCTGCTGGAACCGCTGCGCCATCCCGGCCTGGTCCAGGAGCTGGCCGGGCGCGGCGTGCGCACGGTGAGTCTCGATCTGCTGCCGCGCACCCTCAGCCGCGCCCAGTCCATGGACGCGCTGACCTCCCAGGCCAACGTCGCCGGCTACAAGGCGGCCGTCCTCGCGGCCGACACCTACGACCGGTTCTTCCCGATGCTGACCACCGCGGCGGGCACCATGCGCCCGGCGCAGGTCCTCGTCCTGGGCGCCGGAGTGGCCGGGCTGCAGGCGATCGCCACCGCCCGCCGCCTCGGCGCCGTCGTCACGGCGTACGACGTGCGTCCCGAATCCAGAGGGGAGGTGGAGTCACTGGGCGCCCGGTTCCTCGACATCCAGAGCCAGGCACCGGGGGAGCCGGGCGCCGGACAGGGCGGCTACGCACGGGAGCTGACCGCGGCGGAGCAGCAGGCCCAGCGGGCGGCGCTGGAGGCGCACCTCGCCCGCACCGACATCGTCATCACCACCGCCCAGGTGCCGGGCCGCAGGCCCCCGTTGCTGGTGAGCGCCGCCGCGGTGGAGAGCATGAAGCCCGGCTCGGTGGTCGTCGACCTCGCCGCGAGCGACCTGGGCGGCAACGTCGAGGGCTCCGAGCCCGACAAGACGGTCGTCCTGGACAACGGGGTCACCGTCATCGGCGCCGGCCGGCTGCCGTCCGCGATGGCGACGGCCGCCTCCACGGCCTACGCCCGCAACCTCGTCGCACTCCTGCGCCACCTCGTGCGCGACGGCGAACTCGTCCTCGACCCGGCCGACGAGATCACGGGTCCCCTGATGGGAGGCGGATCGTGAACGACCTGGATCTCCTCACCGCGATCACCGTCTTCGTGCTGAGCGTCCTGGTGGGCGTCGAGGTCATCAGCAAGGTGCCCGCGACCCTGCACACCCCGCTGATGTCCGGCTCGAACTCCGTGCACGGCATCGTCGTCATCGGCGCCATGCTGATCGCGGCCGAGTCGCACACCTGGCTCGGCTACGTCCTCGCCTTCGCGGCCATGGTGTTCGGCGCGATGAACGTCGTGGGCGGCTACGTCGTCACCGACCGGATGCTGGAGATGTTCAAGGCCAGGCCCAGTGAGAAGAAGCAGGTGTGAGCGCCATGGACACCGTCTCCAACGCCGTCCACTACGTCTTCCTCGCCACGGCCGCCTGCTTCGTGCTCGGCCTGCACCTGATGAACCACCCGCGCACCGCCCGCCGGGGCAACACGCTCTCCGCCGGCGCCATGGCCGTCGCGATCGCCGCCACCGTCTGGCTGATCGCCCACGAGGGCGCCATCAGCACGACCGGCTGGCTGGTGCTCGCCTCCGGCGGCCTGGTCGGCGCCGCGCTGGGCCTGTACGCCGCGCGCGAGGTCAAGATGACGGCGATGCCCCAACTGGTCAGTCTCTTCAACGCGGTCGGCGGCGGGGCGGCCGCGCTGATCGCGGTCAACGACCTGCTCCAGGCCGACCATCCGGCCGCCCTCGGGGCGCGGGTGTCCCTGCCGGGCGCGCTGGACATCGTCATCGGCGCGGTCACCTTCTCCGGGTCGCTGATCGCGGCCGGCAAGCTCCAGGGTGTCGTCTCCGGCGCGCCGGTCGTCTTCCCGGGAGCGCGGCTGCTGAACGTGCTGCTGCCGGTCTCCTTCGTCGCCGGCACCGTCTGGCTGGTCCTGGCGCCCGACTCCCTCGTCGCCCTCTACGGGCTGGTGGCCGTCGCCCTGCTGTTCGGCGTGACGATGGTGCTGCCCATCGGCGGCGCGGACATGCCGGTCGTCATCGCCCTGCTGAACGCCTTCACCGGGTCCGCGGTCGCGATGGCCGGCTTCGTCCTGAACGAGACCGCGCTGATCATCGCGGGCATGCTGGTCAGTTCCTCGGGTGGCATCCTCACCAAGCTGATGGCCGACGCCATGAACCGGTCGATCGCCAACATCGTGGTCGGCGGCTTCGGCACCGGCGACAGCGCACCGGCGGCCGCCGGAGCGGGGGCGCCCGCGCAGGTGCGGCCGGTCTCCGCGGACGACGTGGCGATCCAGCTGGCGTACGCGAGCAAGGTCATCTTCGTCCCGGGCTACGGCCTCGCCGCCGCCCAGGCCCAGCACGAACTGGGCGATCTGGCCAAGCTGCTGACGGATCACGGCGTCGACGTCAGCTACGCCGTGCACCCCGTCGCGGGCCGTATGCCGGGCCACATGAACGTGCTGCTGGCCGAGGCGAACGTGCCCTACACCCAGCTGAAGGAGATGGACGACGTCAACCCCGAGTTCCCGCAGGCCGACGTCGCCCTGGTGATCGGCGCCAACGACGTCACCAACCCCATCGCCCGCAAGCCCGGCAACGCCATCTCGGGCATGCCGATCCTCGACGTCGACAAGGCCAAGAGCGTCGTCGTCATCAAGCGCTCGATGGGCCACGGTTACGCCGGCATCGACAACGAGCTCTACACCGACCCGAAGACCGGCATGTTCTTCACCGACGCGAAGAAGGGGCTGAGTGAACTGAAGGCGGCGGTCGGCGAGTTCGTCGGCTGACGCCGGTCACTTTCGAGGAGGCCCGCAGGGACGGGCCTCCTCGGTGGTGTGTGGGCTCAGTCGGTGCACAGCAGGCCGAGCAGGCACAGCCCCTGGGGGGTGCTCGCGGTCGGCGAGGGGCTCGCCGACGGCGTCTGGGTGCCGGTCGTGGCCGTCGGGGCGGGCGTCTGCTGGACCGTCGTCGTGGTGGTGGTCGTGCCGGTGCCGTCGGAGGCCGCCGTGGTGGCCTGGGACAGCGGGGCGGTCGTGGCCGTGGGAGCCGGGGTGGCGGCGGAGTCCGCGCGCAGGTGCGACGGCGCGGTGGGGGTCGCCGCGGTGACCGGCTGCCGGTGCCGGGCGGGGGTGGCCGAGGCGTGGGCGGAGGACCGGTGTGTCTCGGGCGCGGTGGCCGCCGGGTCGACGTCGTCCGAGGTCGGCAGCACCGCGGCCTCGCCCATGGGCACGTTGTCCGGTGCCGAGGCCGCCTGCGCGCGGCCGCCGGACTGCTGGTTCATCGCGGAGAGGGTCAGTCCGCCGCCGACCAGGGCGACGGCGGTGGCGACGACGGCCCGGCGCTGGTTCTTCTTCCAGCGGGCACGCTGCCGTCGCCTGGCCGCCCGGCCCATGGGCGCCGGCAGCGCGGGTGCCACGTCCTTGGCGGGATCGTCCTGATCCGCCGCGGGCTCGGGCTGGTCGAAGACGTCCTCCCAGCCGGCCCTTTCGTGGACCATGTCGGCCGTGCTCGGTGCCGCGGCCGTCGGGGGAACCGCGGGACGCGGAGCGATGTCCGGGGCGTAGGCGCCGCAACCGGGGCACACCAGGGCGCCGTTGAGGTGCCGACGGCACGAGGAGCAGTAGTCCATCCGCGGTCTTTCTAGTCGACGTTCGCACGTGGGATCGAGCCGGGAGAAAAGCTAGCGACCCTTTCGAAAGGCTGTGTGCAGCCCGTGTGACGCTCCTGCGCAGATGCCCGCGGAGCGAGTGCCGTACGACACATCCGCATGCCCCATCCGCCGGATGCACGACCTTTGGCCCGCTTGACGGTACGCACCGGCGCCGTCCGGCGGACGGGCGGCCACAGTGGGTCCACCGTGACCGAAAAGGGGGACATCATGCCGATGCTGCTGATCAAGGGCGCCTACAGGATCGTCGGGGCGAGCCCGGACGGCGACTCCATACGCTTCCACCCGGACGACCCCGACGAATGGGACCTGCTGCGCGGCCGGCGGGTACGGCGCAACCGGGCGGGCGGTGCCCAGCTGCGGCTGGACGGCATCGACACCCTGGAGACGCACTACCGTCCGCCGCACGGCCGGGAACTGCACCAGCCCGCGCCGTACGCCGGACGGGCCGCCCAGGAACTCCTCGACCGGCTCGGCTTCGCGAACGTACGGCGCGACGACCACGGCACCGTCACCGCCGCCACCCCCGACTCCCGGCCCGGCTACATCCTCACCCGCAGCGCCGACGTGCACGGCCGGTGTGTGGCCTTCGCGGGCGTCGGCGAGGCACCGGCCGCCAGCGGCACCCTCGTCAGGGTGGAGGTCTCTTTGCTGCGCGAGACGCTCAACCACCACCAGCTCGCCGAGGGCATGGCCTACCCCACCTTCTACCGTCAGCTCTACGTCGACCTGCGGGAGGAGATGAGCGCCGCGGCCCGGCTGGCGCGGGAGAAGGACATGGGACTGTGGTCGGCCGACGTGACCCAGACCGGTGCGAGGGTCACCGGACTCGGCTCGCTGACCGACACGGCGGTGCTGCTGCCCAAGCTGTTCCGCCGCCTGGCCGACTACCTGGTCCTCGGCGACGGGGACGCGGACCTGGCCGGCTTCCGCGCCTACCTGGCCCAGCGCGACGACCGGCTGCTCGTGCTGCCCGGCGGGCAGTGGACGAGCTTCGACACCGTCGTCGACGTCACCGGCGACACCGTCAGGCTCACCCACGCGCCCGAGGACCTGGTGTTCGACGAGAAGTGAGCCCTCACTCCTCCGGCACCATCTCGATCGCCCCGCACGGGCACTCGGCCGCGCACAGTCCGCACCCCTTGCAGTAGTCGAGGTCGATGGCGAAGCCCTGGCCCGGCCCCAGCTTGGTGATCGCGTTGTCGGGGCAGACGCCGTAGCAGTTGTCGCACTCGAAGCAGTTGCCGCAGGACATGCAGCGCCGGGCCTCGAAGAGCGCGGTGGACTCGTCGAGGCCCTGCACCACCTCGTCGAACGTCGAGACGCGGCGGGCCAGTTCGAGCCGCGGCCGCACGGAGGCGGGCGCGTCGGAGTAGTACCAGGTGTTGAGCCGCTCGAAGGCGGCCGGCGCGTGCTTGGCGCCCGGCTCGTACGCCGTGCCGCGCAGGTAGGCGTCGATGTGGCGCGCCGCCTTCTTGCCGTGGCCGACGGCCACGGTGACCGTGCGATCGGCGGGCACCATGTCGCCGCCGGCGAAGATGCCCCGGTGCCCCGTCATCAGACCGTCGGCGACCTGCACCATGCCGTGGTCGAGGCCGAGGTCCGGCACGTCCCGCAGCAGGGACAGGTCCGAGTCCTGGCCCAGCGCCAGCACCACCGAGTCCGCCGCCAGCTCCTCGAACTCCCCGGTCGGCTGCGGGAATCCGGTGTCGTCGAGCTCCATCCGCTCGATGGTCAGCCGCCCGTCGTCGGCGTGCTTGATGGTGGACAGCCACTTCATCCGCACGCCCTCCTCCAGCGCCTCCTCGACCTCGATGTCGTGCGCGGGCATACGGTCCCGGGTGCGCCGGTAGACCACGACGGCGTCCGTCGCGCCCAGACGCCGGGCGGTGCGGGCCGCGTCCATGGCCGTGTTGCCGCCGCCGTAGACGGCGACCCGGCGGCCCAGCAGCGGCGGGCCCTCGCCCTCCATGCTGCCCAGCAGCGACACCGCGTCGAGGATGCGGGCGCTGTCCCCGGCGGGGATGTAGGCACGCTTGCCGATGCCGGCGCCCACGGCGAGGAAGACCGCGTCGAAGCCGCCGTCGCGCTGGGCGGCGAGGACGTCCTCCACCTTGGTGCCGGGCTCCAGCGTGACGCCGAGCGCCGTGATCCGGCCGATCTCCGCGTCCAGCACCTCGCGGGGCAGCCGGTAGCGCGGGATGCCGTAGCGCATCATGCCGCCCGGCCGCTCCTGCGCCTCACGGATCGTCACCTCATGGCCGAGCAGCCGCAGATGGTAGGCGGCGGACAGGCCGGCCGGCCCGGAGCCGACGACCAGGACGCGCCTGCCGCTGGTCACCGAGGGTGCCTCGACGGCCCAGCCGCGCCGGATCGCCTCGTCGCCCAGGAACCGCTCCACCGAGTTGATGCCGACGGCGTTGTCGACCTGCACGCGGTTGCAGGCGGTCTCGCACGGGTGGTAGCAGACCCGGCCCATCACGGCGGGCAGCGGGTTGTCCCGCATCAACTGCCGCCAGGCGGCCTCGTAGTCGCCGCCCTCCGCGTGGAAGAGCCACTGCTGGATGTTCTCGCCGGCCGGGCACGCCTGGTTGCACGGCGGCATCCGGTCGACGTAGCGCGGGCGTTCGGTGCGCCAGGCGCCGGTCCGGTTGGCCAGGCTGGAACCCACGTCCAGAGTGATCGCGAACGGCTTCTCCTTCACGACGGCACCTCCTCGTGTGCCAGCAGCCCGAACCGGGCGATGTTGCGGTCGGCGGCCCGCTGCAACCGGGCGATGACGTCCGGGCGCGGCTCCGGCTCGAAGAGGTGCGCGTACCGCTTCTGCGGGCGCAGGTACTCCTCCACCGGCACCCGGCGCCGGATCGGCGTCACGTCGGTGACCACCCCGCCCGTGGCCTCGAACACCGGGAACAGGCCGGTCTGTTCGGCCAGCCGCGCGATGCGCACCGTGTCGTGGGAGGGCGTGCCCCAGCCCAGCGGGCAGGGCACCAGCACGTGCAGATAGCGGGCGCCGCGCATCGCCATCGCCCGGTGCACCTTGGCCTCCAGGTCGCGCAGGCCCGCGACGGTGGCCGTGGCGACGTACGGGATCTCGTGCGCCATCGCGATCAGCGGCAGGCTCTTGCCCTGCCCGAAGGGCGCGCCGGGCTCCTCGCCGACGGCCTGGGTGGTGGCCGTGCGCGCCGTCGGCGGAGTGGCCCCGGAGCGCTGCACGCCGGTGTTCATGTACGCCTCGTTGTCGTAACAGACGTACAGCACGTCGTCGTTGCGCTCGAACATGCCGGACAGACAGCCCAGGCCGATGTCGACGGTGCCGCCGTCACCGCCCTGGCCGACCACCCGGACGTCGGTGCGGCCCTTGGCGCGCAGCGCGGCGGCCACGCCCGCGGCGACGGCCGGGGCGTTGCCGAACAGCGAGTGCAGCCACGGCAGTTGCCACGACGTCTCCGGGTACGGCGTGGAGAAGACCTCCAGGCAGCCGGTCGCGTTCACCGCGATGACCCGGCCGCCGGCCGCCCGCTGGGCCGCGTCCAGGACATAGCGGGCGCCGAGCGCCTCGCCGCACCCCTGGCAGGCGCGGTGACCGCAGGTGAGCGCGTTGGAGCGGCCCGCGTCGGCCTGGTCGGACTGCGCCTCCGGTCCCAGCAGCCGGTTCCCCGCGGCGAAGCTGCCGACCTGGTAGAACCTGACTTCCCGTGCGGCACTCATCGGTTGCTCCCCACATCGCGCAGGATGTTCTCCGCAGACGGACCCGACCGCCTGGTCCTCGCCATCCGCGCCAGCTCCCGCTCCACCAGCTCGGTGTCGAGGTCCAGGAACGTCAGCTGCCCCAGCCGCCCGGCGATCGCGTCGTCGAACACCCCGTGCAGGGACGTCTTGGTGATGGCGCGCCCGCCCAGACCGGCGACCACCGTGTGCCCGGCGAGCTGGATCCCGGACAGCGCGGTGCGCACGTTCGCCGACACGATCCCTCCGATGCCGACCGCCAACGCCCGCTCCAGCACGACCACTTGGCGGGCCCCGGCGAGCACGGTGCGGACCGCCTCCAGCGGGAAGGGACGGAACGAGGTGATCGCCAGCGCCCCGATCCGCACCCCGCGCCCGCGCATCTCGTCCACGACGTCGCACACGGTGCCGAACACCGAGCCCAGCGCCACCACGATCGTCTCCGCGTCCTCGCAGGCGTACGGATGCACCAGCCCGCCGGAGGTGCGGCCGAAGACCTGCCGGAACTCCTCGGCGACGCGCGGGATCGTCTCCAGCGCCTGCATCTGCTTGGCGTGCGCCAGGTAGCGCACCTCGGTGAAGGCGTCCGGGCCGACCATCGCGCCGATCGACACCGGCGCGTCGGGATCCAGCACCTGCCGCGGCTCGTACGCCGGCAGGAACGCGTCGACCTGCGCCTGCTCCGGCACCTCGATCCGCTCCCAGGCGTGGGTGAGGACGAAGCCGTCCATGCACACCATCACCGGCAGCGACAGCTCCTCCGCCAGCCGGAACGCCTGGGGGTGCAGGTCGGCGGCCTCCTGGTTGTCGCGCGCGTACAGCTGGATCCAGCCCGAGTCGCGCTGCGACATGGTGTCGCTGTGGTCGTTCCAGATGTTGATGGGGGCGCCGATCGCCCGGTTCGCCACCGTCATCACGACGGGCAGGCCGAGCCCGGAGGCGTTGTAGAGGGCCTCCACCATGTACAGCAGGCCCTGGCTGGCGGTCGCCGTGTAGGTGCGGGCGCCGGCCGCCGAGGCGCCGATGCACATGGACATCGCGGCGAACTCCGACTCGACGTTGACGTACTCGCACGGCTTGAGCGCGCCCGACTTCACCAGGCGGCTGAGCTCCTCCACGATGTGCGTCTGCGGTGAGATGGGGTAGGCGGCGATCACCTCGGGACGGCAGTACGCCACCGTCTCCGCGACCGCCCGCGACCCCTCAGTCTGCTTGAGCACGGACGAACTCCTCACGCTCGGCGCTGACATGGGCGTACGCCTCCCGGGCCGCCGCGGCGTTGGCCGCGCCCAGCTCTCCGGGGAAGCGTTCCTCGATCGCCGCCGTGAGCGAGCCGATCAGCACGCAGCCGGTGAGGGCGGCGAGCCCGCCCAGCAGGACCGCGTTCGGGACCGGCCGGCCGAAGTGCCGTACGGCGAGGACGGTGGCGGGGACCGTGAGGGCGACCGCGTGCGGCACCGTCGCGGCGAGGTCGGCGAGCCCCAGCTCCGCGATCGGACGGGGCGAGTTGATGAGCACCGCACCCTCGGGGTCGAGCCCCTCGAACACGTTCACCTGGTGCAGCAGGGTGGCGTCCTGGATCACCAGGGCGTCCGGCCGCATCACGGGTTCACGCACCCGGATGGGCCGGTCGTCGATACGGCAGAACGCCGTCACCGGCGCGCCCGTGCGCTCCGAGCCGAAGCTCGGGAACGCCTGCGCGTGCCGGCCCTCGTAGAACGCCGCCACCGACAGCAACTCCGCGGCCGTGACGGCGCCCTGACCGCCACGGCCGTGGATGCGGACCTGGAACACGGCTTCCTCCTCCCGGAGCCCGGTTCTCTTCGTGGTAACCCCGGGAGGGTGGCCGCCCGCAGGGGCCGAAGGTCCCCGCCGGGGTCCGACCGGGTCAGTCGTGCGGCACGATCGCCACCGGGCAGCGCACGTGGTGCATCACCGCGTGCGCGACCGGACCGGTGTGCGTGCCGAGCCGGGCCGGGCGGGTCCGGCGGCCGACGACCAGGAGTCCGGCCTCGGTGGACGCGTGCAGCAGTTCCTGCGCGGGACGGCCGTCCACCACCGTCTCCCGCACCCGCAGCGCCGGGAACTTCTCCCGCCAGGGCGCCATCAGCGCGGCGAGCGCCCGCTCGGCGGCCGGCTGTGCCGTGCCCTGCCAGGCGTGCACCACATGCAGCGGCGCGCCGCGCAGGGCCGCGCTCTCGCAGGCGAACCTCAGCACCTCCTCACCCGGGCACCCCAGGTCCACACCGGCGACGACCTCGCGGTACGGCCGTCCGGCGGCGTCCGGGACGTACTCGTCCTCAGCCGTCGTCAGGGCCCGCACCAGCACGACGGGCCGGCGCACATGGGCGACCGTCGCCAGCGCCACGGACCCGGCCATGAAGCCGCCGAACCCGCTGAACGCACGGCTGCCCAGCACCAGCAGCTCGGCCTCCGTGGCCGCGGTGACCAGGGCCTCGGCAGCGGGCCGCGGGACCTGCGTGGCGCTCATGAAGACCTGCGGATACTGCTCGCCGAGCCGGTCCATCGCACCGCGCAGGATCCGCCGCGCCCAGTAGCGGGGCGCCTCCAGCTCCGGCAGGTCGGAGGCGTCGGGGGCCAGGCCCTCGTACGCGTGCACCAGCCGCAGCGGAAGACCGCGGCGCAGCGCCTCCCGGGCCGCCCAGTCGGCGGCGGCGAGGCTCTCACGGGAACCGTCGAGACCTACGACAACGGGGCGAAGCACTGCCCTCACCTCCCCGTATCGATGCCCGCCCGGTCGGCTCCGGCACGGGTCCTCGACTTCAGCATCCGCGCACGGCGAACGGCCCGGGCAGGGACCGCGTGGCCTCCGCGCCGGGCCGAACGGCCCTTTCACCGCTGGTCAGCGTGGCACGGGGACCGCCGTCCGGCGCACCAGCGCCCGCCGCACCTCGGTGCCGGTGAAGACCAGCGCCCCGGCCGCCACCGCCGCCAGCAGCAACAGGCCCACCGCGTAGGAGCCGTAGGAGCCGTACAGCGAGCCCATCACGAGCGGCGGCACGAACCCGCCCAGGCCGCCCGCGGCGCCGACGACGCCGGTGACCGAACCGGTGCGCTCGGGCGGCGCGAGCAGGGCCACGAAGGCGAACGTCGCACCGCTGCCGGCGCCCAGCGCGCCCGCCATGGCGAGGAAGGCGACCGTGCCCAGCGGGGCCAGCGCCGGGGTCGCCGACTGCATCAGCGCGCCCGCGACGACCACCGCCAGCGAGCCGCCCAGCACCCGCAGCGGGCCGATCCGGTCCGACAGCCAGCCGCCGACCGGCCGCATCGCGACCGCCAGCAGCACGAACCCGGCCATGCGGTTCGCGGCGTCGGCCTGGGTGAGGCCGTAGCCGTTCTTGAGGTAGGTCGGCAGGTAGACGGAGAAGGCGACGTACCCGCCGAAGGCCACCGCGTACAGCGCGGACGCCTGCCAGGTGATGCCCAGCCGCAGGGTGGCCGCCAGCCGCTGTCCGAGCGGCTGCGCGGGCAGCGTACGGTCCGGGGCGTCCCGCAGGACGAGGGCGGCCATCACCGCGTGGGCGGCCAGCACCGCCGCGGTGATCAGGAACGGGCTCGCGGTGCCGTGCGCCTTCACCAGCTTCACCGTGCTCAGCGCGCTGATCGCCGTACCGCCCATGCCCATGCCGAACAGGCCGATCGCCAGGCCCCGGCGCTCCGGCGGGAACCAGGTGCCCACGAAGGGCACGCCGACGGCGAACGCGGTGCCGCCGATACCGAGGAAGAAGCCGCCCACCAGCAGCGCCGTCAGCGAGGAGTGCCCGGCCAGCCCCAGATACAGCACGGGGACCACGGTCGCGGCGGACACCAGCGGGAACATCACCCGCCCGCCGAACCGGTCGGTCAGCGCGCCCACCGGGATGCGGCCCAGCGAGCCGACCACGACCGGCACCGCCACCAGCAGCGACTGCTGGAAGGAGGTCAGGTCCAGGGCGTCCTTGAAGCGCGGGCCGAGCGGGCTGAGCAGCGCCCACGCCCAGAAGTTGACCGCGAATCCGACGGTGGCCAGGGCCAGCATCAGCCAGGCCCGCCCCGCGACGGGGGCTCCCGACGGCTGTTTCCTCGATGGCTGGAGCATCGGACGCGTCCCTTCTGCGGGTGGGTGACGGCGGGTGGTGCCTGTCGTGGTCACCCTTGTGGATCACCCCCGCCGGACGGTGTGGGCCGAAGGACCTCGCCGTGCGTCCGGTCGGGACCTGGCCAGGGCCGTTCGGCCCACGGCGGGGCGGCCGGGAGCGCACCTAGCGTTCGAGCCCATGGAGAAAGACAAGACCGCGCGTCCCGCCGAGGGCTGGCCGCTGGCCGCCCGCCGGCTGCTGACGCGCCGCGAGGTGTCGGCCGACGGCCGGGCCGTGTTCGGCGAGGGCGATACCGCGTGGGAGGGCTTCTACCGGGACCGCTGGGCGCACGACAAGGTGGTGCGCTCCACCCACGGAGTCAACTGCACCGGTTCCTGCTCGTGGATGGTGTACGTCAAGGACGGCATCATCACCTGGGAGCACCAGGCCACCGACTACCCCTCGATCGGCGCGGACTGCCCCGAGTACGAGCCCCGCGGCTGCCCGCGCGGTGCCTCCTTCTCCTGGTACACCTACTCGCCGAGCCGGGTGCGCTACCCGTATGTGCGCGGCGCCCTGCTCAAGCTGTGGCGCGAGGCCCGGCGCCGCCTGGACGACCCGGTGGCGGCCTGGGCCGAGATCACCTCCGACCCGGCGAAGGCCCGCGCCTACAAGAAGGCCCGCGGCAAGGGCGGCCTGGTGCGCGCCGACTGGGCCGAGGTGAGCGAGCTGATCGCCGCCGCCCACGTGCACACCATCAAGACCTACGGCCCGGACCGCGTCGCCGGCTTCTCCCCGATCCCGGCCATGTCCATGGCCTCCTTCGCCGCCGGCGCCCGCTTCATGTCGCTGATCGGCGGCACCCTGCTCTCCTTCTACGACTGGTACGCCGACCTGCCGATCGCCTCGCCGCAGGTCTTCGGCGACCAGACCGACGTGCCGGAGGCGGCCGACTGGTGGAACGCCGGCTACCTGGTGATGTGGGGCTCCAACATTCCCGTCACCCGCACCCCGGACGCCCACTTCCTGACCGAGACCCGCTACAACGGCACCAAGGTCGTCGCCGTCAGCCCCGACTACGCCGACAACGTGAAGTTCGCCGACGAGTGGCTCGCCCCGCACCCGGGCACCGACGGGGCGCTGGCCATGGCGATGGGCCACGTGATCCTGCGCGAGTTCCTCGTCGACCGCGAAGTGCCGTATTTCCAGCACTACTTGAGGACGTTCACCGACGCCCCGTTCCTGGTGACGCTGCGCGAGCACGAGCGCGGCCTGGTCCCCGACGGGTTCCTGACGGCCGCCGACCTCGGCCGCGACGAGGAGAACGCCGACTTCAAGACCGTGCTGCTGGACCGGGCCACCGGAGCGCCGGTGGTCCCCGGCGGCTCGCTCGGCTTCCGCTGGGGGG
>NZ_JBTWMV010000025.1:0-123453 GCF_054850255.1 Streptomyces sp. 7R007 | reverse complement strand
CGCCCACCCGCGGGCCCCCCGGGGGGGGGGGGCGCCGCCCCCACCCCACGGCGACGTCGCCCTGTCCCACCACGACTGGATCAGCGCCACCAGCGGATGGATGACCCCAACCGTCGACCGCAGCGTCGGCGGCTGGACGCCGATCAGCCTGCTCGGCCAGGAGTACCCCACCGGTATCGGCGTCGCCTCCCCCTCCACCATCCGCTACTACCTCGGCGACCGCTGCACCCGGCTGACGGCCACCGTCGGCATCGACGACGCGGTCCGCAACGTCGGCCCGGAAGGCGGCACCGCGACGTTCCAGGTGCTCGGTGACGGCAAGGTGCTGTTCGACAGCGGTGTCCTCAACCGCGACGGCACCCGTCAGGCCGACATCGACCTCACCGGGGTCCGCGTGCTGGACCTGGTGGTCGGCGACGCCGGGGACGGCGGCTACAACGACCGTGCGGACTGGGCCGGCTTGGACGCCGCCTGCTGAACCGGACAGGTAGGGCCGCCCCGCCGAAGCGATCGCGCGGGGCGGAACCTGCCACGGAGGCGAGCAGAACAGTCCGCGAGGAAGAACGACCCCGAGGGAGCCACGCTACCGGACTGCGCGCCCGGCTCCAGGAGTTGCACCGGCTATGCCTCGGCGCCCGCGGACCGCACCGCGCTCCAGCAGCGGAACCTGGACGACATTCTCGCCGTCACGAAGATCCCGGAGCGCACTCTGGAGTCCCATCTGCGCTTCGCTACTTTTACGTTCCGAGACATCGTGTCCACACGACTCGGCGGCCGCAACCCGGTCTCCAACAAAGGCGTGTGGTACTCCGGTTCACATGACGACAAAGCCTTGAACGCGGGCGTCGAGCGCTTCTCCGCCGATCCGACCGCCGTGCGGGACCTGTCGTACGACAGTGATCTGACCGGCAAGGTCGACATCCCGATATTGACCATGCACGCCATCGACGACCCGACGGCGTTCGTGGAGCATGAGGCGGCCTACCGGGCCACGCTGCAGGGTGCCCACCGCGACCGACACCTGGTGCAGACATTCACCGACGAGCACGAGCACAGTCAGCTCAGCACCTCGGAGTACGCCAACTCGATCGCCGGGCTTGATCGTTGGGTGCGCACCGGCAGGAAGCCGACCCCGGCGTCCCTCGCCTCGTCGTGCGCGTCGTTCGACCACGTCTACGGCACTGGCTGCTTCTACAAGCCGGACTTCCGTCCCGCCTCGTACGCTTCGCGTGTCCTGGCTCGCCAGGATGGGCGCGACTGGCCGGCGATGAGCTCGGCGCAGGAGAAGATCTGGAGCCATGTCCCGGGTGTTGGCATCGCCCCGTGACGACACCGTGAAGTGTGCCGCAGCTCAGCTTTCCCCGACGTCCGGCGCGGCCGTGAAGATCATGTCGGTGTCGATGCCATGGTGGCGTCACGGGTCGTCGATGCTCTCGCTCGGCCCGAAGGGGCTCATGCCCGGGGAAGGGAGCGGCGCTATCTCCACCGGCCCAGCGCGCCAGGAGGAGTCCCCTCCTGGCGCGCGCTGGGCCGCAGCGGAACAGCGGGTCTGGATGGTGACGCAGGCGACGTCGGCGCCCTGTCCGCGAGTGCCGAGCGGTCGGCCACATCCGGTGCCTCCGGCCTGGTCGCTGCGATCGTCACCGTGGATCGGGGCCCGCATGCGCCACTCCCTCACGGCGGATGGGCAGCGGGTTTCTCGCTCTGTCCACCCGGCCGGTGGATCGGGGCGCTTCGCGGGGCTCTTTACGAAGGCAGGGCCCACTTCTGATTGGTCGCCCCCGTGCAGGACCAGATCTGTAGCCGCGTGCCGTTGGCCGAACTCTGCCCCGTGGCATCGAGGCACTTGCCGGACTGCGGATTGACCAGAGCCCCGTTCCCTTGTGGCTGCCAGATTTGCGAGCCGGTGCCGTTGCAGTCGTACAACTGGACCGTGGTGCCGTTGGCCGTGCCGGCTGCGGTGACGTCCATGCACTTGCCGAGCGCGGTCAACGTGCCCGAACCGGTCACGGTCCAGCTCTGGGCGCCGGTGCCGTTGCAGTCGTAGAGCTGTACCGCAGTGCCGTTGGCTGTGGCGCCTCCGGCGACGTCCACGCATTTGCCGCCGATGCCCCGGATGGGTCCGGTCGTGGTCTGGGGTGGGGTGACCGGACCCGACTGCCCTGCCGCCCACCTGATCTCCTGGAGCAGCAGCTGATTCTGCTGAGTGCTGGCGAAGGTCGACGACAGGGTGGTGTTGGTGGCGTAATTCATCGCGTTGTGGCCGAAGTTGTTGTAGACCATGCGGTAGTTGCGGTTGGTCCAGACGATCGGGTAGTAGCCGCTGTACCAGGTCTGGTTGGGGTCGGTTCCGATGGGGAACGTGGACTGGTCCATGGAGGCCAGAATGTCGATGGCAGGGTTGTTGCGCAGATCGTTGGACCAGCTGTACCACTCGCTCACCGACGAGGTGATCGTGGCGGGCAGGCCCGTGGTCGCCGCGTGGGATCCGTCCTCTATGCGCAGCGTCTCGGAGGTCGGACCCCAGGTGTTGCTCTTGAACGTGCCGGTGCCGAGGAACGTGTTGTGATACCACGGCCAGTCGCTGGTGTCGTCATTGAAGGCCGAGACGTGGAAGCCGACGAAACCACCACCGCCGGCCATGTACGCCTGGAAGGCCTGCTGCTGGGATGCGGTGTGCGGGTAGTCGTCCAGGAACATGACCACCTGGTACGCGGCGAGGTCGGTCGCGTTGAGCCGACTCCAGTCCGTGGTCGCGGTGTAGGTGAACCCCGCCTGTGTTCCCGCCTGCGGAAACCACGCGTTGGCCTCGTGGTCGAAGCTGATGTGCGCCGCGTCGTATGTGCCGTTGTAGAAGGCCAGCACCTTGAACGGGGTGGCGGCGTGCGCCCGGTATGCGGGGCCGGCCTGGATGCCCAGGACCACGACGAACAGGGCCAGCAGCCTGGAGAGGGCGCGGGCCAAACCCGCTTGGGCTCTGAATCCGGTCATGCAAAGGCCTTCCTCGTGTACAGCTCGTGGGGGGTGGGAGTGCCTGCCATGCTCGAGTCAGGATTCTAAATCGTGTTCATGTCAATGCACCATAGGTCTGGACCAACACTTCCCCGTCCGCGCACCTCAAGGAGACCGCCCCTGGATCGTCCGACAACGCCGTAGGAGCGACAGTGGCGGGGCAGCCTCCCAAAGTGATCACCGAGTTTGCCGCCGCACAGGGAGACTTCGAACGCGACGAACGCATCCTGACCGTCGGCCACCGCTTCCGGCGGGTCGAGCTGCGTCGTCGCAGGCCCACACGATGCGTCACTGCGTAGACATGTCTCGCCCCAGGCCAGGCACGCAGCCGCCCGGCCCGCCACGAGACCGGCGGTGGTGCCCCGCCGAGTGGTGCAGCCATCCGGACCGTGCGGTTCCGTCCAGCGCCATGAAGCAAGCGCCGGCCGACCCGCCTCACCGGTTCTCGGCGCCGCTCACGGGCGTCATCACCGCCATCCAGCGCGGAAGCGACTACACCCCCTCCCTGAGCCGCGGAGTCGCGAACTCCGCATCTCTCCACCACGTCGCGGGACGCGATCAGACCGGCACCGACCACGGCGCGAAACGTCCCGAGAGCATGCGGAAATGATCTCGCTGCCGTTTCCGTGGACTGCCGCCGCACGTGACGCAGTTCGCCGGCGTCACATCGTCCGAAGGGGCCTCTCAGCCCGGACCTACAGCCTCCGGGGACGCCGGATCAGAAGCGCACGGGCCATAGGACGTCAGGCCAGGTCGATGAGTCCCGCGGCGCGGGGGTCAAAGAGCGGCTCGGGCGGCCGTCAACTCAACGCCTTGCAGTCCCGCGCGAGTGGATCCGACATCCCGGTCACAGCACCACGCAGATGGACTTGTCGCGCTCCTGGCGGATGCCGAATCCATGCGCCGGTCTCGCCTCGGCGTGGCTGCGGTCCATTCAGCGGAACAGAGCTCGACTGCCGTGCCGGCGGATCCCACCGTGGTCCATGCGCAGGAAGGGTCGAGTCCGACGAATCTCAGGTCGTCGGCAGCGCCGATGTAGGAAAGGGCGGCTCGACGTTTCTCTGTCTGCAAAGCAGTGACTGTCGGCGGATCCGGTTGTCGGGGTGGGCACCGGGCGAGGAGCGCGCAATGGAAGATCTGCTCAGGCTGGTGATGGTGCGTCCCGCGGCGCAGGCACAGGCGCAGACGCTGCAGCCCAGTCCCGACCTGCTCACGCAACTGGCCGCGGTGGCCAAGGGGCAGGGCGACCTGGTGGCCGGCCGGAGGGACGTTCTCACACAGTGGCGCGCCGCCCACCCGCCGTCCGCGTCTCCCGCCCAACTCACCTATGGTTCTGCCCTGTTGACGCTCGGCCAGTGGCTCACCCAGGGTGACCGCCACGCATCGGACGTGCTGCGCCAGGCTCGGGACGTGCTGCACGCTGATCCCCAGAAGGTCGTGGCGTCCGCGGAGTTCGCGGCGGACGTCCGGCGGCTGGACGACACGCTGCTCGGCCAGACGCTGCTCTCGGACTCGGCGAGCGCCGACATCGCCGCGCTGATGACCGCCCGCAGCGGGTACACCGCCCTGCGCCTGGCGGTCGGCGGACAGGATCCTCCGCGCACCCCCACGGTGAGCCTGCCCGACGCCGTGACACGTACCGTCCCGACCGCCGCAGCGGACGGCGGGGACGGTCCCGGCGAGGACCCGCGCGCGCCTTTGCGGCAACGGCTGGCAGAGATCGACGCCGCGATCAACGCCGTCGTACAAACGGCACGCACGGCCTTCACCGAGCCGGTGATCGGCGTTCGAGCCCAGTCGCCCCAGGCCGCGCCGGACGACACCGAGGGCGCACTCGCCGCACCGGACGTGCTGTCGGCGTTGGCCGGGCCATCACGGTGGCAGTTACCGCAGGCGGTGGCGGCGAGCCTGCCCGAGGCCGCACGACGCACGATCCTCGACCTCGCCGGAGACCCCGTCGCGACCCCGGTTCCCGCCGTCACCGGGAGGTTGACACAGGCCCGGGGCGAGGTGACCCGGGCGCTGGCCAAGCTCGACCTCGCCGAGACCGGCCGGGTGACGCGTATCGGCTCGGGCTTCTACGAACCGCTCCCGGTCGTGGGGACGGATCCGAAGGACACGCTGCCCACGACCCACGGCACCGTGCACCCGGTGGGCGTCGGCGACCTGCTGCTGGTGCGGGAGCACGTCAAGGCGTACGAGGTGGGCGAGGTCACCCACATCGAGAACATCCTGCGGCGGGAGCACCTCTCCCGGGACACCCGCCGGCTCGAACGCGACGAGCAGCAGTTCACGGTCGAGTCGGAGACGCAGAAGGAGGAGGAGCGCGACACCCAGTCCACCGACCGGTTCTCGCTCAAACGGGAGACCAGCGACACGGTGAAGACCGACGCACAGGTCAAGGCAGGGCTCACGGTGGACGCGAAGTACGGGCCGTTCGTCGAGGTCAAGGCCGACTTGCAAGGCTCCTACCAGCAGGTCGCCGAGCAGTCGACGAAGCAGGCGAGCGAGTTCAGCAAGGACGTCATCAACCGTGCGGTGAGCAAGCTGAGCGAGAAGACCAGAACCGTGTCGGTCCAGACGACGATCCGGGAGTTCGAGGAGAAGTACTCCCACGGCTTCGACAACAGCGGCGCGGGCGCAGACAACATCAGCGGTGTGTACCAGTGGGTCGACAAGGTGTCCCAGGCCCAGCTGTACAACTACGGCAAGCGCATGCTCTTCGACGTCGTCGCACCCGAACCCGCCGCCTTCTACATCTGGGCACAGCAACGCGGGCGGGCCGAGGCGGTGCAGATCAGCAAGCCGCCGGCGCTCACCATCACCCCCGGTGACCTGGACGAGGGCAACTACCTCGTCTACGCGCAGGCGTACGGGGCGACCGGAATCGATCCGCCGCCGGCCCTGCACAAGACCATCTCGCAGGCCTGGGACGTGACCGCGGCGACGGACCCGCACCTGTTCACGAAGTCGGGCACGGTCGTGGTGGACGAGGGCTACGCGGCCACCTGGGCGGGCACTGCGGCGGCCTGGAACTATCCGAGCGACCAGACGCCGTTCATCCGCATCATCGTCGCCAACGCGAGCCTGGCTCCAGGGGATACGACGTTGCTGGCGGGCGAGGAGGGGTCCTTGGCCGTAGGCCTGTTCGCCAGCAAGGTCAACGCCGTCACGGCGACCCTGGAGATTCTCGCCGAACGGACCGACCGCGCCTGGGCGCAGTGGCAGGAGAAGGCCTACGCGACCATCCAGCAGGCCTATCTGACGCGCAAGTCCGAGTACGAGCAGGCGCTGGCCGAGGCAGCCGCCGCGGGCGGAGTCACGGTGACGGGCCGCAACCCGGCCGCCAACCGGGCGACCATTCTCGCCGAGCTGCGCAAGGCCTGCCTCACCGAGCTCACCGCCCAGCAGTTCGACGCCTTCGGGGCACTCGGCACCGATCCCGCGGGCCGCCCTCAGCTGAATCTCGTCCGGACCTCCCAGCAGGGCAAGTACGTCCGCTTCTTCGAGCAGGCCTTCGAGTGGGAGCACCTCGTCTACTTCTTCTACCCGTACTTCTGGGCGGACAAGGCGACCTGGCAGTACCGCTCACTCCTCGACGACCTCGACGATCCCGACTTCGCCGACTTCCTGCGGGCCGGGGCCGCCCGTGCCGTGTTCCCGGTCCGGCCCGGATTCGAGCAGGCGGTGCTGCACTTCCTCGACACCGGGCTCATCTGGGACGGCGGCGACCCGCCTGACATCACCGGCAGCCAGTACGTCCCCATCGTCGAGGAGATCCGGCAGGCGCAGGGAGCGCCCGGCGAAGAGGTGGCGGTGGGCGACCCGTGGGAGGTTCGTGTCCCGACCTCGCTCGTGAAGCTGCGCCCCGACGACAAGCTGCCGACATGGAAACAGGACGCCTCCGGGAACTGGGTCCCCGCGAACTAGCGGGCCCCGCGAACACGGTCGACGACAGGGGGCGCCGTGCAGAAGCTGACGAAGGTCGTCCTGTGGAAGGGACGTACGGATCCGGCGAACCGGGTCATCCCCGCTCACCTGAAGCTCGCCATCCTGTCGCGCGGCACTCTGCCGATCGCCGCCGACGCCGTCACGCCCTTCCTGGACCTGGCGCGGGCGTCCGGGGCCACCTGGCCGGACCGTCTGACGGGACCGCTGAGCGATGCCGGTCCGGCCTTCCCAGTGACCTTCGAACTGTTCCAGAACCAACGGCTGACCCTGACGCCGAACGAGATCAGGGAGGCGATCGACGGCTATCTGGTCCTGCGGCGGAGGAACGATCTGTCGCAGACGTGCTGGCGACTGATCTACGCGTGGACGCCGGCCCGGGACCGGACGACGCTCGAACGGCGTTTCGACGTGGACCTGGGCGAGTTGTTCCGCGCACCGCACGTCACCGTTCGGCCGTCCGACGACCCCTACCGCCATCTCCTCGTCTACTACGTCTGTCTGCCGCTCGCCGTCTCCCGCCTCGTCGCGCCCCCGGCACCCCGGCGCCTGCCGTCCCCGCTGCCGCGCCGCCCCACGGGCAAGCCTCCCCTCCTCGGCCTGCTCAAGCCCAACACCGAGCTGCATTTCCGGGACGGGCCGAGCACCTCCGCGAAGAGCCTCGGCGTCCAAGCGGGCACCGCGGCGCGCGTCATCGTGAAGGACAAGCAGGAGGCGGACGACAGACTCTGGTACCGGTTCGAACTGACGGATCCCGCACGGATCGTCCCGGAGGTGGGTGATCCGCTGACGAAGGCGAGCACCCTGCCCGCCGGCACGTCCGCCTGGGCCTCCGCCAACGCTTTCGACATCCTCGTCGTGGACTGGGCCCTCGTCCGCAACGACCTCGCCGAGTTCGACACCGCCCACGCAAGCCTGTCAGTCGGAGCCAGGATCACCGCGCTCCGGCAGCGCCTGCACGCCAAGAACCTCCCCTTCGACGTGGTGATCGGCACCGACCACGGGAAGGTCTACCTCGACGACATCCCCTTCGACGCCGGCCGATGGCAACTGGGACGCGACTACCAGGCCTTCGTCGCCCCTGACGGACGCTGGGTCGATCTGCAGCACCTCGCGGTCGCGATGGACGTCCTGGACCGCAGGGAGGACACCGTCGACTTCCTGAAGATCCCGATCGGGACGAACTACGCCGCGGCCACCTGGTCGGGGGATGTCGGGGCCGCTGCCGCCGACGCCACCCTCCACGTCGACGCCACGACATGGGAACGCTGGAATCCGACCGCGATGGCGGCAGCCCGCCTGCAGTTCTACTTCACCACCCGAGCCAGCGAGCACGACCTGCTGGGCGACATCGATGGTTGGGGAGTCCAGGACGTCCGAAGCCGCAACCGGGGGATCCAGCAGATCGACGGGCTGATCACCCTCTACTACGAGGACACGACTCCCGGCGGGGAGCGGACGCTCACCACGCGACGGCGGGTGGCCCTGGAACGATTCCTCAAGCACTACGGGTTCACCTATGACACGGCCCGGGATTTCCCGAACTACCCGGTCTTCCCACGGCAGAACGGCCCGATGGGCCGGTTCCTTCGGGAGATCAACCTGTTCGGAAGCATCTGGATGCTTCGACGCAACCCCAACCTGACCTTGAGCCATGACCCCAACGCCTGGCATCCCTCCTTCGTCGGCGATATGACCACACAGCTCGTCTGGTGGCTGGAACAACAGGTGATCGAGAACGGTGCCGAAGCCTGAGCGCACTGCTGCGGCTGCCGCCACCGCCGACGGGGACGGCAGCCGCAGCCGAGCCGTCCTGACCCCCGATCACCCCGAGATGTCGTACGCCCAGCCGGCCGCATCGACACAAAGGGCCACTTCACGACGTCGTGTCGGCGTCACGACGCCGTGGCGAGAGCCCGGGCGACGGCGGCCGCGGCCAGCAGGAGCAGGGCCGCGGCGGTCCACAGGGACAGGTGCAGGCCGTCCACGAAGGACGCGGCGACCGCGGAGCGCAGGGGGGGCGGTGGCCGCGGTCGCGTTGGAGATGCCTCCCGCACCGCCGGTGGTCGTCGTGGTGAGGATGTCCCGGACGGCGTGCGCAGGCACGCCCGCGTGCAGGAGGCGTTCGCGCAGGGTGTCGTGGAACCGGGTGGTGAGCAGCGTGCCCATGAGGGCGATGCCGGCCACGCCCCCGACCTCGCGGGCGGTGTTGGTGACCGCGGAGGCGTGCCCGGCCCGGTCGAGCGGGACCCTCGTCATCACGACCACGGTCACCGGCGTGTAGCACAGCCCCATCCCGGCACCCATCAGCGGCAGCGCCCACCAGTACTGGACGTAGGAGGCTCCCGCGCCGAACAGGGACAGCAGCCCGAGGGCCGCCGCGCAGCACAGCAACCCCGTGCACAGCGGGAGCCCGGGACCGTATCGGAGGGTCAGGCGGCTCGCCACCGGCGACAGGGCGATGATCAGCGCGGTGGACGGCAGCGCGGCGAGCCCCGCCCCGGTGGGCGACCAGCCCAGCACGTCCTGCATGAACAGGCCGAGGTAGGTGATGACCCCGAACATCGCGAAGGTGACCGCGAAACCGGCGAACACCGCCGCCGCCACGATCCGGTCCCGGAACAGCGCGGGGTCGACCGCGGAAACGGATCCGCGGCCGGCGGTGGCCACGACGAAGGCCGCCGCCACGGCAGCTCCGGTCAGGCAGAGGACGACCGGGAGGCTGGTCCAACCGCGCACCGGGCCTTCGATCAATCCGTAGACCAGGCCGGCCAGCCCCAGCGCCGCACACCCGAGTCCAGACGGACCGGCCACAGCCGCCCGGGGGGACGGCGCGGTCGTCGCGGTCTGTCCGGGCGGCGTACCGGGCCTGCGGGGAATCGCCCGGGCCCCCAGCGCCAGGGCCAGAGCGCCGATCGGTACGTTGATCCAGAAGGCGCTCGGCCAGCCGAAGGCCTCCACCAACGGGCCGCCGATCGCCGGACCGAGGGCGAGGCCGAGGGCGGAGATGCCGCTCCAGGCGGCGAACGCCCGTGCCATTGCGGCCGGTTCGGTGTACGTGGCGCGCAGGATGGCCAGCGACTGCGGGACGAGCAGCGCCGCGCCCAGGCCCTGCGCGGCCCGTGCGGCGACGAGGAACCCGAGGGAGGGCGCGAGAGCGCAGGCGGCGGAGCCGAGCGTGAACAGGGCCGTGCCGCCGAGGTAGCAGAGCCGCCGGTCGAAGCGGTCGCCGAGGGCACCGCCGGGGAGCAGCAGGGCCGCGAACACCAGGCTGTAGCCCTCGACCGCCCATTGCAGCCCGGTGAGGCCCGCCCCCAGTCCCTCGCTGATGCGGGGCAGGGCGTTGGAGACGACGACGTTGTCGAGCATCGCCATGAACATTCCGGCGCACAGGGTGGCCAGCACCAGGCGCCGGCGTCGCGGGACGAGAGGGGGGAGGGATCCTGTGGCGGCGGTCCCGGGGAGTCCGGTGGCGGGGTGGGTCATGACGGGGCGCCGGCTGAGGGGAGTTCGAGCACGGACCAGCCGTGCGGTGCGAGGCGGTGTGCCGGGCCGTCGTCGTCCGGGTCGGCGCAGAGCAGACGCTTCGCGGAGGCGTCGACCGCCGGGAAGTCGACGGTGGAGTCGGAGATGTTGAGGAGTACGGCGAGGCCGGGGCCGCCGGCGGGGTCGTGGACCCGGTAGGCGAAGGCCTGGTTGTCCAGGTGCAGCGCCTCGGTGCGGGCCCGCGCCAGCCAGGGGTGCCGCCGCCGCAGCCCGATCAGGTTCTGGTGCAGCCGGTACACCGGCCAGCCGTAGGGGGCGAGGTCGTCGGGGCGGTCGGGGAACGCGGGGCGGATCTCCGCGTCGCCGTCCGCCCGTTCGTACTTGACGCCGCGGAAGGCCTGTTCGTCTCCCGCGTAGACGCTCGGCGTCCCGGCCACGGTGAACAGGACGGTCAGCGCGTGGGCGAGGTGGCGCGGGTCGTCGAGCCTGCTGGCCAGCCGGGTCACGTCGTGGTTGCCGACGAAGGTGAGCGGCTGGAAGGCGGCGGCGAAGTCGTTGTGCCGGTCCAGCGCCCAGGCCAGTTCGAAGAAGTTGCGGTCGTTGAGGCAGCTCCACAGCGCCTTCCACAACTCGTACTGCGTGACCGAGTCGAGGCCTCCGTCGCGGACGGCGGCGATGTAGTCGCCGTGGATCGTCTCCCCCAAGAACCACGCGTGCGGGTGGTCGGCACGCACCGGGGCGATGACGTCCCGCCAGAAGGACGACGGCACGGCGTAGGCCGCGTCCAGCCGCCAGCCGTGCGCGCCGCGCCGCAGCCAGTGGTCCATGACCCGGCGCACATGGTCCTGGACGGCCGGCTCGGTGTGGTTGAGGGCGACGAGCTGACGGTGACCCTCGAAGTCGTCGTATCCGAACCCGTCCCCGTCCGGGCCGTCGGCCGACCAGTCGATCCGGAACCAGGGCGCGTGGGCGGCGGAGGCGCCGTGCTCCCGTACGTCGCGGAACGCACCGAATTCCCGGCCGACATGGTGGAACACGCCGTCCAGCAGCAGCTTCACCCCGCGCCGGCGGCAAGCCGCCACCAGGTCGTCGAAGTCGTCGTCGGTGCCCAGACGCGGGTCGATTCTGAAGTGGTCGACGGTGTCGTAGCCATGGGTGGAGGAGGCGAAGACCGGGCCGAGCGCCAGTCCGTCGCAGCCCAGCTCGACCAGGTAGTCGAGCCAGGGTTCGAGCCGTCGCAGCCGGTGCACGGGGGGCGCCTCGGCGGGGAGTGCCTCCGGTTCGGCGCCGAGAAAGGTCAGCGGGTGCAACTGCCACCAGACGGTCTGGACGGATGTCGCGGAGGTCGACCTCATGGGTACATCGCTCGCTTTCGCGGTTGAATGCGCGTTCAATAGCGTGCACACACGACTCTAGCCGCGGCTTCCGCGCACTCAGGACGGGTTCAGAGACATGTCACACGGTGGTAACCGGCGTCGGCTGGAGCCCGAGGAGCGCCGGGAGTCGATCCTGGCCGCGGCCCGCGAGCTGTTCGGCGACCATCCGTACGCGGCCGTCTCGGTGGCGGACGTGGCCCGGTCGGCCGGGGTCTCGCCACCGCTGGTCGTCTTCTACTACGGAAGCAAGCGGGCGCTGTACCTGGCGGTCATCGAGAGCGCCGCGGACAGCATCCGGCGGGGGCTGCGGGCGCTGCCCGGACCTCCCTCGCCCGAACGGCTCGCGGCGGGCGTGCGGTTCTACGCCGAGTACGCGCGCGCCCATCGGGCCGGCTTCCTGTCCCTGCTGCGCGGCGGCCACGAGCGCGCGCTGCCGGAGGCCACCGCGGTGGTCGAGCGGCTGCGGGACGAGATCGCCGAGCAGATCCTGGCGGACCTCGCGTCCGTCGAGTCCGTCGCCGTGGAGGCCGAGGGCGCAGAGCGGATCGAGGCGGAGCGAGGGCCGGTCACCGCTCTCGCGGTGCGCGGATATCTGGGGTACGTGGATGCCGTGGTCGTGCAGTGGCTCGCGCTGCCGCCGGATGTCGTCGGGCCGGACACCGTCGCCGCGCTCGCCGTCGGGGCGTTCCTCGGCGGGCTGTCCGCCGTGGCTTCCCTGCCCTCGCTCGGCCCCTCCCTCACCTCGTCCACGCCACCACGTACTCCCGTCGGTCCAGGTCCGCAGGAGCCCTGACCACCGCGAGGCCGATCCGGTACGTCCGTTCGCCGCCGGACCGTACCGTGGCCAGCAGATCGCCGTCGCCGTCCGTCATCTCCTCCACCTCGCAGACCTCGAAACGCCTGGGCCGGCCCTGCAGCCCGGTTCCCGCGGCCTTGGCCGCGGCCTCCTTCGCCGCCCAGAAGCGGGTGAACCACAGCTCCCCCGACTCCCCGGTCCGGTTCCGGTGCGCGGCCAGCAGCCGTCGTTCGCCGTCGGTCAGCGCGGCGGCCGAGAGCGTGGGGGGCCGGTCGGTCACCTCCTCGATGTCGATACCGGCACCCGATGCGGAACGCGGTCGTACGAGGGCGACGGCAGCCTGCGCGCAGTGGGCGATCGACACGTCGAGGGCGGGCAGCTCCCTGCCGTGTTCCCCGGCCACCCAGGGGCGACCGTCGGGTGCGTTGCCCACCCGGATCTCGGCGGGGAAGACGGTCTCCTCCCCTCCCTCCCACAGCCGGTAACGGACCGCGTCCTTGGCCGCGATCCGGCCCAGCAGCCAGTGCCGGCGGCGCGGTGGCGGGCAGGACTCGTACTCGGCGCGTTCGGCGGCGTTGAGGTGGTTGCGCATGACGAGGTCGCGGGAGGCGAGGTCGGCCCAGCGCTCGAAGAGCAGGACCCAGCCGCCGGGTTGCCGGCGCGAGAGCGCCCGGTACTCCGGGAAGTTCTCCACCGCCTGGGTCTCCGGGTGATTGTCGAAGCGGCGGTTGCGCCACCCGGACAACTCGGCCCACACCCGTCCGCCGTCTTCGGTGAGCTGGATGTCCGCGTCCACTGTGGTGTCGTCGACCCGGGTGATCCGGACATGGCAGCCGATCCGCGTGCCGGGCACCGGACGGGGCCCGTGGAAGCGGACGCGGTCCAGGCCGACGGGGAGCACTCGGGTCCGGGTGTCGAAGCTCCGGATGATCCAGTAGCCCAGGATCTGCCCCGCGCAGTCGAGCAGCGCTCCGGGGGCCGACGGGGCGGTGATCACACCCCGCACATGACGCGGACCCATGGCGGTCAGCTCCGTCACGCCCTGGAAGGCGGGGCCGTGGAACATCAGCCGTCCGTCATACATCTCCTCGGCGGTGTCCGGGGGCGCGGACTCGGTGGCCGCGTCCCAGTCCCACTGCCCTGGGCGGTGGGACGGAAAGCGAGGTGCGGTCGTCGCCACGGCGGTGCTGTAGCCGCCGAAGTCCAGGCGCAGCCGGTCCGGATCGGACGGGAGGGGCTCGGCGGTCACCGTGACGTCCACGGGTGGTGCGGCGGCGAGCCAGCGCAGCAGCCGCAGCTCGCTCACCTCCACCACGCGCCGCCCCGGCGCCGCGGCCTCGGCGATCTCCGTCATGTGCTGGACGATCGTGGTGCCCGGCATCACCGGCCGCCGGTCGGACTCGTCGGGCCAGCCGTCGCGTTGCCGGAAGAAGCAGTGGTCGCGCAGATGGGGCATGGCCTCCGTGGACACCCGCAGCACGGCCCGGTGCGTACGGGAGGTGACGACGTCAGGGACAGGGCCCGTCTGCGTCGGAGCCCCCGCCGCGTCGGGCGCGGTCCAGGGGCGGGCCGGCGCAGGGGGCGTACCCCGCGCGGTCACCCCGGCGAGAGCGGTGAGCGCGAGATCCGACGTCTGCGTCATCTCCCTGAACAGCGCCCTCAGTTCGGCCCCGACCGGGCCCGGCGGCACAGGCGCCCCCGCTGCCACGGCCCCCTCGGTGCGCGCACCGACGGCGTCGTCGAGCGCCGCTCGCAGAGCCGCACGGTCGGACACCCCGAGCGACATGAGCGCGCCGCCGAGATCGAGCCGGACGAGAGGATCCCTGCGGGGTGGGGCCGACTCCGGCGGGTGCGACGGCGCGTCCTGCGGGTGCACGGCCGAGTCTCCCGCACGCCGGGTCGGTTCCGCCGGAGGCGGCACCGCCCCCTCCGGAACCGTCACCCTGCACCCCTCGGCCCACAACGCCGCTGTCACCCGGCGCAGTTGGGCCATGCCGGTGCGGTGCGGGGTGGCCGCGGGGAGGGCCAGGTGAGGGCGGGCGGACAGAGTTTCGGTGACGGCTGCGGAGAGTTGGCCCAGACTGACCTGGACGAAGGCGCGATGGCCGGCCGTGTACATGGCCTCGATCAGCCCGCGCTGCCTGACCGGCTCGACCAGCATGCGCAGGAACAGCTCCCGGACCGCGGGCCCGCGGCCGGTGAAACGGGCGGTGGTGGTGCCCGACCAGAGCGGAACGGTCGGCTCACCTGTCCGCAGGGCTTCGGCGAAGCGGCGGAAGGGCTCGACGTAGGGGGCGAACATGGGTGTGTGGAAGCCCGAGCGGAAGGACAGTTCCCGGGCTAACACCCCACGGCCGCGTAATTCCTCGACCAGATCCCCCACTTCGGCTGCCGGACCGCAGACGACACAGCGGGCGGGTGCGTTGTCGTGGGAAACCACGATGCCGCGTCGTGCGTCGACACCGTCCAGTACCCGCTCCGCGGGCAGCCCCACCGCGGCGAACATCAGATCGGGCACGGCGACGGAAGCGGGGTCGACGCCGTCGAACACCTCCTCGGCCCCTGCCGTCAGATGCCCCGAACTCATCATCGCGGCCCACTCCCCCACACTGCACCCGGCCACCGCGTCGGGCCGCACCCCGGCCCGCCGCAGCGCACGGTCGAGCAGTCTGCCGACGCCGAGGACACTCAGCCCGTGAGTGACCGCCGTACCGGCGTCGGCGGCCACCGGCGCGGCGCCGAGCCACGCGGCCACGTCGTCGACGCGGGGTTCGAAGTCCGCGTCCAGTCCGGGAAAGACGAACGCGAGCCGCCCGCCGCCCGCCGGCCCGAGCAGCGGCCGGGTCGAGAACCACATGTCGCCGCGCCCGCGCCAGGGCTGCCCCGCCGGCCGGACAGTTCGGCCGTCGCGACGGCGCAGGCGTGATCGGGTCGGACTGGCCCTTCAGCCGCCGAGTCTTGCGGTCGGGCCGGTCCACGTCGATGACCGTGACCCCGGCGGCGGTCAGCACGCGGGCGAGTTCGGCGCCGCAGGCACCGGTGCCTTCCCCCCGACCGCGGCCAGTCGGCCGTGCGCACGCATCCAGTCCCGCAGGTCCCGGTAGCCGCGGATGGTGGCGGGGAACTCCCGGTCCGCCAGGGGCCGGCCGACCGAGTCGATCACCGCGGCGTGGTGGGGCAGGCCGCGGGTGTCGACTCCGCCGGTGATCTCCGCGCGGTCGTACGTCATGCTGGTCCTGTCCGTCCTTGTGTGTCCGTTCCGAGGGCGGCACGTGCCGGACGGGCGGGTGGACAAGACAGTGACGGGGCTTCTGGACCAAGCTCCAATGAAGTCACAAGCGCCTGTCCGGCCGCGTACGTGGTGACGCCGCCCGACGGGCCGACAAATCCCCAACAGGACAGTCGAGACGTCAGTCAGGCCAAGGGTCAGACCCGCCAGCAGCGTCACCACGTCACATCCTCACTGTCAGGCCAGCGGCATCGGCGAGATCGGACGGCAGCCGGGAGCCGGCATGACTGCACTTTCGCGTTTCCGCTCAGGATCCGGACGCCACGGCAAGTGAAACGCGGAGGTTGGTGCCTGGCGCTCACGCCCTGTGCTCCTTTACGACTCCGCAACATCGGTCCGCATTTACTGGCATTCGCCGACGCCGAAGGACGGCTCGGAGGAAGGGACTGCACGATGAAGATCAGGAAGCCCGTGGCCGGGCTCGCCCTCGCCCTCGCCCTGGCAGGGGGCGGAGTCGCCGCCGCCTCGCTGGCTCACGCGGACACCTCCGCCCCGACGGCCCCGGCCGGAGGGAAGCAGGCGGCCGACGGGGCCCCCGAGATCGGCGCGGTTGGCCAGACCGCGGACCGGCCCGGACCGGGAGTGACGCTCCACAAGGCCGAGGCCGCAATCCGGATGCGCTAGCACCGTCGCCGGCGGGCCGGGGGGACAATGAGGGCGCCCCGGCCCGCCTGGGCGGTAGGCGGTTCGCTGAAATGTGGGCAGTGGGCAACAGACGTGAGAGGGACGCTGCGTGAAAGTGTTGTTGGCGGAGGACGAACCGATCTTGGCCCGGGCCGTCCGCAACCGGCTGCACAAGGCGGGATTAACGGTCGACGTCGTCCACGACGGCCGGGCCGCGGTTGAGCACCTGCGGTCGCAGGAGTACGAGGTGGTCGTCCTCGACCGGGACCTGCCGCTGCTCTCCGGTGACGAGGTGTGCCGGTACATCGTCGCCCACCACGTGTCGACGGGGGTGTTGATGCTGACCGCGTCGGTGACGCTCGCCGACCGGGTCGCGGGACTGCGGACAGGAGCCGACGACTACCTCACCAAACCGTTCGAGTTCCCCGAACTCATCGCGCGGCTTCGGGCGTTGCAACGCCGGTCCGGTCCCCGGACACCGCCGGAGCTGTGCTTCGGCGAGCTCCGCCTCGACCCCTTCACGCACCAGGCATTCCGCGGCGACACACTCCTGCCGCTCAGCCCCAAGGAGTTCCGCATCCTGGAGCAACTGCTGCGCGCACAAGGTGGTGTGCTCAGCGCGGAGACGCTTCTGCAGCGCGCGTGGGACGAGCACGCCGACCCCTTCACCAACTCCCCCCGCGTGGTCATCTCCACACTGCGCAAGAAACTCGGCAGGCCGTGGCCGATCGAGACTGTTCCCGGTGTGGGGTACCGCGTTGTCCGCACCTGACGAGGACGGGACACCGCGACCGGCTCCTCGCAGGTCCCTCAGCGCCCAGATCATCGGGAGCCTGATCGCCGTCTTCACCGAGCTGGCCCTGGTCATGATCGCCACCATCACACTGCTGACGGCCTACGTTCCCACCAGCATCGTCGGAGGGGCACCGGGCGTCGCGCCCGGCACGACCGGTGGCGCACATCCCCCCTCCACGGGTACGGCGGGTCCGGTCCTGCCCCGGCAGGAGGTCGAGCGGCTGCTGGTGTTCTCGGCGATCGCCCTCACCGTCGGGGTCGTCTCCGGAGCGTTCGCCGTGCGCCGGATCGTACGACGCTCGCTGGCACCGCTGAGCGCGATGACCGACGCGGCACGCCAGGCCGCCGCCACGGACCTGCGCGCCCGGGTACCGGTGGGCCAGGCCAGGGACGAGATCACCGATCTGGCCGTCACCTTCAACGTCATGCTTTCGAGACTGGACGACGCCTTTGAGGCACAGCGCCGTTTCGCGGCGAACGCCTCCCACGAACTGCGGACGCCACTGGCCACCGCGCAGGCGGTCATCGACGACGCGCTGGCCGACGAGCCGCCCGGACCGACGCGGGACCTCCTGCAAGACTTGCGCACCCTGAACAGCCGCAGTGTCCGCACAGTACACACCCTGCTGGACCTCGCGTACACCCAAGCGGGCCGGGGAACCCGGGAGGAGACCGACCTGACGTCAATCGTCCGCCAGGAATACGAGGCGCACCGCACAGCGGCCCTGGAGAACGATGTGACGATGAGCGAGACCCTCGACCCCGCCGTGGTCGACGCGGAGGCGACCCTGGTCCGGCTCATGGTCCGCAACCTCCTCGACAATGCCGTACGCCACAATCACCGCGGTGGCCGGGTCGAGCTGACCCTGCGCAACGAGGGCCCCGCCCTGCTGCTCCGCGTCACCAATACCGGCGCCCTCATGACGCCCCGGGAGGCTGCCGAGATCGTCGAACCCTTCCACCGCGGCGCCGGACGCCTGGGAAGCGACGGCAGCGGACTGGGAGCCACTCTGGTGGCAGCCGTCGTCACCCGCCACGGCTGGCGACTCGGCCTGCGCCCCCGGCCCCACGGCGGGCTGATCGCCGAGGTCCGCATACCGCGCAACGCTCCAGGACCGAGCCGTGCCGCACCGCCCAGCGGCGCCGGCGGGGCAACACGCGGAGGGCTGACGGGACACCCCGAGGACACCGCCGTCCTCCCCCACAAAGCCGTCAGGGAGTCTCAATGACGAAGTCAAGCCGCTTGCGTGACCGGTGGGGTGGAGGTGAAGACCCGGTTGTCACGCAGAAGTGCCCAGAGCACGCTCGCCCGTCGGCGGGCGAGGGCGATGACGGCCTGGATGTGCTTGCAGCCCTCGCCGCGCTTCTTGAGGAAAGTCCCGGTTGGATCCCTCGCGGATGATGCTGGTCTGTGCGGACATGTAGAACACCCGACGCAGGCGGCGACGTCCTCGCCCGGCAGCGCGGTCTGCTGGGCCTGGGCCGCCTCCACCGCGGTCGCAGCGACCGTGTCCGCGCTGGTCGGCTACGTCCCCTTCGAACCCCCGGCAGCCAAGCTGTTCTTCCAGGGCATCTCGGGCCGCTACGAACGCGCCTCCGTGATCGTGAACAGCAACAAACCCTCCGGCAAAGCGCACACGTTCCGGCGAACCCGTGCGAGGCAGCGCCTGAACAGCACGGCTTCACAATGGAGGGGCACGTCACGGACCCGCACGTATCCTGCAGGCTGTGGCCGCGATGTACGTGCTGGACGGCAACCAGATCAGGACACTGGAAGACTTCTGGCGAATCATCGGTGAGGCGATCAACGGCCCCGGTGGCTACTTCGGCAGAAACCTCGACGCCTCGCCGACTGCCTCAGCGGTGGTTTCGGGGCGCCCGACGACGATGACTACGTGGTTGAGTGCCAGGTCGTGTCTTCAACTGATGTTGCCTGGTGGAGCATGGTCGGGCGATTCGTCGCCATGAACTGTCCGATGGGGAGTGGGAGTTCGTCCGGCCGCTGTTGCCCGCGTCCCTACCCTCAGCCGCGGTGTCGGCTCCGCGGCCCAGCGCCGCCTCCTCCAGTCGGCGGTGGTGCACCGACGAAAGGGGTCTGCCCAGTTGCGTCTTGGCGGGTGGCGCGGCCGGTTCCCACCTTCAACGTGATCGTTTCCCACGAGCGTCCTGCGGCCGGCCGGGCCTTCAGTCCGTCCGTGGAGTGTCCCCGAGGTAGGCCCACAAGGGGCCACGAGCCGATCTTGGTCAGTGGCGCCGCCGCCGGCGAGGAAGCACACCCTGCCCCTCATGCGCGGCGACGGCATCGGGATCATTCGCCCTCACCTTCGTGCCGGACCTTCGCGGCCTCAAGGACCCAGCGCGAGGTGAGCCAGGCGAAGGGACAACCGGGATCGAACCAGAAGTCCACGGTCCGACGGGTCATGACGTACTCCTTCGCAGATCACCGCGATGGCGGTGCTCACGTTCACCCAGTGCCCCTGCGCCGGGGGCACCAGCTGTCTGTCACCTCCGCCCGGCTCGCCACCGCGTCCACGGGTGGTACCCGCCGCTCGCGGCGCGCACTCGCGCCCGCGGTCGGCCGCTCACGTCGTCGCCAGCGCCTCCGTAGGAGGAAGGCGTGCCGCGCGGACCGAGGGATAGACGCCGGCCGCCATCCCGATCAGCACGGCGCCGAGGCAGCCGCCCGTGACCGAGAGCAGGGGGATCACCGTTGGCCAGCCCTGGTAGGCCGCGTAGCCGACGTCGGCGAGGACGCCGAGCAGGATTCCGGCGATGGCGCCCAGCAGCGACAGTCCCATGGACTCGGTGAGGAACTGGACGCGTATCTGACCGCGGGTCGCGCCCAGCGCCCGGCGGAGCCCGATGTCCCTTCGGCGCTCCAGAACCGAGATGACCATGGTGTTGGCCACGCCGATTCCACCGACCAGCAGGGCGACACCGGCCAGGCCGAGGAAGAGGGAGGAGAAGGTATGCTGCGTGGCGCGCTTGGCCGCCAGGGCGTCGGACGGGCGGCTGACCTGGACCTGTCCGGGCTCCTCCGGGAACACGGTGGCGGCGAGTACGTTCCGTACGTCCTCCAGATGGGCCTCCCGTGCTTTGACGTAGATCACCGTCGGGTTTCCCTCGAAGCGCAGTGTCTTCTTGGCGGCCGGCCATCCCGTCAGTACGGCGTTGTCGAGGTCCTCGGCCAGCGGTATGGAATGCAGGATGCCGATCACGGTGAACCACGACTTGTCGATCTGTATCAATGGAGCGGGGTCGTTCTCGGGGATTTCCCCGATGCCGAGCCGGCTGGCGGCCCGGTAGCCCAGTACGACTGTGGGGAACTGCTCGTCGGCACCGCTGAAGAACCTTCCCGAGGAGACTCTTCCACCCACCACGCTCAGCAGGTCGCGCCGGGCCGCGAGCACGCTGAGTCCCGTACCGGAGAAGTCGTCCTCACCCATGACGTCGGAACGCTGGACCACGGCATTGGTGTTGGCCACCGCGCTCGCACCGGTGACCGGTCCGATACGGCGCACCATGTCGACCGATTCCTCGGGCAGCCTGACCGGCACGCCCTGTCCCGAAAACGGCTGAACCCGCAGCATGTTGGACCCCAGCGCCGACATCTCGTCCATCAGCGCCCGGTGGCTGGAGGCCGGGATTCCCGTCACCACCACCATCGTGGCGACGCCGATCGAAATGCCGAGCGCCGACAGCGCGGCGCGCAGCTTGCGGGTGCGCAGGCCGAGGAGTCCCAGGCCCAACAGGTCGAGAAAGGCGAGACGTACCGGCTTGATGTTGTCTTCGGCACGCCGGGGAGGGCGTCGCGGCGCGGCACGGAACGGCTTGGCGGGGGCGGTCATGACGGGCTTTCGGTGAGTGCGGTGTCCGCGACCAGGCGACCGTCACGCAGATGAACCCTGCGTGGCAACTGGTCGGCGATGTCACGGTCGTGAGTGATGAGCGCGATCGTGGTGCCCGCCGCGTTAAGTTCGGTCAACAGGGCGAGCGCCGCGGCGCCGTTGGCGGTGTCGAGTGCGCCGGTCGGCTCGTCGGCGAGGACCAGAGCCGGCTCATGGACGACCGCGCGGGCTATGGCAACCCGTTGGCGCTCCCCTCCGGAGAGCTGCCCCGGCAGGTGGCCGGCCCGGCGGGCGAGTCCCACCCGGGCCAGGGCCTCATCGGCCAGTTTCTTCCGGTACTTCCTGGGCACACCGGCGTACAGCAGGCCGGTCGCGACGTTCTCCGCCGCGGTGAGTCCGTCCGTCAGGTGGAAGTGCTGGAAGACGAAACCCAGGCGTCGCCCGCGCAAGGCGGACAGTTGGCGGTCGGGCAACTCCGCCACGTCCTGCCCCTCGATGACCACGCTGCCGCTGGTGGGCAGGGCCAGCGTGCCCATGATGTTGAGCAGCGTGGACTTGCCGGAGCCGGAAGGGCCGAGGATGGCCAGCAGTTCGCCCCGCGCGACGGACAGGGAGACCCGGTCGAGTGCTCTCACCTCGGGCGGATAGGTCACGCTCGCCTCATGCACGCTGATCACCTGGGTCATGCCGTGGTTTCCACCTTCATGCCCTCGCTGATGCCCTGGCCGCTAATCTCGACCAGTCCCTCGGCGAACATGCCCGTGTCGACCGGAACGAGTCGGCCGCCGGAGAGCCGGACCGCGTACCCTCCCTCGCGCAGCGCGAGCAGCGCACCGACCGGGACGGCGAGTACGCCCTTCTTGGACTCGCCCTGGAACCGGGCCTGAACGGAAGCGGAGTCGATGCCCTTGACGGCCTGCTGGTCGTCCAGTGACACGGTGACGTTGATCTTGGTCTGCCCGGCGCTGCCCGCCTCGTGCTGCTCTCCCTGCACGATGGTGCTGATCGCGGCGACCCGACCCGCGGCGGTGGACCGGTCGGGCAGCACCACCGTGACCCGCCCGCCCGGCTTGATGGACCCGATGTCCAGCGACTCCACCGGCACGGTCACGGACTTGGTGGTGGCGGTCACCGTCATCAGGTCTCCCGACGCATCGTCCCCGGGCTGGGCGAGGACGTCCGAGACCCGCACCGCCGACTTCGTCACGACCACGTCGGAGAAGTCGAGGATGCCGGTCGGATCGATGCCCTCGGCCTTCTGCCAGCGCTTGATCGCGGACATCAGGGACGTGGTGAGCACACCGTCGCTCTCCCTGACCGTGGACTGCTCAGGACTTGCGCTCGGTGGCTGCTCCTGTGACGCATCGGTTTCCTGGCCGGCTTCGCCGTCCGGAGCCGAGGATCGGCCGGCCGGGGGCGTGGTCTCCCCCTGCCCAGGGGCCGTTGTCGTGGGCGAGGGGCCGTCCGTGGGGGCCTGCTGCCGGACGACCGTGCCCGGCGCCGGCTGTTCACCGATGTCGTAGCCGAGAGCCTTGAGGTTGTCGGCGACGACCCGTACGTCACGGCCGACGGTGCCGGGTGTGTCGAGCCTGCGGTACAGGGGTGTGCTGCCGTAGAAGACCACGGTGGAACGCTCATCCACGCGGTACAACTGCTGGCCGCGTTTGACCGTCGCACCCCGGTTCGGAAGCCACGTCACCCGTCCTTCGCCGGCACTGCGGATCGTGCGCGCGAAGTCGTAGCCGAGCGTGCCCTGCATTTCTCTGCTGCCCGACAGATCCGTTCTGACCACCGCGATTTGCTTGATCTTCGGGCCGGACTCCGGTTCGGAGCCGTTCCCGTCCCTGCCGGCCCACCGCAGCCCGGCGCCCGTTCCTCCTGCCAGCAGCACGACGACGATGGCGAGGTACACGGCCTTCTTCTTGCGGCGGCCCGTCATCGGCTTGCCGGGGTCGGCCTCTTCCTGGACCGTCACCCGCAGGGGCATGGTGTCCGCTGCGTCGCGCTCATTTTCCACTGAACGCCTCTTGCATGCATTCCTGGTCGATCTGGTCGGCATTCCCGGGCTGAGTCGCACCGGGCTTGTAGTCCCAGCCACCTCCGTCAGGAAGGGGGTCCACCTTGAGCCCTCTGCGGTTGTCGCACGCGATCCACTTGCTGTAATCGTCCATGTAGTCGGGGTTTTTCTTCGGGTCCAGCTCCGCGGGCTGCATCGGCTTCTTTCCGAGGCATGCCTTTTCCGCTTCCGGATGCTCCTTGGCCACATCCTCGCCGGGCCACCCAAGTGATCCGGGATCGGCGTCCGGGATTTTGTCCCCGATCGGTTTGATGGTCACTCCGTGATCCTTGAGGCAGCGCAGGTATCCCTGGTACATGCGCAGTTCTTCGACGTCCGTGGTGTCCAGCCGAATCTGGGGGCGGCCGGAGTCGGAATCATCGGCCGCCGGACTCTCCGCCGCCCCGCCCTTTCCATCTCCACCGGATTCCGTGACGGAGGCGACTCCGTCCTCCTGACTCTCAGCGTCTCCCTTGGAGCAGCCGGTGATCAGTGTCACCGCCAGCACGACGCAGGAGAGGAAGACGATCTTCTTGGCCGGGCAGTCCGGACCGAGGCCAGGGCGGCCTGAGTTCTTTCGCATGCCTGGAAGCGTGACAAGGCTGTGTCAGAAAAGTGTCAACGCTTCCTGCCACGTGACCCGTTCAAACGTTTGTCAAGAAGTTGTCAGAGAATTGAGCCGAATGAACCGGCGTTCACCCAGCGCTCCGCAGGTTTATCATCGGGCCATGTCCGCATACGTACTGGTGGCCGAAGACGACGACAAACAGGCAGAACTGATCCGTCGTTATCTGGTGCACGAAGGCCATGCCGCAACCGTGGTGCACGACGGCCCGACAGCCCTCATGGAAGCCACCCAGCGGCCACCCGACCTTCTCGTTCTCGACTGGATGCTGCCCGGTCTGGACGGGCTGGAGATATGCCGCCGTATACGCGCCACGGGCGACATGCCCATTCTGATGCTCACCGCCCGCTCCACCGAGGACGATCTGCTGCTGGGGCTGGACATCGGGGCGGACGACTACATGACCAAGCCGTTCAGGCCGCGTGAACTGGTGGCCCGCGTCCGGACCCTGCTGCGGCGCACCCGGCATCCGGAGCACACGGAGGAAGTGCTCCTCAAGGCCGGACCGCTGACCGTGGCCCCGGACCGGCACGAGGTGTCCGTGCACGGCCGCCCGGTGGACTGCACTCCCGGCGAATTCCGCCTGCTCAGCACGTTGGCAGCCGCACCCGACCGGGTCTTCACGCGGGCTCAGCTGCTGGGCTGCATCACCGACCACGGCCGAGCCGTCACCGAACGCACGGTGGACATGCACATACTGAACCTGCGGAAGAAGATCGAGACCTCGCCGCGCAGACCGGAGTTCCTGCTGACCGTCCACGGCGTCGGATACAAACTGTCCCGGGGCCGGCGTGAGGTCTGAAGTGCCGCTCCGCAACAGCCTGTTGTTCCGGCTGCTGATCACCTCCGTGCTGATCTCCCTGATGTCCATCGGGGCCACGGCCTGGCTGACGGTACGCGGCACCACCGTCGCCATCGAGCAGGAGCGGGGCCAGGTCCTCGCGGACGACGCCACCATCCAGGACACACTGGAGGGCTTCGCCGCGGCGCACCGGACCTGGAACGGTGTCGAGCGCACCGTCCTTGATCTCTCCCGGTCGACGGGGCGCACCATCATCCTGACCACGCGGGCGCGCCAGGTCATCGCCACCTCGCATCGGCCGGCCGCGGAACGGCTCCCCCTCAACGCGAGCGCCGTGATCGATCCGCTGCACGTGGCTCCGCCCACGGATCAGGGAGTCGGCCCGGCGGAGCAGGTCTCCCGCATCGACCCACGAGCCGTCGGCCCCTACCGCCTGCCCGCCGAGGAGCGCGCGAACCTGCGACAGCTCGCCCGCGTGGAGGTCACCTGCCTCTACGACCGGACGGGAATACGCGCGCACATCATCGAGGAGGCCAGTGGCAGACCCGCCGTGCGCACGCTCGGGGCCGGGGGGGGGACTCCACGCCGGCCTGCGCGTCCAAGGACCTGTTCGCCCCGACCCGGACCGAGGCAACGGCCCTGGCCGAACTCACCGGACTCGTCCGCGGCTGCGCGGAGCGCAACCACCTGCGTCTGCCCGAACCCCTGACCATCACGGTCGACTTCCGGGTGGACGGCGATGAGTCCGCGCAGGGTTCCGCCGCTGTGGACGACTGTGTGGAGGAAGGCCGACGGGAGCAGTTGGCGGCGTACGTCGCCCCGGCGGCCCTCCTGTTCGTCACCAGCCCGTCGCGCACGGCCACCCCCGTCTTCGACCTGTCAACGGCCGGCACCCTCCGGATCCTGGCCACGACCGGTCTGGTTCTGGCCGCGACCATCGCCGTGACCGCCGTCATCGCGATCAGGCTGGTACGTCCGCTGCGCGCGCTGACCAGCGCGGCCCGCGCCCCCTCGGGCCGGCACCCCCGTATCCCGGTCACCGCCAAGGACGAGACCGGCCATCTGGCCGCCGCCCTCAACGACCTGGCGGAGCGCCGCGAACGCACCGACGAGCAGCGCCGGGTCATGGTCAGCGACATCGCCCACGAACTGCGCACGCCCCTCACCAACATCCGCGGCTGGCTGGACGCGGCGCAGGACGGCCTGGCCGAGACCGACTCGGCGCTTCTCACCTCGCTGCAGGAGGAGGCGGACCTCCTCCAGCACATCGTGGACGACCTCCAGGTGCTCGCCGCCGCGGACGCCGGCACCCTGCGCCTGCATCCACAGGAGCTGGACCTCCGCGAGCTGATGGAGCAGACCATGAGCGCGCACCAGGCGACCGCACACGCCGGCCGTGTCAAGACCGCCGTCCATGCCCCGGACGGCCTCTTGATCCACGCCGACCCGGTCCGCCTCCGCCAGGTCCTGGGCAACCTTCTGTCCAACGCGATACGCCACACCCCGCCCGACGGCGGCGTCACCCTCAGCGCCCGCCGAGTGGCAGGCGCCGTCGCCATCGAGGTGAAGGACACGGGCAGCGGCATCCGCCGCGAGGACCTGCCCAGGGTGTTCGACCGCTTCTGGCGGGCCGAACAGTCCCGCAGCAGGCGGACGGGAGGCAGCGGGCTGGGGCTGTCCATCGTCAGACAGCTGGTGCGGGCACACGGGGGTGATGTCTCCGTGGCGAGCCGGCCGCATGTGGAGACGGTGTTCCTGGTGCGGTTGCCGTGCTGATCCCCGCGTGACGAGCACGGCTGTCGGCCTTGCGATTCGAGCGCCGTGAGGCGGCCTGCCGGCACGGCGGGCCGTCGGGGTGGCCCGGGCATCTGCCGGTGGGTGGTCTGCTTGGCTACCGGTGGGGCAGCGGGAGTTGGTCGCGGAGGGTGATCGCGCCTTGGACGTTCGACGTCGGCGGGCGGTGACGATCGGAGTCGACCTGGCTGCGAGCGCCCGGCGGACCGCTGTGTGCCGGGTGGTCTGGGAGGACCGGGAAGAAGACGGCGGGTACGGAGCCCATCTGACGCCGGAGTTTCTTGTACCGGAAGGAGATGAGGATCTGCCGGCGCTCGTCCGGACGGCCGACAAGACCGGCCCCGACTGTCCGCTCGGCTGGTGCTCCGAGCCGAGCAGTAAGCGAGGTGCGGGGCCGGGCGAGGCGCGTGGTCGCCGATTGCTTCAAGGTGACGTGGACCTCGACTCGGTGGTCATCGAGCCGAAACGCGTGGTACCCGTGGGTGACCCTGTTGAGGAACCAGGCATCGTCGGGGTAGTGATCGACGCCTGGCATCCGGATGGCCCGGGCGCCGCCCAGGCCCACCGCTGTGTTGCTGTGGTGCGCGAAGTGGCTGCACACGGCATGCCCGACGAGAGCCGTTGAGCTGATCGCCGACACACCCGGGAAGGAAACCACGGGGACGTACCCGAGTTCGGTCTGGCGGCACAGCGAGCTCGAAATCCTCATCCTCGCCGACAACGGGCTCACTGACCTCCCGCCACAGATCGGGGGGCTGCTTCGGCTAACGACCCTGGACCTCGGCCACCACCGCCTCATCCCGGTGCCCGACGAACAGGCCGACCTGGCCGGCCCCAGGGTCTTCCTCTACTTGCACGACAACGAGTTGTCGCAAATCCCGGACATGCTGGGAACCTGACGAGGCTTCGCTACCTCAATTGTCACGAGAACGTGTCTGGTCGGACTTCGAGCCTAACACAACCGGTTGACCGCACTGCCCGACAGCATCGGCAGCCTCCGCAGCCTGCGCGAGCTCTGATTTCGGAACAACGCGATCGAAGCCCTGCCCTCACACGCCTGGCGGACCGGGTCATCGACATGCCCTCCCCGGAGAAGTTGGACCTGTGCTGGGAACGCCTGCGCTCCTTCGCGATCATTGCTGGCCGAGTTGGAGCGGCAGGGCTGCGTCGTGCTGCTGTGAAGAAGGACGATCTGAACATCCCGTCGTGTGTGAGCGGACGACACGACGCACACCATCACGTCATGGGCTCGGACGCGTCGCGGGACGTCGTGGCACTGATTGGAGGTCGGTTCCGGACACCACCCGTGATTTCCAGCGGGCTCCGATGGCGTCCGTGCCGGATGCGCGCTGCCGGCCGACGATCCGGCCTGCACCGCCCTGGCCCACTTCGCCTTGGAGGCGCCCCCGCGCGGCCCGCGGCCTCGACGGAAGACCGCCGCGGCAGCAGAGCACCTCAGCCCCGGGCACTGGGTGATCCCCGTTCTTGTCCTCCGTCCCCGTTCCCGAGTCGTTCGTCACGGACCTCGGCCCATCGCATCGCACTGCGGATCGCGTCCGCGATGCTGTTCCGAGGCTCCCAGCCCAGCAGCCGCTTGGCCCGGTCACTGCGGGTGAATGCACCGGCCGAGTCGCCGGGCCGGGGACCCGTCTCGACCACGGCGACCGGTGGGGCGACCACGCTGTTGAAGGCGTCCACGAGTTCCCGGACGGTGGTGCCGGTCCCGGTGCCCAGGTTGATCACGGTGGACCGCGTAGGCCCGTTCAGGATGTCGTCGAAGCGCCGCAGCGCGGCCACGTGAGCGGCTGCCAGGTCCCAGACATGGATGTAGTCCCGGATGCCCGAACCGTCGCGCGTGGGCCAGTCCGTGCCCGTGATCCTGAACGGCTCACCCGCGGTGTGCGCCTCGATGAGCTTGCCCACCGCATGGCTGGGACGTCGCACCTGCAGGCCCGTGCGGTACTCGGGATCCGCGCCGACCGGGTTGAAGTAGCGCAGGGACAGCACCCGGATCGGCTGGGTGGCGGCGATGTCGGCGAACATGCCTTCGCACACCGCCTTGGTCCGCGAGTAGGGGCTCAACGGTTCGATCGGGGATTCCTCCGTGACGCTGAAGTCCTCACCGGCGGCGTAGATCGAACCGGAGGAGGAGAAGAGCAGCCTCCCGCATCCGTTCCGCAGCAGGTGGCCGACGAACTCCAGGCTCTTGGACACATTCGCGCGGTAGTAGCCCACCGGGTCCGCGACAGAGTCGGGCACGATGATCAGAGCCGCGCAGTGGACGACGGCTGCGATGTCCGGGTGCTCGGCGAACACCCGGTCCACCAGGGCGCCGTCGGCGATGTCACCCTCGTAGAAGACGCGCCCCTCGGTGAACTCCCTGCGGCCCGTCACCAGGCTGTCCAGCACGACGGGCGTGATTCCCGCGTCCAGGCAGGCGGAGCCGACAGTGCTGCCGATGTAACCGGCTCCCCCGGAGATCAGTACTTTCACTCTGGCGACCTCCCCGTCGTGGATGTCCGCACGTTCACTGCGCCGCGCCGGGCACCCAGGCGCTCAGCGGGACGAAGGCACCGAGGTCCGCCACTCCGGTGCCCGCGTCGACGCGGTACGGGCCGCCCAGACAGTCGTCGGCCGGGAAGAGGACCGCGCTGGCGGAGTGGGTGTTGAAGGCGGACTCGACCCGCCCCGCCCAACCGTGGTCGACCAGGCTGACGCAGGTGCCGCTGCCGGTCAGGGAGGAGAGGGTCAGACGATCACCGCCGAATTGCTGCTCGGAGTACACGCACAGCGCGCCGGACGGGCAGTCGGCCGTCCCGGCGGCGTGGGCCGTGGCGGGGGTCAGAGCGGCGAGGGCGAGCACGGCCGCCGAGACGGCGCCGGCGGCCAGCCACCGCGCGGGCCTGGTGGGTCGTGCCGACGCACGGTCGTCCGCAGCAAGCTTGTTCATCTCGTGGGGAATCCTTTCGTGGATGAGGTGGATGAGACGTGCACGGGAGGTCCGTGCAGGACAGTCCGTGCCATGGGACGGTTGTCGAAGAGGCCGGGCGGCGGCTCGGCCGGAGCGGGCAGTCGGCCGGCGAGCCACCGACGGTGTGTTCCTCATCTGCGGTTCTTAAGCAGGGGAATGAGGTCCGGCCACGGCTTGTAGTGTGCGTAGTCACTGCCGCAGGGATGCAGCTGGAGTTCCTCGGCGGTGACGTCGATGCGACCGCCGTTGGCCTCGAGGTGGCGGAGCATCCGGCGTGACTCGTCGACGGTGTCCGGATAGGTCAGGTGCCAGTCGCCGGAGGAGTACGCCTTCTCTCGCTGGATGAGCCGCGGCAGGACCGAGTCGTTCCACTTGAAGTGGTGAACCTGCGGGAAGGCCTCCTCCGCGGGCATGGGCCGTCCCGCGTCCGCCCCGTGCTGGCCCAGGTGCAGGGGCACGCTGCCGCGGGCGAGCGTCACCTTCGACGACCCCGCTCCCGGCACGCGCAGGGTCAGCAGTCCGGCCAGAGGGTACTGCTCCCAGATCGACACATCCGGCCGCAGCGCCGGCAGACTCCCGTCGGCGGCCACCCGGTCCAGCAGGGCGCCCTTGACGTAGTCGTACCCGCCGGCCTCGCAGGCGGTGATGACGTCGGTCAGGGGCCGGTCGTACACATGGAACTCGTCCAGGTCCGCGACCACCCACCAGTCGGCCGGGTGCCGCCGCATCTGGGCGCGGATCAAATACGCGTTCAGGTCCTCGTCCCAGGGCCCCTGGTGCACGGCGGCGAAGGAGAACCCGTGCCGTGCCACGACCTCTTGCGACCGCCGGAAGTCCGGGTCGTCGAACGACTCGATGTGCCGGGCGATGTGGAAGGACTCGACCCCCAGGTCGCGGTAGTGCGTGATGGCGGCATCCAGCAGGCCGGTGTCGGCGCCGACGACCGACACGAAGCGAATCGTCACGTCAGGTCTCTCCCGTCTTTCTCTGTACGGCTCTCGATGCCGTGTGCCGAAGGGGTGTACCGACGCGCAGTTCCCGGGGCGCGTGTCCGGCCGTCGTCCGCGCCGCGCGCAGCCCTGCGGCACAGCAGGAGCACGGCGGCGAGCGCGCAGAGTCCAGCGCAGATCCAGAACACGTCGCGGTATCCGGCCTGCGCGGCGACCACCCCGGTGACAGCTCCCGCCAGCAGCTGGGCGACGGGGAAGGTGGACGAGTACAGCGCGGACACGGAGCCGGTGCCGCCGGGCACCTCCTCCTGCACCACCACCATCGGGATGCTCGTCACCACCGCGGTCCACACGGCGTTCAGCAGTTGGAGGGCGATCAGGACCGGTGCCGAGCCGGCCACCGGTAGCAGGCAGAAGAAGACCACGGCGAGGATCACGGCAGCGGCCACGACGCGCAGCTTTCCGATGCGGTCGGCCACCCGACCCACCGCGATCATCAGCGGGATCTCCAATGCCGCGCAGACTCCGGCCATCACGCCGACCAGAGCCGCCGACAGGTGCAGGTCCTTGGTGACGTACAGGGCGATGGCGATGAGGTATATCTGATCCGCCACGTTGATCGCCGTGACGGCGCCGAGCAGCAGCCAGGTGCGGTGCGGCACGACGGCGAGGGCTCGGCGCATCCGCGCCAGGCGGCGCTCGCCCCTGTCGGCGTCGTCGTCGACCAGCGGTCCGGGCGGCGCGGGCACAGCCGGCAGGAGCCAGCGGCCAAGCAGCGCGGTCAGCAGGAGCAGACAGGCGACGCTCGTGTACAGGAGCCCGAAGCCCGTGTGGGCCAGCAGGAAGAGGCCGGCCGGCGGGCCGACCACCCACCCGGCGGAGAAGACCGACCGGACCGCGGAACTGAACGGGGTCACCCCCCTGCCGGTGGACTCGGCGAACTCTTTGACATACGCGAACAGCTGGGAGATGTACGCGTCGTTGAGGCTGAGCAGCACCGCCCCGGTGGCGAACACCACCGCGTAGTTGCGTACGGCGGTGAACGCCAGCGCACCGGCGACCCCGGCCAGCGCGGTCGCGGCCAGGGCGGCCCTTCTGTCGGTCACCCGGTCGGACAGCCATCCCGTGACCAGGTTGATGCCGACGGCGGCCACGGCGCAGCCGGTGAAGTACAGGCCGATCAGTCCCGGCCCCGCATGGACCGCGTCCGCGAGGAACAGGCTGGTGGTGGTGCCGAACACCGACATCGCCACGGCGTAGCATCCCGCGGCGACGCCGAGTGACGTCGCCGTCTTGCTGAACGGGCGCGACCTGGGTGGACGGTCTGCACGTCCGGGTCGGGCGAAACGGGCGAGCTTCACATCGCTCCTCTATGTGCCAAGGTGTCCCCTACGTACCAAGATGTCCTCGCCAGCGTTCCTGGTGGGCCGCGAGCCATGTCCCCACCGAGGCCGCCGACTCGAACACCGCGAGGCGAGGTTCGGAGGGAGCCCCTATGACGACACCGGCACCGACGGACGCGAGCATCGGGATGTCGTTGGACCGGTCCCCGAAGGCCACCGCGGCGGCCGGCGCGATGCCCGCCTCGTCGAGGATCCGCCCCACCGCGTTCCCCTTGGAGGCGTGGGGCGACAGTACTTCGACCGGTCCGCCCTCCCCCGGTCGGCAGGAGTAGGTGACGGTCGCATCGAAGCCCAGCGCTTCGGCGGTCCGGGCCAGTCGTCCGGCGTCGAGGCCGGTGCTGCGGCAGAGCAGTTTCGTGATGGGGAGGCTGCCACCGGTCAGGTCCGAGATGTCCGCGCACACCGAGTCCGCTCCCGTGTCCGTGGCCGGCCACCAGGCATACCCGGGCTCGAAGCCGAAGGCCGTCTCGAACTCCGTCGCGAAGCTGACCTTCGGATCGGCCGCGCGGAGCGCTTCGGCGAAGTCCCTGACCCATCGCCCGTCCAAGGGGGCGAGGAGGCGTGTGGCGCCCTCGACGACTTCGGACGCCCCGTTGGACGTGACGACTTCGCGGGACAGTTCGGTGACGGCCGGTGGCAGGTCGGCGAGACAGCGCGAGGGGCGTCCCGTGACGAAGACCAGACGCACTCCGCACGCGATCGCCTCGCGCAGTTGGCCGATGTCCTCGTCGAGCACCCGGTTGCCCGGACGTACGAGGGTTCCGTCGAGGTCGCAGAAGAGGATCCTGATCACTGCGCCCCCCGCAGGCCCCGTACCGCGATGCCCCGGCTCGCCAGCAGGACGAGGTTTCTGACCGCCGCGTAGCCGCCCGCGCCGGCTTTGCCGCGCCGCACTCCTCTCCAGGCCACGGAGCCCACCTTCTTCAGCTCGTATCTCAAGGACATCCGGGGCAGCACGTCCAGCGCTTCGCCGTGAGCCTGACCCACGCCGTAGGCCCACACGCTTCTCAGGTCGTCGCGCAGGCTGAGGGGCTTGTGCCAGATGACGGCTTCGGGGACCAGCCGGACCGGTAACGCGGCCTTGCGCCGGCGCAGTTCGAAGTCACGGTCCTCGCGCCACTTCATGGCTGTGTCGAAGTGGTAACCCCCCATGTGCTCCACGATGTCCGTGCGGTACAGGAGCGGCGGGCTGTACGCGTTGACCTTCTTGGTCACCAGCGGGTCCTCGGTCAGCCGTCGCGCCTCGGCGACCAGACGGGTGCCGCGTCCCCGGGTCTCGAACCGCACCCGCCCCTTCACCAATCCCCCGGCCGCCGCCAGCATCGCCGCGATCGCTCCGGGCTCGAAGACGCAGTCGGAGTCCATCAGGAGCACGAGAGGGGTGTCCACCAGCGCGATCGCCCTGTTGTACGCCAGGCCTATCCCGCGTTCGGAGGTGCTCAGGACGGTGACGTGCGGTGCCGCCTTGGCGTAGGTCTGGAGTCCTTCGAGGAACCAGTCCGGCGATCCGTTCGTGGAGACGATGACCGGGCAGGGAACGTCGATGGAGGCCAGGCAGCGGTAGATGAGAGGGTCGTCGCACACGGGGACGACGATGGTCAGCTCCCCCGAGGCACCGTCGTTGCCGGTGGTCAAGACGCCCTCCTCGGACGGCTGACGGCTACTTCGAAACGCTGGACCACCGCCTGTGGATCGATGTCCGTCACCAGGTGGTGCGTCCCTTTTCCTCGCCGGAAGCGGACCCTGCCGCGGTCCGGCAGACCGGTGGCCACGGAGATCACTCCTGTCTCCTGCTTGTACGGCAGGCTCGCGTCCGCCAGGAGGGCGGCGGCTACGACGTCCCAGATGGGTTCGCGGTCCTTGTTCTCGCCCCGCGGCGACTCGCGTTCGAGCTTGTCCAGAGCAGCACCCAGTGGTGTGCCGGTGCGCCGGATGCGGTCCACCGCCGCCGGCAGCAGCCGGGGGGCTTGCGTCACCTCCAACGGAACCATCACCACGGCCTTCCAGCGCGCCGCCAGGCACGCCTGCAGGGCTTCGGGATCGGCGAATGCGTTGAATTCGGCGTGCTCGGTCACGTTTCCGCCCCCGAGGGACCCTCCGGAGATCCACAGGCGGTGCCGCGCCGGCACCGAGGCATCGACCAGCCGCAGTGCCCGGGCGATGTTCGTGGTGGGGCCGAGGGCGAGCACATCCGTCCCGTGGGAGCGCGTCAGAGTGGTGGCCAGTGCGCCGGGAGCGGGCCCGTCCTCGGCGCCGGTGTCCCAGAAACGTGTGTTGTCCACGCTCAGCGACGCCAGATAAGTCGACGCCGGCAGCGCGGCGAGGCCCGCCCGAACCTGTTCCCGGAACGGCTCGTGCCACCACAGGGGTCTCTCGCATCCGCGGACGACATCGATGTCGAGGCAGTGGGCGCGGGCCAGAGTACGCGCGTGTCCCGCCGAGGAGAGCGCGGAGGCGTTCCCGAACACGGTGGTGATGAGGCGGGGAACGAGCCCCAGCGCGAAGAGATGGCAGAGCGCGAGAGCGTCGTCGTTGATGCCCAGGGTGTCGGTGTCGACGATCAGATCGCGTTCGGTGTCTTCCTCAGAGATCAACAGGGGCTCCCAAGCTCATCCAGTACCGGAGTGCTTGCGCGTAGCCGCGCCCTTCCCTTTCGAGAACTGCTACGGCGTCTTCCGGCCGCAGCACCTGTACGGTGGCCACCTGCTCGGCGCCCGCGGGATTCGTGGGCGGACCGACCAGCTCGCCCTTGACCGCGCCCCACAGCCACGCCTTCAGCGGAAAAGGGGCGTGCGGCTTGTACGGAATCCTGTGATAGGAAACACCGCTGTGCGCGGCGAACCAATGAGGCCGCCCCTTCATCAAGAACCCGGCCTCTTCGGTGAGTTCGCGGCTCAGACAGTCGTCCACGGACTCGCCCTCTTCCCGCGTGCCTCCCGGAAGGAAGGGCGCGCCGTCGGAAAGGCTGCACACCACGACACCGTCGTCGACCACAGCAACGGCCCGTACACTCTGCACCACTTGGTCCGGGGGACGCCGGCCGGTGAACCGGACGATTGTCTGGGCCCACGCCCAGTCCTCCAGGTGTTCCCTCATGCCGGGTCCCGTACCCGAGCCGCCTCAGCGAGGAATGCGAGAGTCGTCCGGTACGTCACGAAGGACTCCGCGTACGGGACTCCTATAGCCGCGCCCCGGGCAGCATCGGCTCGTTCGATACCGCTCAACGACCGCAGATGCGGTTCCGGCTTGGTCTGGTACTGATAACACTCGATCGCGGCCTGCTTCTGACCGTAGTGCGCGGTGACGTCGAGAGAGCACGTCGCCTGCTCCAGATGGGAAGTCCACGTGTCCTCGGGGCACTGGTAGCCCAGGATCACGGAGGGCGTGTGATGCCCAGTTCCCCGGTTGCGGCACGCGGCGAACGCGGCCTGGTGAGCCACCTGGTGGTCCTGGTGGAAAGCACTCCGCGCCGGCAGCAGAACGAGTTGTGGCCGCACCCGGTCGATCGAGAGAGGAGAGGCGGACTCGATCGCCTCGACGAGTCGCGCGGTGCTCGTGTGCAGCGTGTCCCGGTGGTCGCCGTCCTCGATCATCACGTGGTAATCGTTCACGCCCAGCTTGCTGCAGGCGAGAGCGAATTCCTTTCCTCTGTCGGCTGCCATGCGCGCCACGGACGGGCCACCCGTGTTGATGGTGTGCTGCACGATGAGCTGTACGTAGACGTTCATGCCCGAGGCCGACAATGTGGCGATGGTGCCACCGCAGCCGAACGTTTCATCGTCGGGATGTGGTGCGATGACGAGCACGCTCCCACGGCTCATTTCTGGAGTTCCCCCATTCACGGTTTCTCGAATGCGGCTGGTGCATCCGTTTCCGGTCCGGCCTGGAACGTCACATAGCCGGGAACCCGCACGAGCGTCGTCGTGCCGGACGTGCGTGTTCCGTGCAGCCCGGCCGGCAGTTTTCGCTCACCGGTGGTCAGCAGGGACAGATACTGCTCGACCAGATGTGTCGTGCCCCAGAACGCCGCCGCGCAGCCGCCCCCGAACCGCACGTTGACCTCGGTGAAGACGACACCGTCCGGCTGGAGGAATCCCTGTACGCAGGAGGGGCCGACCACCTGCAGCTCCTGTACCAGATCGGCGATGAGCCGTTCGAGCGAGGCGTCGTGGAAGGTCTCGGTGACCGTCGACATGCCCGAGCGCGTACGCAGCCGGCGACGGGGCACGACGAGCGGCAGGTCCAAGCCCGTATACAGGCAGTCGGCGGAGAATTCCTGCCCGGTCAGCACCTCTTGGAGCAATCCGTCCGGGTTGCGGGACAGCCAGGCGTCGAGTTCTTGCCGGGACGAGCAGATCATGGAGTCCGCTCCGCCGCTTCCCGCACGCTTCTTGGCGAAGATGCCGGTGGCAGGGAAATCGGACTTCACATCGTCGACCGAATAGGAGACCGGCGTACGGAAGCGGGAGTCCCGGGCAAGATGGTTCGCGAACTCCGCTTTGTCCGAGCAGATCCGCACCGTTTCCGGCGACGGTATCCACTGCGACAGCCCCCGTTCGGCCAGGGTGGCCAGGTGGCCCGCGGCGTACCGCACCTCGGCGTCCGTGTTGAAACTGACGCAGGTGGCTCCGAAGTTCCTCGCCGCTTCCGCAAGGGCTTCGAGGTAGGCGACGCCTTCCGAGGCCGGCGGGAGCAGCTGCGCCTGAGGGGAATTGGCCAGCAGGGCCGGGCAGAGGGGATCGGCGTCGGCCCACAGGACGTCGTAGCCGAACTCCTCCGCCTGCCGCGCCACCGCGTAGCCGGACGCTCCGCCGGTGCCCGTGACGACTAATCGTTTCACGTCAATCCCATTCGCCGCGGGCCACGACTTCCCGGACGCGCTTCCCAAATGTCGGGTCGGCACCGTCGTACGGATTGGCAATGACGGTTCCCTCGTCGAGGAAATGGGTCATTCCCCGGCCCAGCTTGCGGCCTGCTTCGGTGTGGATGTCGAGCGCGTAGTCCGGTATGACGGGGTTGCGGAGACGTTTGTTCATGGTGTGGCGCGACCACATGCAGATCTCGTCCGTGGTCTCGTCCTTGGTGATACCGACCAAGTAGCGGACCGCCTGCACGAGGAAAAGCCAGCGTTCGCCCGTGCCCCGTTGCATGCGCATTCCCACCCGGTGCAGGGACTCGACGATGAGCGTCTGCTGAAACGTCCCGTCATTGCAGTCCGACGCGGAGATCACCATCAGCCGTGTCCACAGGTGCGCTTCCAGTTCTGGACTCGTCTCGTACATCTCCCGGGCGATGAGAAGCGCTTCCTCCAGATCCCCCCGGCGGATGTATTTCTGCAGCGCCGATATCAGTTCGTCGCACCGGAAACCGCGCACGCTCGTGACGTCTGCCCAGGGATCTCTCGTCGACGGCGGAAGAGACATGTTCCTCCTCGTGTTCGGACACGTGTCAAGGCCCGTTCGATCTGGCGTACTGCCCCTGCCGGGGAACCTCCGGGTGCCGCGGCGGAGATCCTCTCTCCCGCCACGGCCACAAACCTAGATCGTTACAACAGGGAACGGCAGCAACTTTCCCGCTGCGTCGAATGAGGAGAATATGCACCGATTTGCACCTGGATCGGCGCCTGTCGGCCGGGGTGCGGCCGACCGCTCCCCTCGCGCGGGGCGAAGGCCGGCCGCGGGATTCGCCGCAGCTCAGCGCGGCGCAGACGCCGGCTTGCTCTTTCACGAGTTAAGATAAGTCGTGTATCAGTGCGAGTGGCTTGTTTCCTTGCGCCTTCGGTATCCCAACGCAGCCCCTCCCTGCAGACTGCTCCCCTGAGCAGTGTTCGGCGAGGGCCGCCGTCGGTCCTGCCGGCCGCTCGCCGACTTCCACCCCGGCCGAGTTCGATGCCGTGCGGGCCGCTGGGTGAGGTGCCGCCCAGGACCAGCGCGGACCGGGTGCGAGGCCCCGAGGTCGGTGGTGACGACGCCGCCCCCATCGCCGCCCTGTGCTGCCCGCCGCGTGTAGCCAAGGCAAGATCCGCCGCTACCTCGCCGACACCGACCAACTGCTCGAAACAGAGCCGACGCCGGAGCTCTTCGACAGTGCCATGATCCGGCGGCACCCTGACCACCTCAACCGCAGCAGCCTGTGGGCAACCGCCAAGCGCTCTACCCGGACCGAACCTAGGGTGGCCCGCACCCGTCTGACGGATGATCACGGGTCCGCCGGGTGGGCGTCAGCCCTGCTTCATGGCCCGTCGGCCGGGAGGAAGCCCGATGCCGTGCGCCGACGGCCACGACGTCGACCGCCGCTGGCCGACGCGCTCCGCGTCCTGGACCACACCGGAGGGTCGACTGCGGCGAGCGCGCTGATGACCTGGAGCGCGGGGGCATTTGCCGCCGTCGGTATGCCGGGCGGGCTGGTTGGGGTTGTTTCGTTCGCGACTGCGGGCGACAGGGCGAGCTTCCATCGAGCAGCGGGCTCTTGCGAGAGCCACCCCGCTCGACGGCAGCTCAGGGGGGCGGTGGTCAGTGCAGTGGCAGGCTTTCGACGGTGAATGCCGGGCTGGTCAGGGGGGTGTCATACAGGTAGGTGTCCATCTGGGAGTTGGTCACCAGGAGGCGGTCTCCGCTCACGGCGACGCCGGTGGTCGTGTCGGCTCCCGGATAGGTGCGCTCGAAGGAGACGGTGGCCCGGGTGTCGTGGTCGGAGAGCCGCACCGTGGCGACCTTGTTGTTCACGGAACGGGCGATGTACAGCGTGTTGCCTCGCCGTGCGATGCCGTCGGCGCTGGTGAGCGCAGGTGCGGAGATCTTGCCGACATCGCCGGTGGCGAGGGTGAGCCGGTAGAGCGCGCCGCTGTACCAGTAGCCGATGATCAGGTACTTGCCGTCGGGGGCAGTGGTGATGCCGTTGCCGTTGGACTTGCCGGCCACGTAGCCCGGAAGGCGGTAGGCCACCTTCAGGGTCCGGTGTCCGCCGGTGGCGGGGGCGTGCACCTCGGCAGCCGGGATCCGGTAGACCACGGGGCGGAAGGAGTCGGTGATGTAGACGTCCCCGTCCGGGGCGACGGCGGCGTCGTTGACGAGGGTCTTCTCCCCCGTGTCGGGGACGGTGTAGGAGGAGACCAGCTTGCCGGTGTCGGTGTAGACGAAGAAGCGTCCGGTGAAGGCGCCGGCGACCAGCAGGCGGTTGCCGTCGATCTTTATTCCGGTGGCCTGGGTGCGGCCGTCCTGGCCGCCTGGCAGGAAGGGTTCGAGCGTCTTCGCTCCGACGCGTCCGCGGTAGACGGTGCCGTCGTCGATGCTGCCGGTGTAGACGGAGCGACGGTCGGCCGCGACGCTCTCTGGGAAGGCATTGCCGCCGTTGACGGTGATCGGGTAGGCGCTGTCTTCGGGCCCGTGGGCGTCGTCGCGGCGGTGGCGGGAAGCGTGAGGGCCGCCAGGGCGGCGGAGGCCGCGGTGAGGGTGAGCAGCTTGCGCCGCCGGGCGGCGTGCGCGGTGGTGCCAGTAGACATGAGAAGGGACTTTCCAGTCGACTCGTAGGAATGTGATCTCTTTGATGCTGGTGAAGCGACGATCATCGCCGCAAACCCGGCGAAGGCTCCCAAGCGCGGATCGCGGCCGGCTGCGGGGACGTGTGTCAGCGCAGTGCCTCGGCGATCGCGCTGGCCAGGGACGTGGTGGGCCGGTCGATCAGTCGGCTCAGATCGCCCGAGTCGGTGAACAGCTCGTCGCGGCTCATGCCGAGGTCGGCGTCGGTGAGAACCTTGGCCAGCTCGGCGGGCAGGCCGGCGCCGATCAGCACCTGGACGAGCTCGTCAGCCGGGAGGTCGGTGCAGCTGATCTCCTTGCCGGTAGCGGCCGAGACCGCTGTGGCGAACTCCGCCAGGGTGAAAGCCTCGTCGCCGCCCAGCTCGTACACCTCGCCGGCATGACCCTCGGTGGTGAGCACCGCCGCGGCCGCCTCGGCGTAGTCGGCACGGGCAGCGGCGCTGATCCTGCCCTGGCCGGCGGCCCCGGTCACGGTGCCGTACTCGAGGACCACGGGGAGCTGAGCGGTGTAGTTCTCCAGGTACCAACTGTTGCGCAGCAGCACGCTGGGCACGTTGCGCTCGCGCAGGTATTCCTCAGTAGCGCGATGAGTGGCGGCAAGGATCGTGGTGGCCGTGTCCGCATGGGACATGCTCGTGTACGCCACCAGAGACACGCCCGCGGCGAGCGCGGCGTCGATGGCGCGCCGGTGGTTGCCGAGGCGCTCGTTCACGGTGGTGGTGGAGATCAGGAGCAGTTTGTCCACTCCGGCGAAAGCCGCCGTGAGGCTGTCCTGGTCGGCGAAGTCGGCCCTGCGCACTACGACGCCGCGGTCGGCCAGGTCCTTGATCCTTGAGATGTCCCGGCCCGTCGCGACGATCTGTGAAGCGGGAACTCCCCGCCGCAGGAGTGCCTCGACGGCAAGCCTGCCCAACTGACCAGTGGCTCCTGTGACGACGATTGACATTGGTGATCCCCAATCTGCCGCGGCCTCCCGCGGCGTGATCCACGATGGCGGGGTAACTCTCTATGGGGAAGCAGCCACTTGTAGGTAAGGTAGCCACCCACAGGAAAGAAGTGAGGTGAGCGCTGTGTCGTCCGAGACGGCTGTGACCGAGCCCATAGCGTCATGGGATCCGTACACGCGTGGCTGCCCGTCGCGCGACCTGCTCGACCAGATCGGCAGCAAATGGTCCGTTCTCGTGATAGGCGAACTCGGTAGGGGCGGGGCGTGCCGGTTCACCCAGCTGCGGAAGCAACTGGCGGGGGTGAGCGAGAAGATGCTCACCCAGACGTTGCGCGCCCTCGAACGCGACGGCCTGGTCCTGCGAACGGTCTATCCGGAGGTGCCGGTGCGCGTGGAGTACGCGCTGACCCCGCTCGGCCAGACGATCCGGGAGCCGCTGCGGGCGCTGACCGACTGGTCGGTGCGCCACATGGCGGAGGTCCTCGCCGCCCGCGAGAAGTACGACGCCGACACCGCGCAGACCAGCTGACCGGTAGTTCGTTGAACTCGCCGGTAGTGGGGTCGACGACGGGGATTGACGACGGATCGCCGCGCCGGCGTGAGGCGGTGGTGAGGGTTCTGGCCTTCTGATCGCCTGCTGGGCACGGAGAGGCTCGCAGAGAATCAGTATGCGGGTTTGATCTTCATCGGGGGCTGGCTGCCGTACTTGTCGAGGTGGGCGGCCGCGTCCGTTGGGGTGCGGAATCCGGCGGTTGGGGGCTGGAACGTGTACACGGCCAGTCGGGGCCCTGCCTCTTGGACGGCCCGCGTGAGCGTGCTGCGCGGGTGACGCCGAAGAGGCGGGCGAGCAGGTCGTGGGTGCCGATCTTGCGCAGGCAGAGGACGGCGGCCAGGACCCGGTCCGCATCGGAGAACTTGCCCTTGGCGCCCGCGCCTCGCGCGCGGAGTCGCTCACCGTCCCGGCTTTCATGGCGAAGCCACTCACGTTGGTGCGCCAGCGCCGGGACCAACGAGTTGACGAGGGCGTCCAGTTGCGGGGATGGCTGTGCCGGTCAGCTCCGGGTCGCGGAGTAGATCGAACAGCCACTTCAGCGGTGCGGCCGCCACCCGCCTGGGCCTGCATCAGCGCGCCGCCCGTTGGTGCAGCGACCCGCAGCCCTTGAAGGCCCGCAGCCAGGCGCTGCCGCACATGCTGCCAGCCCAGCTGGGGGAACGGACAACCCGCCAGCAGCAGATACACCGCGACTCGGGAGGGCGGTCCCTCACACGGGCCTGCACTCCGGCGGTCTGGGCCAGAGCCTCATCGACCATCTCGAACGGATGATCTGGGTCAGCTCGCCGAGATGGCCGGGCGCGAACGCCCCTTCCGCAACGGCAGCCTCACGGCAGGGGGCAGTCCTGGCGGCCACGGAACTCCCAGCCGAACAGTGATCTTGGTCGACACCGCGCTCATGAGCCAAGGAACTTCCGCAGGTGGGTCAGGAGGACGTCGGGGCGTTCCTCGGGGATGAAGTGGCCGCATTCCGGGATCTCGGCCGCGGTGACGTCATCGGCGTACTGGCGCCAGATATCCAGGCTGGGCAGCCGGGCAGGCAGGCCGGCCGAGCCCCACAGGGCCAGAACGGGCATGGTCAGACGGCGGCCCGCGGCGGCGTCCTCGTCGTCGAGGGCGAGGTCGCACTCCTGGGCGCGGTAGTCGTCGAAGCCGGCACGCAGCGCGCCGGGGCGAGAGAAGGCGCGAACGTAGGCGTCGACGGCGTCGGGGGCCAGACCGTGGCGGTTGTAGGTCCAGCGTTCGAAGAAGTACTCCAGATAGGCACGCACGTTGTTCCCGACCAGCAGTTCGGGCAGATCGGGCTGAAGGTGAAAGAGCCAGTGCCAGTAGCCGGTGGCCACTGAGGCATCGAGGCGGCGGAACATCTCGCGGGTGGGGACCACATCGAGCACGACGAGCTTCTCGACCTGGTCGGGGCGATCCAAGGCCCAGCGGTGCGCGACCCGGGCACCGCGGTCGTGGCCGACCACCGCCGCCCGCTCGAATCCGAGGTGCCGAACGAGCTCGGCGATGTCCGCAGCCATCTGGCGCTTGTCGTAGCCGGTGGCAGGCTTGTCGCTGAGACCGTAACCGCGCAGGTCGGGGGCGATGACGGTGTGGGTGCCGACGAGCTCGCCGAGCACCGGACGCCAGCACAGGCTGGTCTGCGGCCACCCGTGGAGCAGCACCAGCAGCGGCCCCGAGCCCGCGCGTGTGTAGTGCAGGCGGATCCCGTTGACCTGGGCCACACCCGTGATCACTGTTGCCGTACTCATGGTCCGTCCCTCCACGCCTCACCAGCTAACCATCTCAGGAGGTTAGTAGCGTGCGGATCCGTGGACAATGGGTCCATGGCGACGGATGACGAGTGGCTCTGGTACGGCGGGCGGGTGTGCCTGGACTTCGTCAACACCCTGCGCGATCGCTGGAAGGAGCCCCGGGAGACACTCCGCGAGCCGGACGACGTGGCGCGCTGGCTGCGCGGCGCCGGCCTGCTCACCGACCGGCCCCGCACGGGTGATGTGCCCGTGTCCGCCCTGTCCTCCGCGGTGACGCTCCGCGAGGCGATCGACCGCGCGGTGCTGCGTGTGGCCGGCGGTGCCCTGCCCGCTCCCGCCGACATCGCCGTGATCAACGAGGCGTCGGCGGCAGCCCCCCGCCCCACACTCCACCTGGTAGTCAGAGACGGCCGGTTGGAGTCGAGCAGCACGGCGCAGGTCGCCGAGGGCACGATCGTGGGCCTCGGCCTCGTGGCCCAGGACACGATCGAGTTGCTGCTGTCCCCGGAGATACGACGAGTGCGTGTCTGCGGCTCCGAGCACTGCGCCCTGCGCTTCGTGGACCGCTCGCCCGCGCGCAACCGCCGCTGGTGCTCGATGACCCGCTGCGGAAACCGCACCAAGGTCCGGCTCCACCAGGCCCGCTCCCGCGCACGTGACTAACTAGCACGAACTCCGTTCCGGCCCGGGCGACTTGACACACCGGTTCCACGACATCGCCTCTGATGGCCCATCAGCCACGTACGCTTCCGACGATGCCTTCGACCAACGAATGACACCGTCTCCGGTAGTGGCAGTGCCTGGCGATGACCTGACGTCTGCGCCGCCAGCGGGACCAGCTCAGTGCGTGGATGCGACGTGGCGGGCGGGATCGGTGTGCGGGGCCAGTGGCCAAGAACCGGCGGACGCCCGCCGGTGAGCGGGACCAGGGTGGAACCGTTTCTGCACCCCTCTTTGCCGCCGCCCGCGCCGCCGTGACCGCGAAGCCGCGGCGGAGCCGAGGTAGTACGCGATGTCATCGGGTCCGCTGATGCTGCGCCGGGCCAGTGTCCAGCGGTGACGGGTGGGGCAGTCGCCGTCGAAGTCGTCGATCGCGGGTCCCGATGGGGTGCTGACGGAACTGCTCGGCGATGCCCTCGGTGCGCATCGCGCTCTGGTCGTGCATCCGGCCTGGCCGCGTGGCTCCGTACCACGAAGTGCGGCCCTGGCCGTCGCTGATCGTGGTGGCCCTGATGGTGTTCTGCCTGCGCTTTCCGGAGACGAACGCCCGCCGTCCGGGACGCCCCGCCTTAGGGCGGCGGACCCGGATCTCCATCCCGTCGATCCGCAAGGTCACGGTCTCGACCCCGGCAGAGGCGAACACGTCCTCCAGCGTGCGCCGCCGCAGCCCGGGCCGCTCAGGGACAGCGCAGCCGCGCTCGGCAAGCAGGGGCCGGATCTCGCCGCAGCCCGGCCGATCGTGGACCAACCGCCTGATAAATCACGCCGAGTGCGGCATGGGTGAGCCCGATCCGCAGCTGCACCAGGGTCACCAGCAGCTGGTCGACGAAGACCAGCTCGTACTCCGGCCCACCTCCGCTTTCCCGACGTCGTGAGCCCCCGCGCCGCTCGTCACGTCCGGACTCGCACCGCGCTTCCCACGCGGTGCAGGCTCGGCTGCGAGGGCTCCCCGGTGCTCCGCCGAAGACCGCACAAGGCGTAATGGGACACGGCTGCGCGAACCTGACCAGGGTTCACGCCTCGACCACATAGTGGTCCATCCGCACGTCACTGCCAGTGTGAGGGCGCGGTCAGGCGGGCTGCCACAGCTCGACCCGGTTACCCTCCGGATCGGTGACCCAGCCGAATCGACCGACACCCTCCATGTCCTGGATGTCCTCGGACACGTCTGCCCCCTTGGCACGCAGCTGCGCGAGCATCGCATCCAGGTCACCGACCCGGAAGTTGAGCATGGTCTGCTGGGCTTGGGACCCGAAGTAGTCGCTCCCGGACTCGAACGCCGCGAACACCGTCGGCCCGGCTGCCTGACGCCACAAGCCGTGCTCGTCGGCGTCCAGGCCCAGGCAGTCGCGGTACCACGCGCTCAGGGCCTTCGGGTCGGCAGCCCGCATGAAGTAGCCACCAATTCCAAGTACACGTTCCATGGCGCCATCCTGCCAGGACGGAGACAGACGGCGGGCGCGGCACCATACCCGGCTCCTTGTGGATTCTTCCGCTTCGGCCGTCCAGGCAAGCATGCCGGGCGTTGGGGCAGGCGCCGCTCGAGCCCGGCATCAGCGACGGACAGATTGAGCCTGCGAACAGCCACGCGCGCTGCACGACTGCGAACATTGACATACACCCGGCAGCGAAAGTGAACTACGTCGGGCGAGCGGCGCCGTTGGCGACGTGCGATGCCAGCGCCGCCCATGAGCACGCCATGCCGCACGAGGCGACCAGCGCCACTGGTACCGAGGACGAGACCGGCGAGGCTTCGCACCCCGCCGCGGAAGAGGACGCGCCGATCGCCCGCTCCGGCCGGGCCCAGCTGACCCGGCCATGCGCGACAGAGGTCACCGCGAGGATGCCCACAGTCAGAGACACAACAGCCGGCGCACTGCCGGGCTGTGCTCGACGTCCGGGCGTCTGAAGTCGAAGGCGCGGCGGAGGAGGGTCGCGGAGGTCCTCATCCACGCGAGGAACGTCCGCTCGTTTGCAGCGTGCAGCGCACATCGGGTTCCTCGGCGTGTCCGTACAGCCAGGCGTCGAGACTTCAGCGGTGCACCCCGGTGCCGTCATCGCCGGAGTGCGGAGGGGCCGGGGAGACGCGCGCCCCCAGGTGATTTGATGATCTCATCGAAAATGCTTGTCCAATCAGCATTGGTGAGACATGCTGACCATGCACCTCGATTGGTATGCGCCGGAACGGAGCGACTCGCATGGGACCAGAGGGGTTGACCAGCCCGTCTCCGCGTCCAGCCGGGAGTGACCAGTTACAGCTGGTCGTCCTGGGCACGATGGCCGGGAGGATATGGCCGGAGCCCGGCCGCAGCGGGACGAGCACCGCCCTGTGCGTGGGCGACCGTCACTATGTCGTGGATCTCGGATACGGCTGGGGCCAGCGCTATCAGCAGTACGGGCTCGGATCCGGGTTCGGGATGACACCGCTGCGCCGTCTGAACGCCGTATTCCTGACTCACCTCCACTCCGACCACACCATCGGGCTCGCAGAGTTGCTCACCTACGGGCTTGAGCCTCGCGAGGAGCCCATCGTCGTGATGGGACCGGGCGGCCGTCGCACACCACCGCCGCTTCATGCTGTGCTCGGCGCGCCCGAGCCGCCGCTGGTGGCTGCGCAGAACCCGATGCCGGGCACCGTCGACACCGTTCGGTCCCTTGAGGCGGCGTTCGCGGCAGACCTCAACGACAACGTGCGCGACAGCGGGAAACCCCATCCGGACGAGGTCGTCCGCGCCGTCGACATCGCCCTGCCGGACGCGGCCCGCGCGGCGGTGGGCGATCCGGACGTCAACCCGTCACCCGTGATCGAGCCGTTCAGCGTCTTCGAAGACGATGCCGTGCGGGTCACGGCGACCCTGGTCGACCACCGGCCGGTGTTCCCCGCCTTCGCCTTCCGGTTCGACACCGACGCCGGATCGGTCACCTTTTCCGGCGACACATGCCGCTGCGACAACGTGATCCGCCTTGCACAGGGCAGCGACGTGCTGGTCCACGAAGCCAACGACGTCGACTTCATCGCCCAGTTCCTGCCCGAGCCACGAACCCCCGGCCAGCAGGCCAAACTGGACCACCTGCGAGCCGCTCACACCAGCCCGCAGGAGGCCGGCGAGGTCGCGCAGGCCGCCGGGGTGAGCACGCTGCTGCTCACTCATCTGGGCCGCTGCGATCCCGCCAATCCCCCCTGGTCAAAGGCCGCACAGACGTTCTCGGGCCGGGTCGTCACCGCACGGGAGGGGCTGCGGCTCGACGTCGGCACCCGTATGGGGGCCGGCCGGTGACCACGACTGTGACCCTGACCGGCACCGGCGTGCCGATGCCCGCTCCCGGCCGGGCCGGCGCGGGCACCCTGGTCAGTTACGACGACGTCAACGTCCAGATCGACGTGGGCCGTTCCACGCTCATGCGGCTTGCAGAGATCGGTGTAGGCGTTCACCAGCTCGCCGCAGTCCTGCTCACCCACCTGCACAGTGACCACACCTCTGACCTGGCCGACCTGGTGCTCACGCGCTGGATCCAGGACCACTTGCATCACGCAGGCGGGCTCGAACTGGTGGCGCCCGCGGGCCGGGCCGAGGTGTTCCTGCGGCGTCTGCTGGAAGCCTACGAGTACGACATCGACGTGCGCACCAGGCATGTCAACGGGAGCGGCCCCGAGGTGATCGGCCACTGGTTCCCGGTGCCCGGGAAGCCGACCCCGGTCTGGCGCAGCGGCTGCGGCCGCGTCCAGGTCGACGCCGTCGGCGTCCACCATGAGCCCGTCGAGGAGGCGGTCGGCTACCGGATCACCACTCCCGACGGCGTCGTAGCCGTCTCCGGCGACACGCGGGTGTGCGACGAGATCGCCGACCTGGCCAGGGGCGCCGACGTGCTGGTCCACGAGGCATGCCGGAGCACGGCGCTGGCCGAGGCGGTGCGGGGCACCCGATTCGAGACGATCTTCAGCTACCACGCCGACACCGTCGCCCTCGGAGCTCTCGCCCATCGCATCGGCCTGCCCCACCTCGTCCTCACCCACCTGATCCCTGCCCCCACCACCCCCCAGGAGGAGCAGAGCTTCATCGACGACGTCCGCCGGGGCGGGTACGCCGGCCGCGTCACAGTGGGCCGGGATCTGACCACGATCGACATCGGCACACCGACAGGAGCGGGCGATGAGTGATCCGACTCCCGCGGCGACGAGCCGGTCCGACGGGCTGGTCGACGTGCATGCCCACTTTCTGCCGCCGTGGTACGTCGACCTCGCCCGCCGGCACGGTCACGAAGTTCCCGACGGGATGCCTGCCTGGCCCGACTGGGACGCCCGCGCACATCTCGCTTTCATGGACGAGCGGCACATCGCTCGGTCCCTGCTGTCACTGTCCTCACCCGGCATCACGCTCAGCCCGGACATCGACCACGCCGCACTGGCCCGCCGGGTCAACGAGTACGGCGCCCAGGAGGCCGCGCGCTGGCCTGACCGCTTCGGACTGCTCGCCTCCCTGCCACTTCCCGACGTCGACGCCGCCCTGACCGAACTCGACCACGCCCTGGACACCCTGGGCGCCGACGGGGTGATCCTGTCCACCCATGCCGACGGCATCTATCTGACCGAACCCCGCCACGAACCCCTGTGGGCGGCGCTCGCCGCGCGCGAATGCGTCGTGCTGATCCACCCGACCGCACCCGTGGGATCACAGTCAACCCGGCTCGGGCTCCCACTGCCGATGATGGAGTTCCTCTTCGACACCACCCGCGTCGTCCTCGGCCTGGCGCTGGCCGGGACCCTCACGCGCCACCGGGGACTGCGGCTGGTGGTCCCCCACGCCGGCAGCCTGATTCCGCTCCTGGCGGACCGGGCGGCGCTTTTCCAGCTCGGGATGCGGATGGCCCTGCCGCCCGAGGACCCTGAACACGCGCTGCCCGGTGTCATCGAAGCCCTCAAGAGCCTGTGGTGGGACCTCGCCGGCACCCCCACGGCCACCCACGTGAACGCACTCCTGACGCACTACGGACCTGCACACCTCCTCTACGGCAGCGACTTCTGCTTCACCCCACCGATCGCCGTCGACCTGCAGATGGCACTGCTCGACCAGGTGTGGCCCACACTCCCTCCCCTCGCTGATTCCGGCGTCCCCGAGCCCTGGCGAAACGCGACCCGTGCCAACACCGACCGCCTGATGCAACGCCCCTGAACAGCCCTTCCCCCGGAGACGGCCAGGACTGAACCGCCACTCCCCCTCGCAGGCCGTCGCCGCGACTGGCGCTCGCCGCACCCGCGACACGGGACTGGGAAGGACCGCCCTCGCACACATCTTCACAGCCACAGCCTCCAACTTCCCCCGCATCGACGCCTCGTGGTTGCGGCAACCACTCGTCCCCACTTGGACATCACACTGGTGCGGAGCGGGCGCGTGAGATGGGCGCGCACCTGGGACGCCGCGGCGTCGTCGCGCGGCAAGCGGTTACGGTGGCCCGGCGGCGCCCTACCCAGCACCCGGTGCCGGACGGTCTGCGCCGCTCGATCCTGGAAGTGGGGCCACGTCACCGTTGGTGCACGAGCACCCACGCGCTGGCTCAGTCCCCCTATCTGACCGAGAGCCGGCCCGCGACCAGCAGGCCGATCGGCCGTGGGGTCTGGACGAGGTGCTCGTGGACGTCCGGTTGTCGAACTTCACCGAACACGGCTTCACCTGCGCCCACACACAAGGCGAGTGTCCCCGGGCCTCGCACACGGCCGGCTTCCAGCAGCGGAGCCTCCAAAGGGTCCCCGGGGCTTTCCGCTCCGGGGACCCCTGACCCTTCTCGGTGCCGGCATCGGGCACGGGGCTGACACGACGCCTCGTGCTCGTGTTTCAACGAGGAACGGGCGCAGGCCCGCAGGCCGGCTTCAGGTCACGAGTCACGTTCCTGGGAAGCGAACCGAGTCGGAAGCCTCGCTGGGCCCCTCCGTCTGCGGCTGCAGCGAGGCTGATGATCAAGCTCATGCTTCGGCCGCTCGTGTACTGCGGTTGACGGCCGAAGGGACGGCGCTGACGTCTGTCTCGTCGTCGAGAGCCCTGACCTGATCGGGCGTGCCGTCGACGTCGCCGGGCCCCGGAGCGGTGTTCTCGCGGGTCGGGTTGAAGCGATAGAGCACCAGACCGGCGATCGCGGCGATGAGGAGGCCAAGGCCGACCTGCTTGGGGTTCTGGTAGATGAGCACGACTGCGAGCAGGACGGACCACACGATCCCGACCGGGTAGACGACGCGCCAGCCACGGACGCGGAAGGCCGCGGTCGGGACAGTGCCTCGCAGCTTGCCGATCCACATCACGGTCAGCAGCACGCCGTACCCGGCGACCCAGAGCACCACCGTCATGGCGATCAGCACCACGTACAGGGAGCTCCAGATGGTGGACAGGACGGCCACCACCGCAGTCACCCAGACCGCGAACGACGGGACGTTCTCCTTGTTCAGCTTGCCGAAGCGGGCGTTGAGGACCAGTTTGCGGTCACGTGCCTGGGCCCACAGGACTCGCGCGCCGGCCATCTGGAGCACCACTGCGCTGACGAACAGTCCGTAGACGGCTAGCACTTCGAAGATCTTGGCGAGCGTGTGCCCGAGCACGGGGTTGAGGATGTAGGTGACCGGCTGGACGTCGGCGAGCGTGTTGGTGACGCTTCCCATGGCGAGCAGCAGGAGCAGGATGACGACCGTGCCGAAGGCGTACGAGCTGAGGTTGGCTATCACCATGGCCTTCGGAATGGCCCGCGAGGCGTCCTTGGTCTCCTCGCCGGCGTTGCCGCTGACATCGAAGCCGTTGAGGACGATGCACGGGAGCAGTGAGGAGTACAGCAGGGGCAGAATGATCGAGCCCTTGACCGTGCCCTGGGTGGTGAAGAGGTAGTCGACGCCGTTGACATGGTGGTCGCCCAAGCCCAGGGCACCCATGACCACCACGGAGACCAGGACGCAGGCGGCCAGTGTGGCGATGACGCCGACGTTGACGAATCGGCTGCTGAGCTTGACGGAACCGACGTTGAGCAGCGTGGAGACGAGGATCAGGACGGCGGTGACACCGACCAGCCCCCAGTGTCCGACCGAGATGCCCCACCACGCCAGAATGACGGGCGCGATGGCGATGCAGGAGGACGCGAGCGAGAAGATGTGCGCCAGTTCGATCCACCAGCCGGTCTGCCAGCCGAGGAAGCCTCCCCCGAGTCTGGAGACGATGTTGTAGGCGGCCCCGGCCACGGGATAGGCGGAGCAGGCTTCGGCCACACAGAAGGCGATGAGTATCTGGAGGGCTCCGGCGATCACCCAGGGCCACATCATCGCGGGGCCGGCGGCCGAGAGGCCCACGGCGAAGGTGAACACGATGCCGCCGATGGGAGCGATCATGCCGAATTGCAGGGCGAAGTTCGAGAAGACCCCGAGCTTACGGCTCAGCTCCGGTTTGTAGCCGAGTTCCTTGAGGTATTCGTCGTCGCTGACGTTTCGCGCGTCGAGCGCGGCATCATTGGTTTTGTTGGGCATCGTCTTCCCCGAAATCCTTCCAGACATCATGCTCCCCAGAGGTGAGGCGCCGACAGGTCACACGCCCCGCCTGTTCAGTGGGGCGGCGCTGCCGAAGAGAGTTGTGGGATGCAGGGGGGTGGCCCCGGATGTGGTGGGCGGTGCGCTGTCGATGACCCGGTTTGCGAAGCGTCCGGTTTCCGAAGCGGATGTGGTGTCGTCGCCCGTGCAAGTCTGTTCTTGCGTACCCTGCTGGTGATACGGTTCACCGAGGTTTGGTGAACCGTATCACCAGAGTCGATGCTGTCAATAGCTTTTCAGCGGTCCGAAATTTCGAAGTTACGCAACGTTCATCGCTGATCAGATTTCATCGTGCTGCATTCGTGCGCCGGTGACGGGCTCAGTGCTGCGCGGCGACGATCCTCGGTGCGACCCGTAGCGCGTTCGCGGCGATGGTGAGTGCCGGGTTCAGGGCTGCGGACGAAGGGAAGAACGAGCCGTCGACGACCCAGAGGTTGTCCACGTCGTGCGAGCGGCAGTCCGGGTCGAGAACGCTGGTGGCCGGGTCCGAGCCGGCCACAGCGGTGCCGCACATGTGTGAGTTGGTGGCGATCCCCATCCGCTCGGTGAGGATGATGGGATACCCGGCGCGGCGGACCGCCTTGGTGACCCGACGGACCAGTTCCTCGTGCGGAACGGTGTTGTTCGGTGTCCAGTCGACGATGATCTTCTCGCCGTCCACCCGTACCCGGTTGTCGCGGCTGGGCAGGTCCTCGGTGGTGAGGTAGATGTCGAGACTGCGGTCGGTGACCGCTTTGAGCGCCCATGCCGGCGCCCAGGGACGGCTCCCCTGTACATGCGCCGTCTGCAGCTTGCCGAGCATCTGCAAGTTGCCCAGCGGGAACTCGTTGTCCGGGCCGGGCAGGTACCAGTCGTTGAGGCCCAGGGTCTTCTGCCAGCCCGTCCGGTTCCTTCGGAAGGGGCTGACCCCCATGAAGAAGGTGCTGTTGTGCACCATGTAGTTGCGGCCCAGCAGGCCTGACGAGTTGCCCAGGCCCTGGGGATGCTTGTCGCTGCGGGAACGCAGCAGCAGTGCGGCGGTGTTGACGGCGCCACAGGACACCGCGAACTGCGCGGCTTCGACGCGCAGGGTCCGTCCGTGGCGCTCGACCTCGGCTGCCACGATCGTGGTGCCGTCGTCCGCGGCGATCAGGCGACTGACCTTGGCCTCGGTCAGCAGCCGGACGCCGTCCGACGCCAGGGCCGGGCGCAGGGCCCGGTTCTCGGCCTCGCTCTTGACGTCCGTGGGGGAAGGAGTGCCGTCCGCGGCGGTCGCGGCCTCCCGCTCGGCCTGGGTGCGCAGGTTCATGCCGTTGGGCATGTGGAACGGATGGAGTCCCTGCGAGCGAAGGGACCGGGCGAAGCGTTCGACAGCCGGCTCGTGCGGAAGCGCCGGGGCCGGGTACGGGGTCGAACGCGGCGGCTCGGTGGGATCCTCGCCTGGGACGCCGTGGACCTGGTAGAGCCGTTCGGCTTCGGCGTAGTAGGGTTCCAGGTCCCGGTAGCTGAAGGGCCAGGCGGGCGAGATGCCGTCGTAGTGCTGGACCTCCTCGAAGTCGGAGACACGAAACCGTGGCAGGCATGCGCCGTAGAACTTCGTGTTGCCGCCGACCCAGTAGTAGACGCCCGGCTGGAACGGCTTCCCGGTCACGCCGTCGTACCAGGGTTCCGCGGTCTTGTAGCGGCCCTTGACGAACATCTCCGCCACGACCGAATTCTGTGCCTCGCGGGGAAGGAAACGGCCGCGTTCGAGGACCAGAACGTCAAGGCCCTGGTTCCTGAGGGCCCAGGCGAGCGTCGAGCCTCCCATGCCGGAACCGATGATGACGACATCGGCGGTCAGTGTGTCCTTGTCGCCGGGGTCGACGACCGCCCCCTCGCGCAGCGGAGGGTAGGCGTCGATTCGGGGCTGCTGATTGTTCATTTCTGCCCTTGGAAACTCGGTGGGAAGGCCCGGCAGGGGCCGCCGGTCGGGGAGGTGCCGGGGGCCCCTGCCGGAACGGGTGCGCGCCTTACAGGTGCTGCTCCTTGGCGCGCGTGGCCCAGTACTCGTCCTGGCGTTCGTCGGTGATGTAGGCGGGGACCGGGAAGTCCCACCAGCCCGGGACCCACGGGCCGGCGGCGTCGCGGTCGGTCGGGATCTCGATCAGCACCGGCGCGTTGGCGGCGAAGGCCTTGCGGTAGGTGCTCTCCAGGTCGGCCGGATCGTCGACCCGGTAGGACTCCAGGCCGAACGCTGCCCCCACGGCCCGGAAGTCGGGGCTGTAGGGCGTGCCGTCCGGGCGGTTGAACTCCGTGCCGATGTGCCGGCTGGTCTGCTTGCGCTGCCCGCCGCGGATGGACATGAACCCGGCGTTGTTCTGCACGACGAAGACCACGGGGATGTCATGGGTGACGCAGATGCCGATCTCCTGGGCGGTCATCAGGAAGTCACCGTCACCGAGCACACAGGCGACCTGACGCTCCGGGGCGGCCAGCTTGGCACCCATGGCGGCGGGGACGGCCCACCCCATGGAGGAGAAGCCTCCCGAAGTCAGGTGGGTGCGCGGGGAGTAGACCGGGAAGGTCTGCTTGACCGCCCCCTGGGTGTTGCCGGAGCCCGCGACGATGATCCCGTCCCGCTCCATGACGTTGCGCAGAGCGCCCAGCGGTCGCTGAGAGGTGAAGGGGAACCGGTCGGAGTCGCGGCGGCCGGCCAGCTGCCGCTCCCACTCGTCCTTGAGTCCGGCCAGCTCGGCCAGGTAGGCGTCGCGGACGGGCGAGGAGTCGGGCAGGGAGTCGGCGATCGCCTCGACGGTCGGCTTGGCGTCGGCGACGATACCGACCTCGGCGGGGTAGTTCTTGCCGATCTCGTGCGGGTCGATGTCGATCTGCACGAGCTTGGCCGACGGGATGGAGAACGTGACGCCCTGGGCGTAGCTGGAGGAGGACCAGTCGGTGAAGCGACAGCCGATCGACACCACCACGTCCGCGCGGGAGGCGATCGCGTTGCCGACGGGTGTGCCGGTCTGGCCCACGCTGCCCGCGAAGAGTGTGTGGTCCTCGGGGAAGGCGCCCTTGCCGTTCCACGTGGTCACGACCGGGACCTGCCACTTCTCGGCGAGCCGGAGCACTTCCCCGGCCGCCTCGGAGGTGACGGCTCCGCCGCCGACCACGATCACGGGCCTGTGGGCACCGTGCAGGACCCGCGTGGCGCGGTCCACGGCCTCCGGGTCGGGTTGCGGCTTGCCCACCGGAAGCCGCCGCACGAGGTCGTGCAGCTCGACCTCGGCCGCTTCCGCCTGTACGTCCATGGGGATTTCGATGTGCGCCGGACCGGGACGGCCGGTCAGCATCGCGCTGAACGCGCGGTGCATGATGAACGGCAGTTCCTCGACCCGGGTGGCCACCCAGTGCCGCTTGGAGACGGCCTCGGCGACCTTGGGGAAGTCGTTGTCGGTGTAGCGCTCGAGTTCCTGCAGCAGGCCATGGCCGCGCATGTGGGTGGGAGGACCCCCGGTGATCACCAGTACGCTGGTCGAGTCGCTGTACGCCGTCGCCAGGCCGAGCACCGTGTTGGCCGCGCCGGCGCCGATCGAGGTGGTGGCCGCCATCGGCTTGCCGGAGACCCGGTAGTAGCCGTCGGCCAGATGTACCGCGCTCTGTTCGTGGAACACCTGGATGAACGGGATCTGCGAGCCCTCCTCCAGGAAGGCGTCGGTGAAGGACCAGATTCCGTGGCCGGGGATACCCGCCACGTAGTCGACCCCGTACTGCTTGAGGAGTTGTGCGACGACTTGGCCGCCGGTGAGCTTCGGCATGTTCCGATCTTCCTTAGCGAGTGGTGAGGGCTATGCGGCGCGGGCCGCGTACTGCAGGCCCTGCTTGGTCAGCCGGCGCACGTTCGGGTCGGCCAGGTCCTCGGGCGAATGACCGACCGAGTGGTAGAAGACACGGCCCGCCCCCCAGCGGCGCACCCAGGCCACAGGGCTGCGGTGTCCCTCCAGCCAGGGCAGGTGCTCACCGGTGAACACCGTCTGTGCGAGCACGTGGTTGTTGGGGTCGACGTGCATGTAGTACTGCTCGGAGGCCACCTTGAAGTCACTCACGCCGGCGGTCACGCAATGGTCCCGGTCGGTGATGGAGACCGTGTACGGGTAGGGGAATCCTTCTCCGGCCGGGTGTTCGACGAAGTCCCCGCCCAGCAGGAAGTGGTACTTCAGGCTGGCGCGGAACGCGGCTCCCGCGCCGTGCCAGGCGGCGAAGCCGGTACCCGCTTCCACCGCGTCGAGCAGGTGCTGCTCCTGCGCGTCAGTGAGGTCCTCGGTGGTCAGGGCGTTGTTCCAGCCGAGAACGATCAGGTCGTACCCGGTCAGATCCGCGTCCAGGCGGAAGATGTCCTGCGTCTCCTCGACGTCGAAGCCGAGCTCGTCGAACAGTCCCCGGGCCCACTCTGCCACCCCGTAGGGCTGATGTCCGGGCCAACCGCCGTACAGGTAGAGGACTTTGGTCATTGGCTTCCTCCTGGAAAGAGTTTCCGCAGTGATTCGATTCACCAATGATTAGTGAATCGTATCACCAGAGTTTGTGCAGTCAATGGGTGCCGTGGGGCTGCTGCGGGGGCTCAGGAAGCCGGGATTCCCCTGATCAGGGCCGCCGCCCGCTCACCGATCATGATGGCCGGGGCGTTCGTGTTGCCCGTGACGAGCGTGGGCATGATCGAGGTGTCCGCCACGCGGACGTTGTCGAGGCCGAAGACACGCAGTTCGTCGTCGACGACCTTGCCCATCATGCAGGTGCCCGACGGGTGGTAGAAGGAGAAGGACTGCGTGCGGATGTAGTCGTCGATGTCCTGGTCACGGTCCGACACCGGAGCGAGTCCCGCCGCCGCGGAGGTTTGCAGATCCCCCTCCAGCATGCTGGTCAGCCGCGACTCGCGGGCGATGCGCAGACAGATCCGCAGCCCTTCCCGCAACCGCGCGCGGTCGTCGGCGTCGTCGAGGTAGTTGTGGAAGATCCGCGGCTTGGCGTACGGATGGGAATGCCGCAGGGTCACGCGTCCACGGCTCGCGGGCCGGGCGACGTAAGGCCCGAACGACACTCCGGGTTCGAGCGGGGCGGCGAGCCCCTGGTCGCGGACGATGCCCAATGCGGCGTGCACCTGGATGTCGGGCGCCGGCAGGTTGTCGCCGGACCGGAAGAACCCACCGACCTCGGTCCAGGCCATGGGACCGCTGCCTTGAGTGCGCAGCCGCTCCTCCTCCGCACTCGTGTCCGGTCCGAGGACCGGCGGGACGCTGCTGACGAAGCTGAGGAAGCAACCGGCATGGTCCTGCATGTTGCGCCCGACGTCCGGAAGATCGTGCAGAGGGATCACGCCGTGTGCCGTGAGCTCGTCCGCGGGACCCACGCCGGAGTGAAGCAGCAGGTGCGGAGAGTTGTACGCGCCCAGGGACAGCACGACCTCGCGGTTGACGTGCAGCGTCCGGACCGAGCCGAGGTGGTCCACCTCCAGCCCGGTCGCCCGCGCGCCGTCGAAGCGAAGCCGCAGGGCGAGCGTCGAGGACAGGACGGTCAGGTTCGGGCGTTCGGCGGCGGGCGCCAGGAACGCCACAGCGCTGCTGCACCGCAGACCCCCACGCTGGGTGACCTGGTAGTACCCGACGCCGTCCTGGCTGGCCCCGTTGAAGTCCGGGTTGGGGGTGTGGCCCGCGTTCTCGGCCGCCTCGACCCAGGCCCTGAGCAGCGGATGGACGCAGACCGGGTCACTGACGGTCAGGGGGCCGCCGACGCCGTGGAACTCGTCCGCGCCGCGCTGGTTGTCCTCGGACTTCTTGAAGTAAGGGAGGACGTCGCTGTAGCCCCAGCCCTTGTTGCCGAGCCGCTCCCACGTGTCGTAGTCGTAACGATGGCCGCGCACGTAAAGCATCGTGTTCATGGAGCTGGTACCGCCGACGGCCCGCCCACGCGGAAGATACGCGCGGCGCCCGCCGAGCTGCGGCTCGGGTTCGCTCTCGAAGTCCCAGTCGTAGGCGGTCTTCAGCTGCTGCGAGAACAACGCCGGAATCTCGAAGAGCCGTCCCTGTGCCTGCGGACCGGCCTCTATCAGGGCGACGCTCACGCCGGGGTCCTCGGACAGGCGAGCGGCGAGCGCGCATCCTGCCGATCCCGCGCCGACGACGATGTAGTCGTAACTGTCCACGAGTGGCACTGTGCTGGCCTCCTCCGTTGTCACGCCGTGCCGATCGCAGCGTCGCCGCGGCCGCTGAGCGGCCGGAAGGTCGTGCGTCGATGCGAACCGATGCGGCACATGTGCAGATGCCTCCAGAGGCTAGGCACTGCGGACGAGCCCTGCGCATGCACAGATTGAGCGGCAAATGGGTGCCGGGCTGCTCACTTCGTGCACTGGCCGGCAGGTGGCCGCATCACGCGGCACCTTCCATCAGATCCAGGCCCTTGAGCGCCAGGAGAAGACTCTGGCGTACGGAGACCTCGTCGAGGCGACGGCCCAGGATCGCCGCGATGCGGTCCAGCCGGTTGTAGAGGGTGCGCCTTTGGACATGGAGGTCCTGGGCGGCGTCCGACTTGTTGCCGTCAGCGCTCAGATAGGCGCGCAACGTGGGCAGGAGAGGGGTCGCGGCCCTGGCGTCGTGGGCCAGCAGGGGACCCAGCTCGTCCTGCACGAAGCCGGCCAGTTCGGGACCCTGGGCCAGGGTGATGAGCAGGCGCTCGACTCCGAGGTCGTCGAAGCGCACCAGCCGGTTCGTGCCGAGCGACCGGGACACCCCCGCGGCACTGCGCGCCTGAGTGATCGCCGTCGGGAGCAGCGCGGCGGGCACCTCGCGGCTCACCCCTCCGCCCTGGGCCTGCCACTCGTTTCGTCCCACAGAGCTCCCCTGCTTCCACGAGGATGCGAGCGTGATCAGTACGAGGTAGTCGCCCATGTCCGCCTGGATGGCGTTGTCGGGCGGTGACTGCGCGCCCCGCGGCGGTTTCTGCTGTGACCGGGAGTCCTTGTTCACCACCACGACGACCAGGTCGCCTCTTCCGATGCGGTGTCCCAGTCGAACCGCCCGGTCGACGAACTCAGGCCCCGTCAGATCGCCGAGGACGAGCCTTGTGATGAGAGCGGTGGCACGTTGCCCCTCGCGGGCTTCGCGGCTGTGGTCGCTCAGCAGGGAGATCGCGACCGCGGCCGCGGCACGGTCAGCGGCGAAGCCCGCGTGCTTCTGCCCCGGCCCCTTGACGCCCATGACGTGGATCCACCCCCACGGATGCCCGCGGGTCAGCACGGGGCGCATCAGGCACTCGTCCTCTGTCGCGTGCTCCGTGTGCGCGTGACGGTCCCAGTGCTCCAGTTCCTCCGTCGTGCCGCCGACACCGGCCACCACCTGGTGCGCCAGGTTCTCCAGCACCACGAAGGCGGAGGTCAGCCGGGCCAGTTCGCGCAGGATCGACAGATGGTCGCCCCCGGCGAGCAGCAACGAGGTGAACGCCGAGTCGATGTTCCGCTCCTCCACGAGCGACTGCGTACGGATCTTGGTCAGGACCTCGTGGACCTGTGCCGACACCGCCGCGAACGGAATCTCCCGGCCGAGGGCCACGACCGGCAGACCGCAGCGCGCGGCCTCGTCCACGACCGCCTGGGGGACCTGGTGGAACCTGCGACCGGACTCCTCGATCACCAAGCCGGTGGCTCCGGCGGCCTGGATCGCGCGAACGTACTCGCGCTGCTGCTGTTCGGTTGAGCCGATGCCCAGGCCCGCGGTCAGCAAGAGCTCGCCCCCGGACAGAAACCGGGCGACGTCCGGGATCTCCGAGGAGTGCACCCAACGCACCTCGCGGTCGAGGTTCTCCTCGCCCGCCAGGACGCGCGGCTCCGCTCCGCTGAACGCTTCCAGGCACAGAGCTTGGGCGAAGGTCAGGGTCATAGACCTCACTCTAGCGACCACAGTGTGAACCATCCCGTGAAAACACTGCACACTGTGTGTCTCCTCTACGTCATCGCCCCTCACCATCCTTGGGGTTGAAAGCCGGGGCTGATCGTTTCGACGGTGCTCGTCGCAAACCTCCGCCTTCGGCTGTCACGAGATCCAAGGAGCCCAGACATGGCGTACACCCTGAAGGCGGCCGTCGCGGCGACGGGGCGAAGGAGCAGCGATCCCGGAATCGCCGATGCCGTCGCGTCGATCATCAGCAATGTCCGGTCCAAGGGCGACGAAGCCGTACGGCATTACTCGCAGACCTTCGACGGCTGGACCCCCGAGTCGTTCCGTCTGGCTCCCGACGAGGTCCGCAAGGCCGTCGCCGGGATACCGGAGACGGTATTGGACGACCTGCGCTTCGCACAGCAGCAGGTTCGCCGGTTCGCGCAGGCCCAGCGCGACTCGTTGCTTGAGTTCGAGATCGAGACCCTGCCCGGCGTGTTCCTCGGTCAGCGGCAGGTCCCGATTCAGGCATCCGGCGCGTACGTGCCGGGCGGCCGCTATCCGCTGACCGCGTCCGCGCACATGACCGTTCTGACCGCCAAGGTCGCCGGTGTCGCGCGCGTGGCCGCCACCACGCCCCCCAACGAAGGCGCCGTGCCGCCCATCAGCGTGGCCGCCATGCACCTCGCCGGTGCCGACGAGATCTACGTGCTCGGGGGCGTCCAGGCGGTCGCGGCGCTGGCGCTGGGCACGGAGACGATTGACCCGGTCCACATCCTCACGGGACCGGGCAACGCCTACGTGGCCGAGGCGAAGCGCCAGCTCTTCGGCGAGGTGGGGATCGACCTGTTCGCCGGCCCGACGGAGACCCTCATCGTGGCGGACGAATCGGCGGACCCCTTCACCGTCGCCGTCGACCTGCTCAGCCAGGCCGAGCACGGGCCCGATTCCCCGTGCGTCCTCGTCACCACCTCAGAGGACATCGGTGCCGCGGTGCTGCGGCACATCGAGGTGCTTCTGCCGGGACTGCAGACCAACGCCATCGCGGGTCCCGCGTGGCGGGACCACGGTCAGGTGTACGTCGTGGACGACGTCGCCGCGGCCTACCGGCTCGCCGACGAGTTCGCCTGCGAACATGTGCAGATCCTGACGCGGAACCCGCGCGAGGCGCTTGACGCGATGCACAACTACGGTGCCCTGTTCCTGGGAGAAGGCACGTGTGTCCCCTACGGCGACAAGGTCATCGGGACCAACCATGTCCTGCCGACCCTGGGAGCCGCCCGTTACACCGGTGGTCTGTGGGTGGGCAAGTTCCTCAAGACCCTCACCTACCAGGAAGTCCGTGATCCCGCCAGCAGCACGGTGCTCGGCGAGGCCTGCGGACGACTGTCCCGGCTCGAACGCTTCGAGGGCCACGCGCGGTCCGGCGACCTCCGGGCGGCCAAGTTCGGCCGTGCCGACCTGCCCTGGGACCCTTACGCCGCCGCCAGGCCCTGAAGCCAGGAGCGGCGTCGCTCTGCTCGGCCCGCACACCCCACGACCGCCTGTGGGACGCCGCTCCCTACCTTGTCTCGCGGCTGCCGACAGGACTGCGGCTGCGTTACCTCACTCGTCCGGTCCGGCCCCGGTCGTCTTGCGCACCACCAGTTCGGTCGGCAGGACGACACGCTCCGGCTTGCCACCCGCGAGCTGCTGGAACAGCAGACGTGCCGCGAGCCGGCCCTTCTCCAGCAAGGGCTGGCGGATCGTGGTCAACTGTGCGGCGCTCGCGGCCGGGGCGTCGTCGAAGCCGATCACGGAGACGTCCGCGGGGCAGTGCAGACCCCGCTCTGCCAGGACGTCCAGCGCTGCCAGGGCCATCACGTCCGAGGTCGCCGCGATCCCTGTCACGGGGCCGAGATCCAGCAGGAGCCGAGCCGCCTCCAGGCCGGAAGTGCGGTTGAAGGCCCCTGCTTCCACGACGTTGACGCTGTTCCAGGGGACGCCGTGTTTGCGGCAGGCGTCCGCGTAACCCCGCAGCCGTTCCCGGACCACTCGTTCGGAGCAGGCCCTCAGACGCCGCGTGCTCACCCGCCCTTTGCGGCCGTCGGGCAGCAGCCGGTCGGCGACGACGCCGATCCGCCGATGGCCGTGCTCCAGCAGGTGCGACATCTGGGCCTCGGCGGCCTTGCGGTCCTCGATCCCGATCAGGCCCACGCCCTCCATGACCGGCGCGTCCACGACCACCGTCGGCAGCCCTCGGCTGACGACGGCTTCCAGGAGCGGATGCTTGTCCGGCAGGCTGTGCACAAGGAGTCCGTCGACAAGTCCGCGCAGGGCGGGGTGCCCGATGCCGCCGGCCGTCAACGCCTGTGAGTCGAGTGACAGGGGCAGCAATGTCATGGCGGTGTGGGAGAGTTCGCCCACTTCGACGATGCCCTGCAGGAGCAGAGTGGTCGAAGGGTCTTCCAGGGCGTAGGCGAGGGAACCCATGACCATCACCCCGATCGCCCCGACATGACCGGACCGAAGGCTGCTGCCCGCGATGTGCGGCCCCATGTAACCGAGGTGGGCGGCGGTCGCCAGGATGTGCTCGCGCTGGGCCGGGGACACCTTGGGCGACTGCGCGAAGGCGTAGGAGACGGCGGCCCGCGAAACGCCCGCCGCTTCAGCCACTTCCTTCATCGTGACCATGCGATGTGTCCCGTCCCCTCTGGCTGCCGCACCCCCATGAGCGAGTGAATCGTATCACTTGGCCCCGCCATCCTCCGGCGCGCCCGCGGCTGTCCGGAGTGGTCAGGCGATTTCGACAACGGTGCCGGCGACTTCCAGCGCCGTCACCTCGTCGGCGGGTGCCGTGGTGTCGGTGACGAGGGTGTGCAGAAGGCCGGCGGGACCGACGTAGGCGTAGGCGGTGTGGCCGAGTTTGCTGCCGTCGGCGGCGGCGATGACACGGCGGGCGGAGGCGATGCCGGCCTTCTTCACCGCGGCGTCGTCGAGATCGTAGGCGGTCAGACCGTCGGCAGCGGTGAGCCCGCAGCAGCCGATGACCGCGGTGTCGAAGCGCAGGGCGGCCAGGGAGGCGAGGGTGAGGGGACCGGTGAGGGCTCCCTCGGCGGCGCGGGGCTGTCCGCCGGGCACGACCAGCGTGGCTGGGCCGGGGGTCTGTGCGAGCTGGTGGATGGCCTGCAGGGACAAGGGCATCACCGTGACGGGCCGTTCACGCAGGAGACGGGCCACCTCCAGGCACGTGGTGCCGCTGTCCAGCAGCACGCTCTCACCGTCGGCGATCAGTGCGCAGACCTTGGCGGCGATCCGGCGTTTGGCGTCGACCGCCTCGCGTGCACGCAGCGCGAAGGGGGGCTCCTCGCCTCGGAGCAGCAGGGTGCGCGCCCCGCCACGGACGCGTTCCAGGACGCCCTGCGCGGCGAGGACATCAAGGTCGCGCCGGATGGTCATCTCCGAGGCGCCGGTCAGCTCCGCCAGTTCCTGGACCGTGGCGCCTCCGGAGTCCCTGACGGCCTTCGCGATCAAACCGTGCCGGTCTGCGTTGTTCATACCGCGATTGAACACCACCGAGAAACGAACAACAATTATGTTCGTAAGAAGAGTTTCGAACACTATAAATGTTCGTTAAGGTGATCGCATGGAACGTTCCCTGCGAGCCGCCCGCGTGGCGACCTATGTCTACTTCGTCCTGTACGGCACTTTGCTGAGCACCTGGGTGGTACACATCCCTGCCATCGAGGAACGCGTCGGCATCAGCCACGCCACGCTCGGCGGCCTGCTGGTGGTGCTCGGGCTCGGGGCCTTCGTGGGCATGCAGGTGGCGGGTCCCCTGACCGACCGGCTCGGCACCCGCGTCATGGTGCCCGCCGGCGGCATCCTCTGCGGCGCGGCCCTGTCCCTGCCCGGTCTCGCCCACGATCCGTGGACGCTGGCCAGCGCGCTGCTGCTCTTCGGGCTGTGCAACGGCTGCCTGGACGTGAGCATGAACGCCCACGCCGTGCACGTGGAGAAGGCGTACGGCCGGCCCGTCATGTCCGGCTTCCACGCCACGTTCTCCATCGGCGGTGTCCTCGCCGCACTCGCCGGAGCGGGCGCGGCGAGCGCCGGCCTGAACCCGGCCGCGGGCATGGGCGCCATGGGAGCCGTGGGCGTCATCGTCGCCGTGACCTCGGCACGCGCCCTGCTGCCCGCCGCTGCCCCCGTCGAGAACCCCGGCTCCCCGGACAAGACGTCACCGGCCGACGAGCGCAACGGCAGCACGGGCCGGGTCCGGTTGCTGGCCGTTCTCGCCCTGATGGTCATGCTGTGCGAGGGCGCCGCCAACGACTGGAGCGCCTTGCACCTGAAGGACGTCATGGGCGCGTCCGCCGACGCGGCGGCCTTCGCGTACGGCACGTTCGCCGCCGCCATGACCGTCGGCCGCCTGCTCGCCGACCGCTTCGTCGCCCGGTTCGGTTCCCCGGCGATCCTGCGCAACGGCGCGGCCATGGCCGCCGTCGGCATCACCCTCGTGGCCCTGGGCCCGTGTATGTGGGCCGTGTTCACCGGCTGGGCGCTGTTCGGCCTGGGCCTGTCCGGCTGCGTTCCGCAGCTGTTCAGCGCGGCCGGACACGCCGATCCCTCCGCCGCCGGGGCCAACGTCTCCCGCGTCGCCGGACTCGGTTACGTCGGCATGCTCGCCGGTCCCGCCGTGATCGGCTGGCTGACCCACCTCGTCGCCCTCGACCACGCCTTCGTCCTGTTGACCCTGCTGTGCGTGACCACAGCCCTGGGCGCCGGCGTCCTGCGCACCGGATCCACTGTCGTCCACCGAGGCGGGACGGCAACCGACCGCACCCGCCAGGCCGGGATGGCAACCGGCAACCGCTGACCGCTTGTGCGGCACTGGCCCCTGACAACCGTGCCGCACAAGCTCTCCTCCCCCGGTCACCAGGACCGGGGGGCACTCCCTCAGCCCATCGAAGGAGCCCAGATGTCCCAGTCCCCCGCGCACCCCGCCCGCGGGCAGGTCGGTGTCATGCTGCCGCTCGACCTCCCCGTCGCCGAAGTGCTGCCCTATGTCCGGCGCGCCGAGGCGCTGGGGTTCGACCAGGTCTGGGTGGTGGAGGACCTCGGCTGGCGCGGCGGCGTCGCCCAGGCCGCCACCGTCCTGGCCGCCACGACGGACCTCACCGTCGGGATCGGGATCATGCCCGCCGGCGCCCGCAACGTGTGCTTCGCGGGCATGGAACTGGCCACCCTCGCCCAGCTCCACCCCGGCCGGCTCATCGCGGGCATCGGCCACGGCATGCCTGGCTGGATGCGTCAGGCCGGGTCCTGGCCGGAAAGCCCCCTGACGCTGATCAAGGAGTACGCGAGAGCGCTGCGCCTGCTCATCGCCGGCAAGCCCGGCCCCGAGAACGGCCGTTACGTCCGCTGCGAAGGTGTGGTCCTCACCGAGATCCCCGACATCGTCCCCCCGGTAATCCTGGGTGTCCGCGGTCCGAAGTCACAGGCGGTTGCGGGCGAGGTCGCCGACGGACTGCTCCTGGCCGAGCCCGCCGCGCCCGGCTACATCACCGCCTCCCTGCGTCACCTGGGCCCCTCCGCCTCCGCGAGCTCCCCGCAGATCGTCGTCTACGACGCCGCCGCCGTGGACGACGACGAAGAAGCCGCCCTGACCCGCGTCCGCACGGTCCTGGAATCGGTCGGTGAGCCGCAGTGGGCCGCGCACATCGACCCTCTGCCCTTCGCCGAGGAACTGCGCGCACACCGCGCCGCCAGCCCCGACGCACGGCACTTCGCCCTGACGATGCCCACGGACTGGGTCCGCGAGGTGAGCATCGCGGGCACCCCAGCCCAGGCCCGAACGGCGATCGACGCCCGCCATGCGGCCGGCGCGACCAGCGTCGTTCTCGTCCCGGTGGGCCCTGACCGCCTGGCCGCACTGGACTCGCTCGCCCGCGCCCTGCCCGACCGGCACTGACCCGAACGCCCCCGAAGCCCCAAGGGAACAGACCCTATGTCCACCAACCGCCCACGCATCGTGCTCTTCGACCTCTTCGGCGTCATAGCCCGCCACCAACGCCCGGGCGCGCTGGAGAAGATGGCGGGGCGCTGCCACACCTCCCTCGACGCCTTCACCACGGCCTACTGGACTCATCGCCCGCCCTACGACGCCGGCCGGCACAACGCGACTGCGTACTGGACCGACGTACTGCACGCGCTGTCCCGCCCCGCAGACGCCGACACGATCGAGGAGCTGCGGCTCACCGACATCGACAGCTGGTCACGCGTCGACGACCGCATGGCGACCTACGTACGGACCCTGCGAGACCGCACCCGGGTCGCCCTGCTGTCCAACATCCCGGCGGACCACGCGGACGCCTTCCTCGCCGCCCAGCCCTGGCTGCACGACCTCGACCACGTGGCGTTCTCCGGGAAGATCGGGGCGGCCAAACCCGACCCGGCCGCCTTCCGGCACTGCGTCGTCGCCCAGAGTGCCGCCCCCGCCGACTTCCTCTTCGTCGACGACCGCGAGGAGAACGTCCGCGCGGCGCGGGCCGTCGGGATGAACGGACACGTCTTCGACGGCCAGGACAACCTCGCAGCCGCCGTCGACGCGTGGCTGTCAACCCGGTGAGCGGCGCGCGCCCGTCGGGCCAGGCAGACCGCGCCGCCCCTCGACGCGCCGTCACCACCGAAGGGGAGCCAGGGCCGTTAGAGCTACCCTCCCGGCCGACTGCACTGCGGGCCATCTGCCGCCGTGGGCAAGCGGAGGTCCCTTGCGATTCAGGATTCCAGGATCGCGACCGCCCGGGTCCAACCTGCGGAAGCGGCGTGGACTTTGACCGGGAAGCAGGAGATCGAGAAGCCGTGGGCGGGCAGTTGCTCCAAGCCATGTAGCTTTTCGAGGTGGCAGTAGCCGATCTCGCGGCCGACCCTGTGGCCCTCCCAGATGACGGAGGGGTCGTGGTGGTCGGCGAAGTGGGCGGCGGTGTGGACGAAGGGGGCGTCCCAGCTCCAGGCGTCGGTGCCGGTGAGGCGGACGCCACGTTCGAGGAGATAGAAGGTGGCGTCACGGCCCATGCCGCATCCGGACGAGACGTAGTCGTCCTGGCCGTAGCGTGCGCCCGCGGCGGTGTTGACGACGACAATCTCCAGAGGAGAGAGTTCGTGCCCGATACGGTCGAGTTCTGCTTCGACGTCTGCCGCGGTGGCGACGTAGCCGTCGGGGAAGTGGCGGAAGTCGAGCTTCACAGCTGGCTGCAGGCACCATTCCAAAGGCACTTCGTCAACAGTGATCGCCCGCTTGCCGCCGTCCATGATGGCCGAGTAGTGATACGGCGCGTCGAGGTGCGTGCCGCTGTGCGTGGTGGCACGCACCCATTCGTGCGCCCACCCCTCACCGTCGGGCAGGTCGTCGAGGGTGGCGCCGGGAAAGAAGTCCAGGAGACTCTGGGCGGTCTGGGCATGTGTGTGGTAGTCGATCTCCGGCACGAATGCCGGAGGGTCGGAGGGGATCCCGGCCTGCAGTGGCACTGAGATGTCGACGAGCTTGCGCATTGTCTTCTTTCCTTCGCCGTCGAGATGGTGTCACACGCGAAGCGAGTGATCGATGATGAGTGGAGCGCCGGTCTTGCCGATCACTGCGTCGATGTCGATGCCGGGCGCGACTTCCCGCAGGACGAGACCCTCCGGTTCGACGTCGATCGTGGCGAGGTCGGTGATGATGCGGTCCACGACACTGGTGCCGGTGAGCGGGAACGTGCACTCGTCGAGGATCTTCGCGTCGCCGTCGCGAGTGAGGTGTTCCATCAGCACCACGACTCGGCGGGCTCCGTGGACGAGATCCATCGCTCCGCCGATCCCTTTGACCATGGCCCCTGGAACGGCCCAGTTGGCGAGGTCGCCGGTGCGGGAGACCTGCATGGCACCGAGCATGGCGACGTCGATGCGACCGCTGCGGATCATCCCGAAGCTCAGGGCTGAATCGAACGCCGAAGCGCCACGGTCAAGGGTGACTGTCTCCTTCCCCGCGTTGATCAGGTCGGGGTCGACCTCGTCCGGGCGTGGATACGGCCCCACCCCTAGCAACCCGTTCTCCGAGTGCAGCACGATGTCCAGATCGGCAGGCACGTGGTTGGCGACGATTGTGGGGAGGCCGATTCCGAGGTTGACGTATGCGCCGTGGGTCAGCTCGCGCGTCGCACGGATGGCGATCTGGTCCCGGGTCCGGCTCATGGGCGTCGCTTCCCTTCGTGCACGGTCAGTCTTTCGACGGGTTTGTCCGCTGCAACGTGTTCACTGAGCGGGACGATCCGGTCGACGAAGATGCCGGGCAGGTGGATCTCATCGGGATCGAGATCGCCCTCCTCGACGAGATGCTCGACCTCCGCAATGGTCGTGCGCCCGGCCATGGCGCACAGCGGATTGAAGTTGCGGGCCGACGAATGGAAGACAAGGTTGCCGGCGCGGTCGCCGCGCGCGGCGCGCACCAGCGCGAAGTCCGCCCGCAGCCCCAGTTCGAGCACGTACTCCCGCGTGCCGTCATCCACCGGGAAGGTCCGAACCTCCTTGGGTGGGGACTCGACCGCGACCGAGCCGTCCACGGCATACCGCCATGGCATGCCGCCTGCGGCCACCGCGGTACCGACACCGGCAGCAGTGTAGAAGGCAGGGATGCCCATGCCGCCCGCACGCAACCGCTCGGCCAGCGTGCCCTGGGGCACGAGTTCGAGCTCCAGCTCCCCCACCAGGTACTGCCGGGCGAACTCCTTGTTGCCGCCGATGTACGAGGCGATCACTCGCCGCACTTGCCGCTGCTCGAGCAAGAGCCCAAGTCCTGCCCCGTCCACACCACAGTTGTTCGACCAGACCTCCAGGTCACCGACCCCGAGCTCGGCAAGCGCACGAATCGTTGCGGAGGGAATCCCGCACACCCCGAAGCCGCCAACGGCGAGCTTCGCGCCGGGGAAGACGTCCGCGACCGCTTCCTGCGCGGTTCGTATCGTCTTGTCCATCAGTTCTCCACTTCTGTCCACGCACGAAGAATCAGGGCTTCCCCCGCTCCCTCGCCCGTAGCTCGTGCTTGCGCACCTTGCCTGTGGAGGTCTTGGGCAGCTCAGGCACGAACTCGATCTCGTGAGGAGCTTTGAAGTGGGCGATCCGGTCTCGTACGTGAGCCATCAGAGCCCGCTCTGTCGCCTCCTCCGCCCCGGCGCCGGAGACGACCACGAAGGCCTTCGGGCTCTCGCCCCACTTCTCGTCCGGGACGCCGATCACCGCGGCATCGAGCACCGCGGGATGGCTCAGCAGGGCTTGCTCCACTTCCACGGTCGAGATGTTCTCCCCGCCGGAGATGATCACGTCCTTGGCGCGGTCGACGAGTTGGACGTAGCCGTCGGGGTGCATGACGCCGAGGTCGCCCGAGTGGAACCAGCCGCCCTTGAATGCGCCCGCCGTGGCGGCCGGGTCCCGGTGATATGCCTTCATCACCGAGTTGCCGCGCATGACGATCTCACCGATCTCCTTGCCGTCCGGGGTCACATCGGTGAGTTCTCCGGTGCTGTCGGTCTTGTCCCGGACGATACGAACCCGGTCGGAGGTGAGCATCCCTACGCCCTGGTGGGCCAGCCGTACAGCCAGCTCCTCACTGGTCAGGTGGCCCCAGGAGGGTTGCGGTTCGCACACCGCGTACGGGCCGTAGGTTTCGGTGAGGCCATAGACGTGGACGACTTCGGCTCCGAGGCCCCGGATTCGGCCGATGATGGTCGGGCTCGGTGGAGCGCCTGCCGTGACGACGGTGAGCGACCGGTCCAGGCGGTGCGCCTCGGTTGCGGTCACGAGGGTGGTGAGCACGGTCGGCGCACCGGCCATGTGCGAGATCCGCTCGCGGTCTATCAATTGCCATATCGCGGGTCCGCGTACGGCACGAAGACACACGTGGGTTCCGGCGACGACGGTCAGTGCCCAGGTGGTGCACCAGCCGTTGCAATGGAACATGGGCAGGGTCCACAGGTAGCGGCTGTCCTGCCGGAAACCCTGGTGGTAGACCTCACCGAGGGCATTGAGATATGCGCCGCGGTGCGTGTACTCGACGCCTTTGGGGTTGCCGGTGGTGCCCGAGGTGTAGTTGATGGCGATGACGCGGTTCTCGTTGTCCACCTCCCATGGAAGTGGGCTCGTGCTGCCCTGTGAGAGCAGATCGGCGTAGGGGGTGGTGAGCGGCGGCCGGTCGTAGCCTCCGCCCGCTCGCGGCAGTTCCACGACCTCGCGCACTGGTCCCTTGACGGACAAGTCGGTCAGGTGCGCCACGAGGTTCCCGTCGCCGATCAGCAACTTCGCCGCGGAGTGGTCGCAGATGTAGCGGACTTCGCCGGGCGACAAGCGGGTGTTGATCGCAACGAGGGTCGCGTGCGCGAGCGGGACCGCGAAATGGGCGGCGAGCAACTCGGCGGAGTTCGTCGCAAGGTAGGCGACACGGTCGCCGGGCTGGACGCCGCAGGCCCGCAGTGCCCGGGCGGTGATGGTGACCTCACGGGCGAACTCGGCCCAGGTCCAACTGCGGGAACCGTCGATGACGGCGGTCACGTCGGGATGCACCTCGGCTGCTCGCTCGAGGAAGCGCAGCGGTGTCAATGGCGTCTCCATGATCAGAAACCCGATGACAGAGGGATGACGTCGGCCCCCGGCACGATCGTCTGTCGGGTCTCGCCGAACCCTTGCCCATGCAGGGTGACGACGTCGCCGGGGCGGAGCCAACGCGTGAAGTCCGCCATGTCCGGCGTGTCGACATGCTCGAGCAGGCAGCCGCCGGGGACCGTGCCGGATCCGATCACGTCCCCCGGCGACAGCTCGACGCCCCGCGAGATGAAGGCGAGGAGCTCGCCGAAGCTCCAGTCCATCTGATCGAGGGCGCCACGGGTCAGCACCTCGTCGTTGACCGAGGCAGTGAGTTCGATGGCGAGCCGGCCATCGTGGCGAAAGTCTCCCAGCTCGTCGGCGGTGACCAGGGCCGGACCGAGCGTGATGGCACTGTCCTTGCTCTTGCCCATCCCGACGCCCAGTGACAGGTCGCGGACTTGGTGGTCACGGGCGGTCCAGTCGTTGAAGAGGGTGTAGCCGACGATGTGACGTTCAGCGCTGTCGGGGTGCAGATCCCGGCCACCGCGTCCGATCACCGCGCCGACCTCCAGCTCGAGATCGAACATGCGGCTGCCCGGGGCGACCGGAACGTCGTCGTGGGGCCCGACGACCGCGTCGGCGTTGGTGAAGTAGAACGCCGGAATCTGCGACCACACCGGATGCAGCTGCTCGCTGCGCCCGAGCGCCCGGTAACTGCCGCGCAGGTGATCCAGGAAACAGAGTCCGTCTCGGACGGAGGGCGGGCGGGGAAGAGGTGGGAGCAGCCGGACCTCGTTGAGCGGCCGGACCTCGTCCGGTGCGAGCCGGGCCGACTCGCCGGCCTCGGCCAGTGCGCCGTCACTGGTCTGGAGCAGCGACAACAGGCTGACCCCGGAGCGTAGGCCCCGGACCTTCTCGCCGTCGACGATTCCAGCCCGAGGGCCGGCACCGGCGTCGTAGGTCACCCACTTCACGGGCGTCCTCCTTGAATCAGGTGAATCAGGTGGGTGGGGCGGGACACGTCAGGGCCGGCCGTTCTTCACGGCGCGGACGGCCTGCTCGTGGAACCCGCGGGCCATCGGCTCGACCGCGGCCCAGGCACCCGGCGGTGTTCCGGGCAGTGCCCGTCCGGCGTCGCGTACCCGCCCGAGGATGCGCTCGGCGGCGGAGTCGGCATCGGCGGTGAGGGTGGTCAGATCGGTCGTGGTCAGCACGCCGTCGCGCTTGACGATCCGTCCGTCGATGAGCACTGTGCGGACGTCGGCGGCAGTCGTCTGGAACACGAGCGTCGCGTACGGGTCCACGCGGGGGTGCTGCTCGATCGCAGGACCGCCCACGAGGATCAGATCGGCGCGCTTCCCAGGGCTGAGCGAGCCCACTCGGTCACCAAGGCCCAGCGCGTCGGCGGCGTTGACGGTGCTCCAGCGCAGCGCCTCGCTGGCGGGGGTCGCCACGGCCTCGGGCATGGCTCCGGAAAGGTTCACGGCATCCGCGGCGTCCGCGCGGGCGCAGGCCAGGCCGAACCGCATTTCGTGCCACAGATCGCCGCTGTTGAGCGAGACAACGTCGGTGGACAGCGTCGGGGCCAGCCCGTGCCGGCGACACCGTTCGAAGACAGGGCGTCCGAACCCCATGTTGAGCTCGGTCTCCACCGAGATGGACACCTTGCCCCCGCTGCGGGTGATGGCCTCCCACTCGGCGTCGTCGAAGGCGGTGCAATGCACGTGCACCATGTCCGGTCCGAGCAGGCCGAGCTTGTCCATCTCGGTGATCCCCGCGCAGAGAACGCTGCCGAAGACGCATCCCGCGTGGTTGACGAGCAGAGCGCGCCGTTCACGGGCGGCGGCCAGTTCGGCGACCGTGTCGTCCCAGGGCAGGCCGAACAGTTCCGACAGCGACACCCCGAGTGTGAGCAGGCCGTCGGAGGCGAAGTAGGTGTCGGCGACGCGGTGGAAGTCCGCGATGCGGGCGGCGTGGCCGCCGAACTTCGTTGCCTCGGGAGAGCTTTCGAAGAAGCCGTAGCAGAACGCGGCTCGGATCCCGGCTTCCTGCAGTCCGCGCACCGCGGCATCGGCGTGGTCGGGGGTGTTGTTGCAGTGGGAGAAGTCGAGGAGGGTGGTCACCCCGGAGTTGATTGCGTCCACGGCCCCGAGGAGGTTGCCCAGGCGGACGTCGTCTGGGGTGTAGGCGGGAGAGACGCCCAAGCGGATGCCGAAGTAGTAGTCGGCGAGTGTCCAGTCGCCGCAGATTCCACGGACCAGGGACTGCCAGGTGTGCCGATGCGTGTCGATCAGGCCCGGCAGCACGAGGTGGCCGCTCGCGTCCAGGATCTCGGCATCGCCGACTGGGAGCGAGGGGGCCACAGCGGTGATCACCCCGTCCTCGATCAACACATCGGCAGACGGAAGGTCTCCGAGGCTGGGATCCATGGTCAGGACGTGGCCGCTCCGGATCAGAATGCGGTGATGGCTCATGGTGGCCTCCGACGTGTGGCTGGCTGACAGTGAGCAGCTTGCGCTGTGCCGGACGCGAGATCATGAGGCAAATAAGTTGCGTTTCGGGACTACGAAGTGCAGGTAAAATGTGCTAGCCCTTCCGGAGAAAAGGCGCGGGTACACCTGCTGTACTGGCCGGAGAAGGCGGTGATGGGACATGGACATCCAGTCGTTGCGTTACGCCCTCACGTTGGCTGACGAACTGCACTTCGGCCGCGCCGCGAGCGCCCACTACATCGCTGCCCAGCCATTCGGCCGCCGGATTCAGGAACTGGAACGCGACCTCGGGGCGAGGCTGTTCGAGCGCACAAGCCGCCGGGTCTGCCTGACTCCCGCCGGCGAACGTTTCCTGCCTCGGGCCCGCCGGGTGCTCGCCGACCTGGACGCCCTCATGCAGACGGCTGAAGGCGATCACACCGAGCCGGTCCTCCGGATCGGTGTCCTCGGCTTCGGGCTCGCCGATCGTTGGCCCGCAACACGTGCTCTCCTCGCCCAACGCCATCCCGAACTTGAGCTTGTCTATGTCGAGCTGGACTGGGAGAACCAGTACGACGCAGTCCGCACTGGCGAGGTTGACGTCGCCATCGTCCATGACGTCGGTGGCGCCGAAGACCTCCTGCTCGAGCGCGTCATGGACACTCCGCGTTATGCGGTCGTCCCCGCTGACGCGGAGCTCGCCGACGCCGACCACCTCACCGTCTCCGACGTCTCCGATCGGCCGTGTGTCGCACCAGTCGGTCAGCCCGGGCTGACCGACTGGTGCGGCGGCCGACCGACCAGAGGCGGTGTGGAAGTACGCTCGCCCACGAACATCCCAGCCGCCGTAGCCACAACCGGCCTCATCGGTGTTCACGCCGAACCGGCGACGCGTTTCCTCCCCCACCCAGGAGTCTGCTACCTCCCGCTCGACGGACCCCGCGCTGTCGTGGCCGTTGTGTCACGCATACGTGACCAGCGTGAACCTGTGGCGGCCTTCCGAACTGCGGCGCATGCGAGTGCCGCCATCGACCGACTTGCTCAAGAAGTCAGCTGATTCCGACCGAAGAACAACGGAGCCGGTGGTTCCTGAGCACCGGGTTTCGGAGCTGATGGAAGTCCTCAACAACTCCCTAGGGTCGGAAGAATTAGCACCACAGAATATGATCGGGCGGATTGTCGTCGGCCTGGCCTGAGCCGCGGAATTGGTGGTCGACTTCGACACCGCAAGCCGAACCATAGACGGCGTCACACGAGCCCTTGGCAGGGCGGGATGCCTTCACACGCGCTCCAACTCCCGCTGCGGGCCCACGCGTCACGCCCGCAACCGGCCGGTCTGCCGCCGCATCGAGCGATCAGCGCGGCAGGTAGCGGCCCACCCCGGTCCTGGCCAGCCAGCCCCGGTCGGACGACTCAGACCGACCGGCAAATGGATCACTTGAGACGCCGGCTGGTGGGTCGGCCGTCCCAGCGGTAGCGGCTGCGTGCCTGCCAGATCAGCATGCGAAGTGTGACGAGGGTAGCGGCGAGGTAGAGGTAGAAGTCCACGATCCTGCCGTTTCTCTCGGTGCAGCGCCGCGGCTTGCCGTAGCCGTTCATCCACGAATGCGTACGCTCGACGGGCCGGCGCTTGCCGGCCCGGATCGGGCGGGCACACCCCCGCGGGCGATCTCGGCAGTGAACCCCAACTCAGCTATCAGCTCACGGGACTTGATGCTGTCGCAGCCCCGGTCGAGGTTGACGTTCACGGTATGCGGCAGCATGCCGGCCTGCTCCTGCGCGGCGTCCAGGGTCAGTCCGAGCAGTGGCGAGTCATGCCTATTGGCCCCCTCGGACGATCCCCAGCGGGACGCTGGGGGCGCCGAAGGCGGCGGAGCGCTTGAGCCCTGCTTGCCCCGGTCGACCGGCGAGCGGCCGGCCTTCTCCCCACCGGACGGGGCCTTGGTGATGCAGCCGTCCACCGAGATCTCGCCAAGGTCGAGGCCGATCATCCGGGGGTCGGCGTCCAGGGCGAGAGCGTGCCGCGCTTTGGAAATCCCTTGTCAGGACCGCTCTTCGAGGCGTCGGCGGATGGTGCGGTCCGAGCATCCGGGCGTGGAGATCCGCTCGTAGCCGCAACCATGGACCAGCGCGAGCACGACGTGCTCGAAGACGGTTCGGTCGGGGATTCGGCGGCGGTGACAGCCCAGCGGGTGGCCGACGACGAACTCCTCCCGGACAGGCAGGAGCGCGGCGAACTGGTCCCACCGGGGGTTCGAGCAGGCAAGCCGGCAGCGCGGGCACGCCGTCCTTCGTGTTCACTGAGCATAGAGATCACGACCATGAGGTACGCGCAGGGCGGCGGGTCGGCCGATCCTGAGCTCAGGGCAGGTTCACCACGGGAGGTTCCCGGATCGGTCGATGAACTGTCCCGTCGGCCCGTCCGGGCCGATCGTCGCGAGGGTCACGATGGACTCCGCGCCGTCGGCGACGCTGTGTCCGAGACCGCCGGTGAAGTCGGTCGCGGTCTGCCCGGGGTCTGCGGCGTTGACCTTCACGTCCTTCAGTGCCTTGGCGTACTGCGTCGTGAGCATCGTGACCGCGGCCTTCGAGGCGCAGTAGAGGGGCAGGGCATACTGCGACTCGATCCGTGCCGGGTCCTGGGTCATGCCGAAGGAGCCCATCCCGCTGGACACGTTGACGATGACGGGGTTCGGCGACTTGCGCAGCAGCGGGAGGAAGGCGTGCGTGACGCGCACGATCCCGACGACGTTCACGTCGAGCACGGCGCTCACGTCGGCCGCGGTGTACTCCTCGACGGGGCCGACCTTGCCGAGGACGCCGGCGTTGTTGACCAGGACGTCGATCGTTCCCTCATGCGCGGCGACATCCGCGGCCGCGGCCTGGACCGAGGTGTCGTCGGTCACGTCGATCTTAACGAACCGGGCGCCGAGCGACTCGGCCGCGGCCCGACCACGCTCACGGTGGCGGGCACCGAGGAGGACGGTGTGCCCCGCCTCGACGAGGCGACGAGCGGTTTCAAAACCGAGGGACTTGTTGGCCCCGGTGATGAATGTGGTGGTCATGCTGGCTCCTCCTGGTCCTAACAGCACGGTCGTGCGCTGTTCTCGCACTTCATGCTGGGTCCCCGGGAGGGTTGGCGGGAGCTACGGGACTTCCTGGTACCGCGCGTACCACCCAGCAGCCTGGTCCACCGGACGAGGCGGAACGCGGGCCTTCATCCCTGAGGAGACATCCTCTGCACCCCAATGGCCGCAAGGAATTCGAGTTTGCTGCGGGCGTCGGTGCCTGGCTGCGGCGTGTACACCACGAGGCGGAGGTTCGTGTCCTGGGTGTTGAGGATGTCGGAGTTCATGGCGATGTCTCCGACATCCGGGTGCTGGACGAGCTTGTGCGCACTCTGGTGACCGCCCACCGCTCGGCGGCTCCACAACTCGCAGAACCGCGGGCTGAGGTTCAGCCGCGATACCAACGCCGCGAGGTCGGGATCGTCGGGGTACCGGCTCGTCGTCGCGCGCAGGTCGGCGACGAGGGACTCCTCGAACGCCGCCCGCTCGGCCGCCGTCTGCCGGACCCGGGGCAGCTCACCCAGGAACTGCCAGACCAGGACGTTGCGGTCTCCCACACCGCGGACCGTGGGATCGCCGAACGTGGCCGCGAACAGAGGATTCCAGTGCAGCAACTGCCAGGTGGCGTCGTAGATCGCCAGCGGGTTGCCGACGAGCTGGTCCACGATCCGGTACAGGCTCCCTGGGATCATTCGCGGAACCCGACTCGGATCAGCTGCGTGACCGGCCATGCGCAAGAGGTGAGCGTGCTCGTCGTCGGACAGGTGCAGGGCGCGAGCCAGGGCCGAGCAGACCTGCGCCGAGGGTGTCGCCACCCGTCCCTGCTCCAGCCGGACCACGTACTCGACCGAGATGCCGGCCAGCGTCGCCAGCTCCGCGCGTCGCAGACCGGGGACCCGACGGGGTGAGCCGTGTGCGAAGCCCACCGTCGCGGGGTCCAGCCGGTCCCGCCACGCCCGCAGCGCGGCACCGAGTTCATCCATGCACACCACTCTCCCGCACACCCCGCCCCGCTGGGTGGTACGCGCTGTACCACGAAGTCCCGTAGCTCCCGCCGACGTTCCCCGGGGCTCAGGGTCGAGTCGTGAACGGCGCACAACGATGCTGTTCGGAGTCAGGAGGAGCAAGCATGACCACCACGTCGAACCACTACGTCACCGTGCTGTGGGAAGCCCGGGCCAAAACCGGGAAGGAAGCCGCGATGAAGGCGTTCATGACAGCCGCCGTCACCGCATCGCGCTACGACGCGGGCAACATCGACTACGAGGCTCACCAGGTCGAGGGACAACCGGGCGCGTTCGTCATCTTCGAGCGCTGGGAGAGCCGCGAGGCCTTCGAGGGCCACCTGCAGGCACCCCGCATGCAGGACCTGGTGCCCCAACTGCTGGACCTGATGGACGGCAGCGTCGAGGACGGGATCCGCTTCCTGCAGCCGTTCCGCCCGGCACGGTGAATGGCGTCCCGCCGAGTGGTGTAGCCGTCCGCACCACGCTGGTCCAGATGCCTCTGTGATCGGCCGGTCCGGTCGAAGCTCCGCGCTGCCGCGCGAGCCGGTCAGGGCGGCGAGAGCCGTCCGACACCGGGGGGTGCCGGGCCGAATCCGGCCACGACCTGCGCAGCCGCGAAGGATGACCCGCTACACCACGTGGCGGGACGCCACCGGCACGGTAGGCCGGCCCGGAGCACGGCGGTCGTGATCGTCGTCCTCCGACGCTGAGCGGATTCGGGCAGCAAGCCGGCAGTGCGGGCACCGCCGTCCTTCGTGATCCGAGCGTGGGGACACCATGATCACGTGGACCCGTGCCTGCTCTGCATCCTCCCCTCCCACACCCGATACCTATTGCCGGTCGTCCTTACGTAACTGACCACGGACCGGCTCGACCTTGCCCGGTGTCGTCTCGCGCCCAGGGCGATCGCGACATCCTTGGCCATCACCGGCCCGTCCGCGCCGGGCACGATCTCCATCCGCCGGTACTCGGACGTGAGGACTTCCACGCCCATGCCCTCGGCACGGTCCGGAACCAGCCGCATCCCGCCGACTCCCGGCCCGACCACCACCCGTTATGGCTCCGGCTCCGGCTCCGGCTCCGGCTCCGGCTCCGGCTCCAAGGTCCTCTACTGTCGACGCCCACCGTCCGCGGCCTCGGCCCACTGCCCGAACACCGCTTCAGCGGCCTCCAGCCGGGCCACCTCCGACTCAATCCCGGCCAGGTCCTTGCGGAGCAGTTCGGCCCGATCCGCCAGCTCGATCCGCCGCTCGATCGTCCACGCCAGCACGTCCGCCATCCACATCCCTCCCGCCGCGGAACCTACGGAATGCCCAGCCCCGTCGCCGAAGAACCCCGCAAACCGCTCCCGACGGACGATCGCCTGCTAGTGATCACGCCCGTCACCACTGCGAGTGCACCATCCACCATCCCCAGCTCAAGGGGCGAACAGCTTCCAGTGCCCCTCGGAGACGACTTCGACGCTGTCGTCGGTCACCTTGATGGCAGTCTCGTCGTCGATCGCGTACCCCGGTCGTGGGATCCCGGCGGCCCACTTCTGCGCGTTGGCCATGGAGTTGTCCGGGAGATTCTCGTGGTCCAGGTGCGGGAAGATCGAAAAGTCGACCATGCCCAGCGCATCGTCGCCACCGGTAGGTGGCTTCCACACGTAGGACTCACTGAAGTCCTTCCCTACGCTGGGGGCCAACACCATGCTCCCGGCGCTTGCTCCCACATAGACCGTCTCGCGCAGCGACGGCAGCAGATCGGCCAGCCCGGACTGCCGCATCCAGTGACACAGGTACAGGGCATCGCCGCCACCTGCCAGCAGGACGTCGGCCTCTCGGACGGAGGGGAGCCACAGTTCCTCGCCGAGGCTGGGCAGCGCGGTGAGCTCCAGCACCCCCAGCGACTTCCAGCCCGCCTCGCACATGGAGATGACGGACCGTCCACTGATGAACCGCCATGCCGAACCGACACCGCCGGGCATGGCATACGCCGCGGTGGGAATGCACAGGGCGTTGGCCTCGGCAATCGGTTTGCCCAGCAGGTCGACCAGCGCGTCGTGGATGCTCGCGTTCTTGATGCCGGCGGATGTGAGAAGAAGCCGCACCGATACCTCCCGATGGAATGCGGTGAAGTGGTCTGACATACAGACCTGATATCACCGCGAAACTCACCGCTGCCGAAGAGGATCCAACTCTCGCAACAGGCCGCTTGCCGCGTAGGACCGGGTCGGACGCTTGTAGCACGCGCGAACAGCGGCGGTCCCGGCGAACGCCCCGTGGCAGGAGATCACCTGGCGCCGATCACGCCGCCGACCAGGACGAGTACCGCGGCTATCGGTCAGTCCAGACCCATGACCAGCGACTTCAGGATGAGACGATCTCCCTGAACCGGCCCTTGAGGCACCGTCGCCCCGCCAGTCTCCGAAAGACCGTCTCTGACCAGCAGGAATGGAGAGGTTCCACTGAAGTACTAAAACCGCAACCGACTTTTGAGTGATTGGTTGCCCGGCTCTTCACCGACCTGGGCGTGGATGGGTCTTGGTGACGTCTGGGCGTAACGGGGAGGCTAACGAGGTGCCGCGAGTACGTCCCGGAGTACGCTCTCGAGCGTGACCCGGGCCAGTTCGTGTTTCAAGGTCTCCTCGATGCCCTCGTAGATGTTTTGCATGGCCGGCTGGATGCCGGAACCCACTATGCACCCCTGGTCCGGTGTGGTGCGGTGCATCGCGAACAGCGGGCCGGGTCCCACTGCCTCGTACACGTCGAGCAGGGTCATCGATCCCAGCTCGCGGGCCAGCGACCAGCCCGCGCCCACGCCGCGCCGGGACTCCACGAGGCCGGCCCTGCGCAGTTCGCCGAGCAGCCGCCTGATCACCACGGGGTTGGTGTTCGCGCTGGTCGCGATCTGCTCAGAGGTGGCGACCTCATGGCCCTGGCGCTGGTAGAGACCGATCCAGGCCAGCGCGTGGACGGCAATGGTCAGCCTGCTGTTGGCACTCATGACGCCCCTCCTCTCGGACGCAACACTCTATGTTACGACAGAACAGTCGTAACAGCGGAGGTTGCAACAGCCTGTCGTAACAATTAGCGTTGCGACTGCGGGGAAAGGTCAATCAACGAGGTGGGAAGAATGAGCAACGCACTCACGGACAAGGTCGCCGTGATCACCGGGGGTAGCACCGGCATCGGATTCGCGACCGCACGCGCATTCTGCGACGAGGGCGCCAAGGTGTTCATCACCGGTCGCCGCAAGGACGCGCTCGACGCTGCGGCCGCCGAACTCGGACCTGCCGTGACCGGCGTGGTCTGCGATGTTTCGGTGCGCTCTGACCTCGACGCGTTCTACAACACCGTGCGCGATCAGGCCGGCCGCATCGACGTGCTGGTCGCCAACGCCGGCATCGGCACGGCGGCTCCGTTGGGCGAGGTGACGGAGGAACTGGTCGACTCGGTCTTCGCCACCAACGTCAAGGGAACGATCTTCACCCTGCAACAAGCGCTGCCGCTGCTCAGCGCCAACGCCTCGGTGATCCTCACAGGTTCGACCGCCACGACACGGCCCAACCAGGGACTCGAGGTCTACGCAGCGTCGAAGGCCGCAATCCGCAACCTCGCCCGCGGTTGGGCCCTCAGCTCGCGCACGCATGGCTTCCGGGTCAACGTCGTATCCCCGGGGGGCACACGCACCCCTGGTCTGCTCGAACTGATCTCGCCCGAGGTTCTCAAGGAGGCCGAAGGTGAAGTCCCTCTTGGTCGGCTCGCCGAGCCCGAGGAGATCGCGGCCGTGACGACGTTCCTCGCCTCGGACGCGTCGAGTTACGTCAATGGTGCCGAGTTCTTCGCCGACGGTGGTTACGCGCAGGTGTGAGTGCTCTCGTAAACGCCTGCGAACATTCCGGCCCTTCGTGGCCGTGCCCAACCGTCCCGCCGCACAACCGCAATCAGTCGGCAGTACGGCCGTGGTAGCCGGGTGTGTCAACTTAACGACTCTGGGCCGCGGACTTCACCTACGCCGCGGCCGGTCAGCGATCGGCACCGATGCCTGGGACCAAGGGGCCGCTGATTGAAAGACAAGCCCGCACGCCGGCCTTCTCTGCCTGCTGAGCCGTGTTGGCCAAGTTGGCGATGCCCCCGGCAAGGCAGGCACCGGCCGGTGCCCGAGGCGAGACGTGTCGGGTCGCTTCCCCGGTGACTGCGGGGGGACGCGTCAAGTCGCGCCAATGACAGCCTGAAGGGGCGCGAGAGCGAGCGGCAACAGGTCGCGGAGGGGACGGATCTCATGCGGTCGCACCCATTGATGCTCCGCGGTCTGTTGGACCAGGAGGCCGACGCTCGCGATCAGGGCAGCGGTGTCGGCGTCCAACCCCCTGTCGACCAGCGCACCAGCGATCGCGGCCGTGAGCGCTGCGCGTTTGCCCTCTTCGCGCTCCCGCAACTCCGGTGTGGCGTCGATGATTGCGACCGCTCCAACGCAGGGAAGACATCCAGCAGTTGTGCACCAAGTCGGTTGATCTGCCGGGTGCGGTCGAACGGAGCCAGGCGGCGGGTGGTCAGGGTGCGCGGGTCGACAGCGATCTCGTCGGGCCGCAACAGACCGACATCACGACGGATACGGGCCTGGTCGGCGTTGGCGAAGGCGTCCTTCCCATCCGTCTTGCCCTCACCCCGGTAGGTGGCCGATGCCAGGTGAACCGCCGGATCCGTGAGGCAGGCGACGGACTGACCGTGTGCTGACCACCAGGCCCACCAGCAGGACAGCGCCCCCGTGGTTGAGGTCGACGGCCCGCCCCGAGCGGCCAAGTTCCTTAAGCCATCGAGCGATCGCCGCGACGCCAGCCACACCCGGGCTCCCTGAGCCTTCCGATCTTACGAACGACCAGATCAGACCCACTTGAAAGGTAGGGACATCCATGGGCGCTGTGCTGAACGTCGGACTCGATCCACGTGTCGTCGGTGATCCCGAGGCGCCCAGTGAGGCGTTCCCGACCGTTACCAGCGAGCAGGTCCAAGCCGGACTGGACGCGACCGCCGCCGAACTCGCCGATATGGGCCTCGATTTCGAGACATGCCTGCTCGACAGGAGCGGGACGGCGGAGGAGCGGTTCCGTGACGTCGTGAGCCACAGACGTTACGACATCATCGTGATCGGCGGCGGGGTCCGTCTGGAGCCGTCGATGACCTCGTTGTTCGAGAAGCTCGTCAACATCGCACGCAGGTACTCCCCCGAGTCCGTGCTCTGCTTCAACACCGGACCTGACACTACCGTGGAGGCGGTACGGCGGTGGTGGCCTCCGGCCCAGGGAGACTAGCCTCGCGCTTTCACGAGGTGGCCTGTCCATGAGCTGATGTCGCAGTTCGGCGACCGGATGGGGCTCTGCGTACTCGCCGAGGAGATCACCCCCGAAGTAATCGACGCGGTATTGGAGTTGCCCATAAGGGTCGAGCGCCGCCGCAGGCTTCTGCCGGCTCGCGCGGTGGTCTATGGCGTCCTGGGGCTGTGCCTGTTTGAACATGGCGCGGCCGTCAGGCTCCGGGGTGTTGTGACGGTGGTCGTGAGCTGACCGTGGGCGTTCCGGTCGCCAGCGAGCGGCCAACTTTCCTGGATTGCCGAGACCGTGAAAGCCGACGGGCCGGAAGGCCGGGGTGGGCAGGCCCCGTTCGGAAGCGCGCCGCCGCCCCGGCCTTCGGACGTCCTGCCTACTTTCTCTTGAGGGTGAAGTTCTTGATGACGGTGGACTTCTTCTTGATCGTCACCGTCGCGACGGTCGGCTGGAAGCCGTCCTTGGCGGCTATGACGGTGAGCGGGTTGTTGCGGACGTCGAGCCACAGGGCGTACCCGCCGGCGGCGTCCGTCGTCAGCGTGTAGCTCGTGGCCCAGGTGTCGATCTGAACGGTGGCCCCCGCGATCGGCGCGGTGCCGCCGCTGGTGACGCCCAGCACCGTCCCGGTGATCTTGCCCCAGGTGCTGGGCGGGGCGACGTGCATCTCGACGGGGAGCCTGGGCACGGAGTAGGGGGTGTCGGTGCTGAAGGTCAGCTGGGCGGTGAAGTCTCCCGGCTGGGACACCTCGGCCGCGGAGGCATCCAGCGTGATGGTCACCTTCGAGCTCTTACCGGGCTGAAGAGTCAACTGCTGCGTGCTCTCGCTCAACCAGCTGACCTCGCTCGACTCGCCCTGGTCGTAACCCGGCAGCACCTCCACGGTCGTTGCGGGGGTCGCCTGCGCGACGCCGCCACCGACCTTGAAGAAGCCCAGCCCGCCTCCACCGCGGTAGGTGGCGGTGTCGGCGTTGGGGAGGGCGGTCCAGGTGTCGGTCTTGGGGTCGAAGGAGAAGCCCTGGTTGGTGATGCTGTTCCCGGTCACGCCGCCCGCGGTGACCAGCAGACCGTTGGCGGAGGTGTACGCGGCGCCCCAGAGGGTGATCGGCAGGTCGGCGACCTGTGACCAGGCGTTGGCGTCGGGGTCGTAGACGTAGGAGTGCTTGACCTCGCTGCTGCCGTTGAACCCGCCGGCGCAGTAGAGCTTGCCACCGATGCCGGCGCAGGAACTCCAGGAGATCTGCTCCGGGTAGGCGGCCAGTGTCGACCAGCTGTCGGCGGCCGCGTCGTAGACGGTCACGTCGGTGGAGCCGCAGGAGTCCGCCCCGCAGCCGCCGACCACGTAGAGCTTGCCGTCGAGCACGGCGCTGCCGGAGCCCGCGTAGGGCTTGGGCGAGGCGGCGCCGGTGGTCCAGGTGTCACTTCCCGGGTCGTAGATCTCCAGCTTGGAGTCGGGGGCGCCACTGGGTCCCCAGCCGCCGACGGCGTAGAACTTGCCGCCGATGAAGCCGTGGGCGGGATCCTCCCGGGTGTCCCCCGCGGTGGCCAGCTTGGTCCAGGTGCCGGCGACCGGATCGAGGACGTACATGTCCTTGGTGTCGGCGCTGCCGTTGAAGCCGAAGGCGGAGTAGACCTTTCCGTCGTTGGTGGCGACAGCGTTGTCCATCAGCTTCACCGGCAGGTCGGCGGCCGCCTGCCAGGCGTCACCGGCGGCTCCCGGGACCACCTTGGCGGTGGTGCCCGCGGCGGCCTTGCTGGACAGCGGGGAGTACGTGCCCTTGACCAGCTTCAGCGGGGCGCCGCCCGCGGCCGCCATGGTGAACCCGCCGGACTGTTCCCCGAGTTTGACGGTGGCCGGTGCCGTGCCGGTGTTCTTGACGGTCAGGGTCTTGGTGGTCTGCTCGCCCCATCCGACCGACGCGGTGATGGAGGTCTTGTCCAGCGTCACCTGCCCGGCGCCGAGTGCGAAGTCCGCGCCGACCGCGCTGTCGGCCCGCACCTTCACCGTCTTGTCGAGCCCGGTGTAGTGCGGCTTCGCCGCGGTGAAGCCGTGGCTGCCGAGGGAGGAGAACAGGGCGTAGACGCCGTCGCCCAGGGCGGGGTCGTCGGGGGTGGCGAAAGTGACGGCGCTCTGCTTGCTGTCGTCCTTGTTCGTGACGGTGGCGCCGACCAGGCCTGTGGAGGTGTTGGCGTCCGTCACGGTGCCGGTGAGCAGGCCGCCGGGGAGGGACGTGACGTGGCGATCACCGATGAAAACGTTGTCAACTTTCCACCACCAGCCGAAGGAGCCGGTGAAGTGGAAGCGGAGTTGCACCGCTGCCTTGCCGGCGTAGTCGGTCAGCGGGAGTTCGACCTTCTGTGCGCCGAAGGTGGTGCCGGTGGCGGACCACAGTGTGGTCCAGGTGGCGCCGCCGTCGGTGGTCGCGTCGACGTCCGCGCTCTGGCCCCCGATGGCCCAGTAGTCGTTGGCGAAGGCGACCTCGGGTGCGGTGTCGTCGGTGAAGTCGTATACGGGGCTGAGCAGTTGCGAGTCCTGGTGCACCCCGCCGCCGTAGTGGTCGCTGTCGACGATGGCGAACCCGCCGTCGCCGCCGGTGGTGTTGGAGCGCGAGCCCGGGTCGTCGAAGGCCCAGCCACCGGTCGTCCCGTCGGCGTTGACCACGCTCCAGCCCTTGGGGGCGGAGTCGGTCGAGTCGAACGGCTCGGTGGTGCCTTCGTCCCGTACCGAGTAGCCGGAGGGCGCGGTGGCCGCCCAGGGGTCGACCGGAACCGCGACGTTCAGGCTCTGGTCGGAGTCCGCGACGGTGATCTTCTTGGTGGGTGATGTGTAGCCGGGATAGGCGCTGACCACGTGCAGGGTGTACTCGTGGCCCTGAGGCAGCTTCAGGTCGAAGGCGCCGGTGAGCGGGTCGGTCCACACCGGGCCGCCGGGGACGCCGTCCGCGGTGATCTTGGCGTAGAGCGGCCAGCCGTGGCCGGAGCCGTCGGTGACCTTGCCGGAGACCGTCCGGCTCGGGACCGGGGTCAGGGCGAAGTTCTTGGTGAGGGCGTCGCCGTCGCCGAGGGACACGTCCGAGGCGGTGCGGGTGGCGTAGCCGTACGCTTCGACGGTGATGTCGTAGCTGCCGACCGGCAGGACGAGCGAGTAGGTCCCGTCGGCGGCGGTGTGTGCGATGCCGCCCCCCTGGGTGGTGACGGTGGCTCCGGCGACCGGCTTGCCGGTGCTGTCGTCGGTGACGGTGCCGGAGAGCTTCCCGTGCGGGCCGCTGCGGAACGCGGCCAGCCCGTCGGGTGTCCCCAGACCGGTGGGACCGTCGTAGCCGGCACCCGCGGTGCATAGATACGCGGGGGTGCACGTGCCGTTGTCGCCGACGGTCACGTCATTGAGGCCGGTCCCGGAGGCGTACGGGTAGGAGTTGGGGTACGTGCCCGCGACGGGGGTCCCGGCGGCCGCGTACACACCGGCGATGATCGGTGAGGAGGCGCTGGTGCCGCCGTAGACCTGCCAACCACCGCCGCCGTAGGTCTGGTAGACCGCGACGCCGGTGGCCGGGTCGGCCACGGCCGAGACGTCGGCCACGGTGCGCTTGTCGCATCCGGTGTCCGTCTGGAAGGCCGGCTTGGGCTCGTAGAGGGAGCAGCCGGATCCCGGGCCCAGGCCATCTCGGTTCCAGACCGACTCGGACCAGCCGCGTGCGGTGCCGGAGTCCCGGACCAGTGAGGTGCCGCCGACGGAGGTCACGTAGGGGGAGACGGCGGGGTAGGCCACCCCGTAGTCGCTGTCGCCCGAGGAGGCGACCACGGCGACACCGGGGTGGTTGTAATGGGCGTCGTACGTCGTCTCTTCCGGGAGTTCGCCACTGCCCGGGGTGCTGCTGTAGTTGGTGCCGTAGGAGTTGGAGACGTACTTGGCGCCGAGTGCGACGGCCTGGTCGACGGCCGCCCCGAGGTCTTCGAAGCTCGGCTGATCCGCCTCGACGAGCAGGATGTGCGCGTTCGGCGCGGCCGCGGAGACCATGTCCAGATCGAGTGAGATCTCGCCGGCCCAGCCGGCGTCGGGCGCGGGGTAGTCGGTGCCGCCGCGCTGGTCGACCTTGGTGAAGCAGCCGTTTGCCGCGGTGCAGGCGGGCAGCCCGTACTGCTCGCGGTAGACGGCCAGGTCGGCCTCGGCGCTGGGATCGTCATAGGCGTCGACGATGGCGATCGTCTGGCCCGCGCCGCCGTCGGCGGGAAGGCTGTAGGCGCTCTGCAGGTCGGCGGCGCCGTAGCCGCTGGGGGTGACGGAGGCGGACAGCAGGCCCTTGACGGCTTTGGTGTCGGTGCGACGCAGCGCGAAGCATGCGGCCTCGCCCTTCTTGGGGGTGGCGCAGGAGGGTTCGAGGGCGACTTTCTTCTTGGCCGACGAGGCAGATGAGGCCGATGAAGCGGGCGGCGCCACCGCGTGGGCCGGTATCTGTATGCCCAGGACCGTCATTGCGGCGGCGCTGAACAGGGTCAGGCAGGCGGCGGCTCTTCGACGTAAAACCGAACCGGTTCTCGGTGAGGTGCGCAAAAGGTTACTCCTCGGTTCGCCTTGCTTGGGTCGACTCGTACGTGGTTCCCGGTCGACAGCGAATGCGGGCGGTTCGCATTCGCCGCAATCAATTGGCGTACCTTGAAGCGCAATTAACAATAGACCCTGTGTTACATGTACATGTCATGAGCCTGTTTCGCACAAAAGGGGGCCTGGGCGGGGGTCGGAAATAAGTCCCCACGCCAAGGGGGCCCACCGCTCAAGAAACGCGTAGGGCCGTATTCCGCACGGTAATTGATTTTCAGTCGGTTGCAGGCAGTCGGGTATCGGGTGACCTCTGATCATCCTGACGTCGGCGGCCCGGCGCGACAAGATCCGCCGCCTGCGGGCCCGCGCAGTTGCGCACTTGCGTAGCATCGGCATGAACCTCGTTCCGATCTTCCGAGGAGTCGCTGATGGACGTGTCCTCAGACGCGTTGTGGGCAGGCACCGGTCTGGGCTCCCTCGCCCGGCAGGCACTGGAGTACCTGGTCAACCATCCGGGCGCGGACGAGGACGCGGTCGCGGCAGGGACCGGCGTCTCAGCCGCGGCGGCCCGGACCGCCTTACGATCCCTGGAGGCCGAACTCCTGGCCGTACGCGTCGGAGGACAGCCCACACGCTGGAGCGCGGGCCCGCCCCGCTCCTCGCTGGGAGCCCTTCTGGCCCGTAAACGACAGGAGTTGGCCAGGGCGGAGCTGTACGCGGAACAACTCGACGAGGTCTATCGCACGGCCCCCGGACGGCAGATCGCCTCGGATCTCTTCGAGGTCGTCGAGAGCGATGAACAAGTCGGCGCCCGCTACGCCCACCTTCTGAGAAGCAGTCAGCAGGAGGTGCTGCATTTCGCGAGACCGCCCTATGTGACCCGGCCGATTGCCCCCACCGACGCGTCCACCGCCGCGGGCGCCACGGTCCGTCCCGGTGTCCGGCTCCGGTCCGTGTACGACAGCGACGGAATCGCCGACGACGGATGCCTTGAAACGGCTCTCCGGGGCGCCCCTACGGAAGGGGAGCTGCGGCTCCTGCCCGGACTCCCCATGAAGCTGGTCATCTTTGACCGCGTCGCGGCGATCATGCCGCTGCGCAAAGACGATCCCGCCGCAGGCTCACTCGTGGTGCACTCCTCGACGCTGCTCGAAGTACTGACCGCCCTCTTCGAGAGCGTATGGGAGCGTGCGGTGCCCATCTGGTTGGAAAGCCGCCCCGCTTCGCACGCCGCGAGCCCCGAAAGACAAGAGACTGCTCTGCACAGTCGGACGCGGGACATCCTTCGCCTGATGTCCGCCGGCATGAAGGACGACGCCATCGCACGCGCCTTGCGACTCAGCCGCCGGACCGTGCAGACCCATATCAGCGATCTGGGCAGACAACTGGGTGCACGGACCCGGTTCCAGATAGCCCTACTGGCCCAGGAACGCGGCTTGTTCGGGGATACGGAGGGGTGAGTGTCGCGGTGACACCGGCACAGCTGCCGGTCGGCGTCCAGCGGTAGGGGAGCACTCAGACGCCAGCCGCTGTCGGAAACGGTGACTCGGTGCTCGGCACACTCCTCGGCCGGCGGGCCACTTGTGTCGCCGCTCTCTGCCTGCCTGCAGCTCTCGCGCCGGGCTTCGCGGACATCGTCCTCAACAACATGCCGAACGGCAGGCTGATCCACGTAGGGTGCGAACCGGCCCTGGTCACCGCCCTGATGGCCGCCACCACCGCCCACGCCACCGCTGAGATCGGCGTCGACGTGGCCGAGCGCACGGTCACCTGCGAGGCCGCACAGGCCGGGGCGGCGCCGTTCCGGCTCGACGACGCCCGCGGCAGGCTCGTCTCCTGGGCACTCGGCTGGAGTTGCCCTTGCGCGCCGCCGACTGGATCACAGCCTACGAGCGTGCTCACGCCCCTTGGTTGGACGTTTCGGCCCGAGGCACCGGCGGTCCCGGTGCCAGCCTCCGTGACCGAACACAGCCGACGTTTCCACCTGGTTTCCCATCAACGGACACAGATGTCGTAGCTCGATCTGCCGCGTCGGCGAAGCCGATCGTTCACAGCGCAGCGGCGGGCAGCGGAAACCAGCGCAGAGCCTCGATGTCCGGCGGCAGAGTGGTGGGACCGTCGCTGACCGTTTCGGGGCGTGCGAAGAGGATACGCCGGGCCCGTTCCCGGTGAGCGGCCAAGACCTCCTCCCCCGCGTGTCCAGGCCGAGGCAATGGTGTGTCGGCGGTGACAGCCTGCCGCAGGTCGGCCGTCATCTCTGGTGGGGCGGCACGGTGTCGCCAGGATCCGCTCCTGGGGTCGAAGCGGTAGTCGGGTAATGCTCGGTGACCCGCTGTAGCGATGATCTCTACGGCCTCGACGATATGGTCACGCACCACGTCCGACATGAAGTACGGGAAACTGACCCGCGTCCAGCCCGGCTTGACCCCTTCGTAGCCTTCATCGGCAATCGCGTCGCGGTAGGCGTGGGAGCGGTCGAGCCCGATGCCAAGGAGCCGGTGCCCGTACGGTCCCGCACAAGAACAGCCGCCACGCGCCTGAACGCCGAAGAGGTCATCGAGCAGCGCAGCCACGAAATTGTGATGCAGATAGCCGTCACCGTGCCGGACCAGGAAGGACACCACGGGGAGCCTGGGGACATCGGTGTTGCCCAGCAGCTCAATGCCGGGGTGGCGGGTCCATCGATCCCTCACCACCTGCCACGCGCGCTGTTCGTGCGCCCGGATGGCGTCGGAGCCAACCGACTCCTTGAGCGCGACGACCAGTCCGGCTCGGATCGATTCGACGATCGCGGGGGTACCTCCTTCCTCACGTGCCACCGGATCAGGGGTGTACCGGTGTCCGTCGGGTCCCACGTAGGTCACGGTCCCGCCGCCCGGTACGACCGGCACCGTGTTGCCCAAGAGATCACGGTGCACGATGAGGACACCGGGCGTCTGGGGGCCGCCGACGAATTTGTGCGGCGATAGGAAGACGGCGTCTTTGTGATCTGCCCGCCCGGGCGCCGTCTCACCGACTCGGATGGGCAGGTAGGGGCCGGCAGTGGCGAAGTCCCACACAGACAAGGCGCCGTAGCTGTGGAGCAGGGCGGCGACGGCATCGGTGTCGGTCAGGATGCCGGTGACGTTCGACGCCGCGGACATACTGCCGATTCTCAGCGGACGGTGCGCGTACTCCTCCAGCCTGGCTTTCAAGTCGTCGAGGTCGATGTGTCCGCTCCCATCCTCACGGATCACCACGACATCGGCGAGCGACTCGCGCCACGGCAGCTCGTTCGAATGGTGTTCATAGGGGCCGATGAAGACCACGGGCCGTTCCTGCTCTGGCAGTTGGTTGCCGTGGTCGCGTGCCGACGCGAAGGCTGGCCGCAGTCCGAGGACACCGATGAATCTGTCGATCGCCGCGGTGCTGCCTGAGCCACAGAAGATGACGTGATGCGTGGAGCCGGCACCGACGGCGGCTTCGATCACTTTCCGAGCTTCCTCGCGGAGGTGCCCGGTATGCCGACCGTTGCCGGAGCTCTCGGTGTGCGTGTTGGCGTAGCGCGGAAGGACTTTGCCCCGGATGAAGTTCTCGATGAAGTCCAAGGAACGACCCGACGCGGTCCAGTCCGCGTACGTGATCCGTCGGGGACCGTAGGGTCCGTCCACGAGGTCACCCTCACCGATGAGGCCGTTGCGTATGCGCTCCAGGGCAGCAAGGACGGATGGTGTCGGCTCGTCGACCGGAGTGACGGGCATCCTGTGTAATGCATCCACCACTGAATATTAAGCCATGCTCGTTACCCCCGGTTGGATGGACTCGTTGAGCCACTCTCTGTGGGTGTCATGTCTTGGGTGCCGATGACGGCGAGCAGTTTCAGTTGGGCCCCGCCATCCCTGCCGGGTGGGGTGCTGCATTCCGTAATCGAGAACGCGTCCTCGCCGACCCGGACCCTCCCGAGTCAAAGTCGCTGCTGCTTCACACCCATTGAGCTGCTTCACACACCCTTTGAGGTGAGCAGTTGCCGCAGGAGCGGCGACGACTTCCGCGTACGGTCTGCCCTCCAACCCGTTTGTGCCGCGGCCGACTCCAGAATCAAGAAGGGTGGAGGCATAGGGATTCAGTGCCTTGAACCGGCCCTCATTCTCTGCCGGCGCGATGTCTTGCCGCCCGAGGTCTTGAACTGGGCCTCGGCCGTCTGCTCCGGCAGCCCGTGACAGCCCTCCATGCCGCTCGGGCTGCGAAGCAGGATTTCGCTGTCGTCCGCGCTGCGCACCTCTGTGCCGCGCAGCGGTATGCCTTGATGGAGTTGACACAGGCCGGCGCCGTCGATTCTGTGAGATCGCAGCCCTCAGGGATGCAAGGAAAAGAGGCTCAACGCCGCCTCCTACGGCCACACGGCCGCAGGGCGGACGCAGAGTACGACCACCTCCTAACCCGCGCTGCGACGGCGTAGGTCCGCTTCGGACCTCGTCAGGACGTCAGCGGCTTGCCGCTGGTGGGTGCATGGCGTATCTGGCTGTCGCCACTTCTGGACGTCCGGTCACTGGTGGTGTCTTCGTGCCGTATTCCGGAACCAGTTCTTGCCGGTAAGGTCCCCGGCCGCGTCAGTCGTGGACCGAAGGATGCCGTACGGCGAAGCTGGCCAGCAGGCGGAGCGAGTCCGCGGTCCTGCTACCGCGCTCGGCTTTATAGACCAGAAGTTGCTGCCCGTCAGAGCCTCGGATGTCGAACGCCTGGTAGGTCAGTTCCAGGAGACCGACAGCGGGGTGCTCGAAGCGCTTGGCCTCGTAGGTCTTGCCCTGGACGTCGTAGGTATCCCACAGGCGCCTGAAGTGTGTGCTCGACGCGGACAGGCGCGCGAGGAGTTCCTGCAGGCGCGGGTCGTGCGGGGATCGACCCTGCGTGAGGCGGAGATTCGCGACCGTGGCTTGGGCCGCCCGGTGCCAGTCGACGTAGAACGTACTGCCGGCCGGGTCCACGAAGGTCATCAGCGCGATGTTGCTCGGGTCTGCGAAACCGGAATGCATCGCCTGTGCGAGATGGTTGTGCGCCAGGATGTCGAGGGTGTCACTGAGGACCAGCGCCGGAGTGGTCGTCCATTCCTCGACGAGCTCAAGGACGTCCGGTCGTACGACCACCTGCCGGCGGCCGTGGTGACTTGGTGCCACGCCGGCGAGCCGGTGGAGATGCTCATGCGCGTCCGCTCCGAGGTCCAGGGCCCGGCTCAGTGCGTCGAGGACCTGGAGTGACGGGTGTCGCTCCCGGCCCTGCTCCAGCCGCGTGTAGTAGTTGGCGCTTACTCCGGCGAGCACCGCCACCTCCTCACGGCGGAGACCCGGCACCCGGCGAAGACCCGCGCTGGGCAGCCCGGCGCGCGCCGGATCAACGCGCGCCCTCGCCGCGCGCAGGAACAAGCCGAGGCCGGAGGCCGGACGCGCGCTGTCACTCATACGGGCAGCCTACGGCGCCACAAGCGTCTGGTGGATGGGTGTGGCACTCCCTCCCACAGCGCGATCTGCCGGCTTTCCCTGCAACCTCGCAGGATGGGATCCGTCGGCGCCGACACGTTAGACGACCACAGTTCCCACACCAGAGCGAGGAAGCCGTGTCGCAGGAGTTCACTACGCTGCGCATCACCGAGAGCAGCGGCACTGCCCGAGTGACGTTCGACAACCCGCCCATCAATCTGTTCGACCCAGGCATGATCGCCGACTTCCGCCGGCTGCTCGACCGGCTCGCCGCCAGTCGTGACATCCGCGTCGTCGTTTTCGCCAGTGCCAACCCGGACTTCTTCATCGGCCATGCCGATCTCCATCTGTTCCTCGATCCGCAGGAGGAGATCCCGCCGAAGCCAACGAGGCTCGGCTCGCTGCAGACGCTGTTCGAGGACCTGCGCAACCTCCCGCAGGCGACTATCGGGGTGCTCGAAGGCCGCGCCTCCGGAGCGGGCACGGAGTTCCTCACCTCCTGCGACATGGCGTTCGCAGCTCGCGGCCGCGCCGTGCTGAGCCAGTTCGAGGTGGCCGTGGGAGTGCTACCGGGAGCGACTGGATCCCAACGCCTGCCACGGTTGCTGGGGCGTTCCCGTGCCCTGGAGATGATTCTCGGTTGCGAGGAGTTCGACGCCGACCTCGCCGAGAAGTACAGCCTGGTCAACCGCGCTTTGCCTGCCGAGGAGCTGTGGGACTTCGTCGACCGGCTGGCCCGGCGCATCGCGACCTTCCCGGGACCGGCGATCACGCTCAACAAGGTCGCCGTTGACGCCTCGGAGCTACCGATCCAGCTGGGACTGCTGGAGGAGACCCACGTGCTGCACCAGACCCTCGTCAGTGGTGAAGCACAGCGCCGGATGCGCCGCCTGCTCGAACTCGGCGCGCAGGACGAAGTGTTCGAGCGCGAGCACTTCACCGACGCACTGGAGCAGCTCGATGCCTGACGCATCGGCCTGACCACGTCAGCCTTCGGATCGGAGCACCATGAACGACACCCACACCACGAGCCGCAGCCCCCGGGACGTACTCATGCAGCTTGTGGACGACATCAGCGCGGACAGGTGGGACCGGCTGCACGAGCTGTACTGCGAGGACGCCGTCGTCCGGCATCCCTTCGCCCGAGACGAGTCGATCCGGCTCGAAGGCCGGGACGCGCTGCGCCGCCACTTCGCCCATTTCGCGCAGAGCGGCGTCCGCCTCCGCGCCCGCGACGTCGTCTTCCACGACACGACGGACCCCGAGGTCCTCGTCGCCGAGTTCGTCTACGACGGCACGGGTCCCAGCCCGGACGAGCGCTTCGAGATGGCCGCCTGCTTCATCTGGCGCATCCGAGACGGCCAGATCGTCGACGCCCACGACTATCTCGACCGGCCTCGTCCGGTCACGGTGGGTCCCGCACCCAAAAGCTGACAGCCACTCCACCCACGCCACCGAGAGGAACCACTCCATGTCTTCCCACAACACCATCGACGCGAACGAGACCACAGCCACCCGGCGCAAACGCGGCGAGGACATCGTTCAGACCCTGAGCGGCGGCCGGCGCCCCTCCTCCTTGGACGCGCTCGACCGCGACTTCCCGTTCCTGGCCAACGCCGTCAACGCCTACGCTGTCGGCGAGCTCTTCGCCCGGGACATCCTCGACGTGCGCACCAGGCAGCTCGCGCTCGTCGCAGCCTTCGCAGCCCTCGGCCTCAGCGACTTCGTCAAGATCCATGGAGGGTACGCCCTCAACGCAGGCGCGACCGAGGACGAACTCAAGGAGATCGTCTACCTCACCACGATCCCTGCCGGCTTCCCGCGCGCCATCCAGGCATCGCAGGCGGTAGCCGAGCTCCTGGCCGGTCGTCGCGCAGGCTGATCGCCCACCAGAAGCCCGCTCCGCCGAGCCGACCAGACCCCTGGGTAGTGCACCCATACCCGGCTTGATGGCGTTGAGGGTTGACGTCGAATGCAGCAGGGGCTTTGGCACGCGCTAACGCCGAGACGCCCCTCTCATCGCGTGGCGTCGTCCAGCACCATGGGCGGCTTCAAGTGATTTCCGGAGTTCTGTCACCTCTTGGTGGGGTGTGCGGCAGGCGTCGGCGAGTTATTGGCTCAGCCGACCGACTAGGGTGCTGGAGGCCGCCTCGACGTCGGAGGCGGCGGACTGTGCCCGGGATGCGGCCCTGTGGGCTCGGCGTAGTGCCTCTGCCTGAGCCCGGAGCGCGGGGTGCCGGTAGATGAAGTCGGTGAAGACTCCGACTGCGGCGGCCAGCCTGGTCACGGTGAGGTGCTTGTTGTCCTTACAGGCCTTTCGAAGCGCCTTCTGGTGGTTCTGTGAGTGCAGGAACTTCAGCGGTGTGAGTCTGTTGGGCGTGTCTTCCGAGTCAAGGAATGGCGGGCATCCCGAGAGCGTGTGCCGGTGGAAACACTTGTGGGAGCAGGGCGGTGCTCAGGCACTGTGGCGGCGTCCGTGTCGCACCGCCGCCACCATGTCGTCGTCCAGGACGGCTGCGGTGTGTATGACGGCGGTGAGGGGCGTTCCTGCGGGACCGTCGCAAGCCAGCGCCGCCAGGGCGTCGCGGTCGGCGTGGCCGGGGCGAAGTGCGTGCCAGGGCAGCGGTACCTCCGGCGACGAGCGTAGTACCGGGGGCGCCCAGTGCGGGCCCCGGGCGAGCGCCCTGGGTCGCCCATGTCAGACGGCGCATGAACACGCCCGCCGCGCGCACGGCTGTCCGGTCCTCGGTCCGGTGGGCTGGCTCCGCCGAGCCGTCCGCGGGCAAGGCCCGTAAGGACGGCGGCCAGCCGGGGCATGTGTGTTCGGATCGCCGTGTCGGGCGGCAGGCCGGTTGCATGCGTTGGTTGACGGCATGGGTTAACGCCGATAACTTATCGTCCCTAACTCAGACGGGAGCAGGCCGTGCCCACACTTGAAGCCAAGGACGTCTACGCGCTCGCGCCGTACGCCAAGACCCTCGGAGTCGTGTTCGACGAGATGGCGGCAGCCGGCGTCAGCGCCAGACTGGCCCACGACTTCTCGCTCTCCACAGTGGGCGGTGGCCTCCATGGAGGGGCTCTGATGGGACTCGCCGATGTGAGCGCTGCCGTGTGCGCCGCTCTCAACGGTCCGGTGGGCGCCGCACCGGCCACCGTGGAATCGACCACGCACTTCCTTCGGCCGGCATACACAGACGTCGTCGCGACAGCTCGCCCCCTGCGCGTGGGTCGCAACACCGTCATCGAAGTCGACGTGCGCGACGCCGAAGGCGAACTGTGCGCCCGGGTGACCCAGGTGGTCACCGCCGTCAAGCCGAAGACATCCTGATGGCACTCTCGTCCGAAGACTCCTTTCTATGACTGCCTCCCGCGTCCGTGCTGCCAAGGGTCAGGGCAGCCTCCTCCGCGACCAGCTTCTCGACATCGCTGGTCAACTACTCGAAGACGGCGGTCCCGACGCCCTTACGATTCGCGCTGTGGCGACGAGCGCGGGAGTCACCCCGCCGGCCGTCTACCTCCACTTTGCTTCGAAGAAGGAACTCGTCCACGCCACATGCCTGCGGGTGTGGAGTTCACTGTTCATCGAGTTGGAAGCGGTGTCCCGAGGGGTCCCGGATCCGGTGACGGCCCTCTACGAAACCTGCGCCGCCTACATCGCATTCGGGCTTCGCTATCCCTCTCAGTATCGACTGGTGATGGATGGCGAGGCCACCGAAGCCAGTCGCCAGAACGAAGACGCATGTTTCCGCTATTTCCGGGACAAGGTCGCAGCCTGTGCGGATGCCGGAGTGCCGGTGGAGAGTGCCACCGAAACTGCCAGACTGCTGTGTGCCGGTGTGCACGGCGCGGTTTGTCTCCTGATCCACCAGGAACATGACGCATGGCCCGCGGACACCAATCGCTATGCCACCCGCGCGGCATCCTCAGCCGTGCTTGGCGCTCTTCACACTGCATCTCACGCATCCCGGCCGTCAATGTCCGCCGTGACGCGGTCGGGCTGAGCCAGGTTCGAGGAACTACTCTAGCAAGGAGCCACATGCCCACTTCTGCATCAGCAGCGGAGTGCCAAACACGGATGCTTGCAGCCGCGCGCCTGCGTGGGCAACATGACATATCGGCGCGTTTCTCACACGTCTCCGAAAATGTAACGCACGGAAATCCCTTGCCGCTGGAGGACCGTGCGGCTGCGGCAAGAAAGTAAATTTCGCAATACCCAGCGTGGTCAGACAGGTGGTGTCGACCTTCGCATGAATTACTTCGAAGGCTTCCTGCACGTCAGCCACCTGCTGCTGAACTTTCGCCCCGTGTCGCCGGATCTGAAACGCTGTGACACAGTTCCGTTTCCCTCCTGCGCCACTGGACGTACTGACGGATCTCCGTCAGAGGCATGCCGGAAGAGCGCAATCCGACGCTACCTTGAGCCAGGTCACGTCCTCACCGGTGAGCGATTTCTCGGCACTCGTCACGCTCATCACCTTACGAGCTTGCCTTCAAGTGCACTTGAACTCCTAGCGTGGATGCCATCAATGAAAGGAGCGCCATGTCAACCACATGGTTCATCACCGGCACTTCCTCTGGCTTCGGGCGCCTGCTCACCGAGCAGCTACTGGCCCGCGGTGACCGGGTCGCCGCGACCGCGCGCCGGCCCGAGACGCTGGATGACCTGCGTGCTGAGTACGGCGAGCGCCTCTGGTCGGCCCGGCTCGACGTCACCGATTCCGAGCAGATCCGCCGGGTCGTGGCTGACGCCTTCAAAGAGCTCGGTGCGATCGACGTGATCGTCAATAACGCCGGCTACGGCGTCTTCGCCTCGGTGGAAGAGGCCACCGACGCGCAAATCCAGCGTGTGATCGATACCAACCTCCTTGGGTCGATCCACGTCATCCGCGCGGCCCTGCCGCATCTGCGCACCCAGGGGCACGGACGCATCGTGCAGGTATCTACTGCCGGCGGTCAGACCACCTACCCGAACTTCAGCTACTACCACGCTTCAAAGTGGGGAATCGAAGGGTTCTGCGAGACGGTGGCTCGCGAGATCGCCCCGTTCGGCATCGGCCTGACCATCGTCGAACCCGGTGCGACACCGACCGGATTCGGCAGTGCCCTCGACACCGCACCGGTGATGCCGGAGTACGAGGGCACTCCGGCAGGTGAGGTGCGGCGCGCCATCGCGTCAGGTGCCTTTCCCTTGCCGAACGATCCTCACAAGATCGCGCAGGCCATGATCGATCTCGTTGACTCGGGAGCCACGCCGCTGCGCCTTCCCCTCGGGTCCGACACGTACGAAGACGTACGGGCATCGCTCGTCGCCCGACTCACCGAGCACGACGCACATCGCGATGTTGCACTCTCGGTGGTGAACCGGGACTCTGGGTGATCGGCTCTTGCTTCACCCCTCACCAGCGCGGAAGCCGCCTGATCGTATGCAGACGGCTCTGCGCGGGGAGGGAACGACGTGAGTGAGACCGTCGCGTCTTGGGAGGCGGCGGTCTTGCCATGAAGTGGGCTGATGCTTCGCAAGCCCTAGATCGGCTCATGTGCCGTCTGTTGCGATCGGGCCCTGGCCGTCGGCACCGTCAACCGGACCCGGAGGCCGCCGGAGGCATTTGCCTTGGCGGTCACGTGCACCGATTCCTGAGGATGTTGCGGCCGCATAGTTGGCCAGGAGGTTTACGACGACTCGACGCACCAGGGCCTCGTTGCTGGTCATCTCGTGCCCCATCCCGAGCGATCTGACAGGTCTCGGTGATATCGATCCCCGGTTATGTACGCACTGGGGCCAGTTCGGACGTGAGGTGTCGCGCCGTGGCGGTCACCGACGTCTTCCTCCCGGAACGCCCGAACGATCACGAGGCCCACGCCAGCCGGCGTATCCGGGCGGACGCCGACGGAGTACCGCCCGCGTCCTGGAAGCAGCCGAGACAGTGGTCGCCGCGGAACCCACTGCGTCCTTGCAACGGATCGCGGGCTCTGCGGGACTTGTCCGTGCAACCGTTCATCGCCGGTTCGCGCTCCGCGCCGCACTGCTGGAAGCCCTTGCCGACCTGCTCAGCTACTACTATCCGGCCGGATTGAGGCCAAAGGGGCGGGCATGCGGCAAGAGTGCTCGCCAGAGGAGCTGTTGGCGAACTGGACGCTGGTAAACGGCGACTGGGGCATGGGGCCTGGTGGCGAACAAGAGAGCCGCGGCAGGACACGCCGGAGCGGCAGATGCCGGGTCCGCCGGTGAGGTGCCGACGGATGCCGGTGGCCAGCGCCACCTCGCCGGCGGCCCAGGCATGGAAGGGGCTCTGTGGGAGCAGGGCGTTTTCACGGCCTGCAACGCGAGCGAGCCGGGCTTCGCCTCCGTGCCGTTGTCGCGGGGCAGTTGGTGGATCGCACTCGACGGCGGGGCGGCGACGTCGCGACGGATGTCGCTACTGGCCGGGACGTCAAGGAAGGCGTCGGCGGGCAGCGTCTTGTCCGAGCACTCCAGGATGGCGAGGATCGCCGGCAGGGCGCTCTTGTCACCGACGAGAAGCCGCCATTCGGCACCCGCCGTGGGCTGGTAGCTGTACCCCTCGTCGAGCCACGCGACCCCGATCGCCGGGTTGCGCAGCCAGCGTCCAGGCCGTGCCGGGCGCGTTCGGCCCGTGCTGCTCGTGCAGACAGATCTGCATGTCGATCGCGGAGTCCTGCGACCGAAAAGGGCGGATCGAGCAGGTCCTCACGAGGGAACGCTGCCGGCCGCATTGCGAGGTGCACTGGAGCATCCACCGTTCACGGGTCGGCTGGACCACATCGCCCACGGCTACGGGCACTTCCCCAACGAGACAACCGCGGGAAGAGCACTCTCAACGAGCTGGACGAGTTCGACCTGCTCTTCCACGGCCGCCTCCCGGCCGGACGAGAGTAGGCCGATCAGCCCGCTGAAGACGCTCAGGGGAAGCGCAAGGTGAGAGCGAGTCCACCCTCGGGGCCGGGTTGCGCAGTCAGCGTGGCGTGGTGCGCCTCGGCGATGGAGGCGGCGATGGACAGCCCCAGACCGTGGCCGGTGGTGGCGGTGCGGTCCACGTCGAGGCGTCGGAAAGGCTCGAACAGATCGGGGATCCGTTCGGCGGGCACGTAGGGGCCTGTATTCGTCACCGTAATGGTCGAGGCATCGAGTCGTACGCGGATACTGCCGCCGGGGTCGTTGTACTGGATGGCGTTGCGGATCAGGTTTGTGAGCAGGTGACGCAGCAGGACGGGATCCCCCTGAACCGTTGGCCGGGTGTCCGCACCGAGATCGATGTTTATGCCGTTACGGACTGCCTGCGGGGCGAGTTCGGCGGTCACGAGCTGGACAGTTTCTGCAAGATCCACGCTCACGGTCTCGTCCGGTCCGCGGTCGCTCCGGGCGAGCAGCAAGAGCCCGTTGATGAGTTGCTCGGCTTCGCGGTTGATGGTGAGCAGGTCCTCGCGAACCTCGACGAGGTTCTCGGGGAGGGGATCGGCGAGACCGACCTGGAGAGTGGCGCGCTGGGCGGCGAGGGGCGTTTTGAGTTCGTGGGAGGCGTTGGCGATGAATCGGCGTTGGCTCTCGAAGGCCTTCTCCAGCCGGTCCAGCATAGTGTCGAAGGTATCGGCCAGGCTGTGCAGCTCATCGTCGGGGCCGGTGAGCGCCAGGCGGTGGTGCAGATTCTGTTCGCTGATACGCCGGGCGGCCTCGGTCATGGAGGTGACGGGACGCAGTGCCCACCCCGCGAGCCACCAGCTCAGCAATCCGGCCAGCAGTGCCATGATGAGGAGGCCGACGGCGGACCAGAGCATCATCTGGCTCAGCGCGGTGTCTTGCACAGCCTGTACGGTCTGGTCGATCTTATTGATCATGACTCTGTCGCTCGGCGTCAGAGAGGAACGATAGGGCCCAGCGGGGTGCATGGGTTTGAAGAGCGTCGCATGACCGCTCGGCGTATTGCCGTATGTGATCGACAACCCCTGGACCTGCTGATCCGTTCCGTAGCGCGCGAGCAACACCACGAAGGCGAGCAGGGCGATGCCGGCAAGCAGGAAGAGCCCGGAGAAGGCAGCGGCCAGGCGACCGCGGAACGGCAGCCTCCTCAGCAGGGCCAGCGGGTTCAGTCGCACAGCCGGTATCCCTCTCCCGTGTCGGCGGCGATCAGGCCCGCGTCGCCGAGTTTGCCGCGCAACCGGCTGACGGTGGCACGGACCGCGCTGGTGCGCGGGTCGAGATTCTCGTCCCAGACGGTGCGCACCAGCTCGTCATGCGTCACCGGCGTGCCACGGGCCACGACTAGCAGGTGTAGGACCGCGAACTCCTTCGGGGTCAGCTCCAGCGGACGGCCGTCCACGGACGCTTCGCGCCGCGTCTTGTCCAGGGCGATGCTCGCGAAACGCAGCACGGCGGACGCCGGCTTTGGCGAGCGACGGCTCAGGGCGCGTATGCGGGCGACGAGCTCGGCGAAGTCGAAGGGCTTGGTGAGGTAGTCGTCCGCGCCGAGCGTAGTGAGCCCATAGACCTTGTCGGTGAGTTCATCCGCAGCGGTCAGCATGAGGATCCGCGGCGGGTCCTGGAGTTCCCGCAGCCGCCTGCACACCTCGTCACCGGTCATGACTGGCAGATCGCGGTCGAGGATCAGCACGTCGTAGGCCGTGAGGAGACACATCCGCTCTGCCGCGTCACCGGTGGCGGCGATGTCGACAGCCATTGCCTGACGGCGCAGACCGGTGGCGATGGTGCGGGCGAGAACACGGTGGTCCTCTGCTACCAGAACTCTCATGTCCTCATGAAACCAAGATCGCGATTGCAGCCGGATAAGCACATGTCGAGCGGTGTGCTCTGTGCTGTATCGGACTGGCTCGTGAAGACAGCCGGGCCGCAACCTGGACGCCCCTGATCAGGGCCGGCCTCACCCTTATGCCGCCGTAACACGCTTACCTTGTTGCAAGCGGCAAGCTGCTTTTGTCTCCCGCATGAACTTCGTCAAGCGCGCCGGGATGAGCCTTGGTGCCAGAAAGTCCAAGACCGCCGTCTTGCTGGCGATCTTCGTCGTCATCTGCACTCTGCTTCTCGGCGGCTTCTTGCTGCAGGCCGCCAGCGCCCGCCAGGAAGCCGACGCGCAACGCACCATTGGCGTCGACGTCACGGTCAGGAAGAAAGGCCTGACCCCGGCCCTGGCCGACCGGCTCGGCGCTTCGGACCTGGTGCACCGCTACAACCCGGACCTTCCCGTGCGGGCCGGTGCACAGGGATTCATGCCGCTGACATCGAATGTACCGAGGCCGGGCGGCACCGGCGCGGGGAAGCGTATACGCGGAGAAGAAAAGGATCCTCTAGTCGTAAACGGCGTCCGCGACTTGGACATGCTGCTGCCCTTCTCGTACGGCTCTACGAAGATCACGGCGGGTCGCGGCATCGTACCCACCGATGCGGGCCACGACGTCGTGGTCATCGAACAGCGCCTGGCGGAGAAGAACCACATCAAGGTGGGTGACACCGCCCGGGTGCGGTCCGAAGACGGCAAACGCACGCTACCGCTCACGGTCATCGGCGTCTTTCAGGATGCGACACCGGATCCAACCAGGTGGATGCAGCAACACGAACTGCCCGGCAACACGCTGTACGTACCGGTGGGCACCGCGCAGCAGCTCGGTACCCGGACCGTGACGGTCAGCGAGGCCGTGTTCAAGATTGGTTCACCGGACCGGGCCGAGCAGTTGCACGCCGAGGTAGAGCGGCTCCTGGGTAGGGGCAGCTTCGACTTCCGCGTCAATGACAGGGCCTACAGGGATCAGGTTCGCCCGATCCAACGGGTCGGCACGTTCGCGGGGCTGATCGTCTGGGTGATCGCCGTGGCTGGGGCGCTGATCCTTAGCCTCATCGTCGTGCTGCAGATCCGCGAGCGGCGCGCCGAGCTCGGAGTGCTGCTTTCGATGGGCGAGAAGAAGTGGAAGCTCGTCGGCCAGCACGCTGTGGAGGTGGGGGCCGTGGCTCTGCCCGCCGTTGCCCTTGCCGCCTTGGCCAGCTCCCTCGCCGGACAACACGCGAGCGACGCACTCCTCGGCCATCACGCCGGCAAGCCGGTCGCGGCGGCCGGGGCACGGGGCGCCGAGATCGCCCCGCCCGTGGTACGGGTCGAGGCGGCCGTCGTCGGCAAGGTTGCCGGTATCGGGCTCGGCATATCCCTGGTCTCCACCGTTGTCCCGGGCATCGGGATCCTCCGCCTGCACCCCCGCTCCATCCTCGCCGACGGCGAATAGCCGGCCCACTCACCGCAGTTGCACTCACCAACAGGGACTGAGAGAGCGAATACCCATGAACTTCGTCAAACGCGCGGGGCTGAGTCTGTGGGCCCGAAAGGGCCGCACCCTGATCACCTTCGCCACCTTCCTCGTCATCTCCGTGATGGTGCTGGCGGGAATCCTGATCCAGGAGGCGACGGCCCATGCTGAGCAGGAGGCCAAACGCTCCGTGGGCGCCGAAGTCAACTTGGAGATGGACATACACCAACAGGGCAGTGGCGGTGGCGCACTGGCCCCGAGTATCGACGCCACGACCGTCGACAAGCTCGGTGCGCTGCCCCAGGTGCAGAAGTACACCTACTCGATGTGGGACCGTGCCATCCTCAAAGGCAGGTACAAGCTGGTCGACGGCGGGCCGAAGACCCAGTCCATGGGTCCCGGCGGGACCTCGGTCACAGGCGTACTTGACTCCTCGCTGCTCCCCGACTTCCGCAGCGGCAAGTTCACCCTTCTGTCCGGCAGACACCTCACAGCCGCTGACAAGTACAAGAAGCAACTCCTGATCGAGGAGCGGCTGGCCAGGAAGAACGATCTCAAGGTCGGCGACGAGATCACCCTGACCGCCAACGACGAGAAGACGACGGCCGATTACACCGTGGCCGGCATCTACCGTGACCCGCGCCCCAGCACCGAACCCGATCCCGAAAACTTCCTGAGTCCGGCCAACCTGATGTACGGCACAGTGGGAGGTATCTCCGCACTCGAGTCCGAAGGAAAGAGGACACTGAAGGTCGGCAAGGCAACCTTCCTCCTCCAGAACGCCGACGAACAAGGCGCGTTCAAGGACAAGGCGAAGAAGATCGCGGGCTCGGCGCTCGACGGCTTCACGCTGGACGTCAATGACAAGGCCATCCAGCAGATGACGGGCCCTCTTAAGAGCATCCGCTCCACCGCCACCGTCGCCATGTGGCTGATGGGCATCGCAGGCGCGGCCGTCCTCATCCTTCTTGTCAACCTCGCGGTCAAGCAGCGGCGCAAAGAATACGGCGTCCTGCTGGCCATGGGCGAGAAGAAGAGCAAGCTCATCACCCAGCAGGCCATGGAAATCGTCGTAGTCGCAGCCATCGCCATCGGCATGAGCTCGTTCTTCGCCCAAAACCTGACGCAGAGCGCCGGCCAGACACTGCTCGGCAAGGAGGCCTCTGCCGCTGAGAAGAAGCTCAACTCCTGGCGCCCACCGGCCCCTGGCAGCACGGGTCTCGACCAAGGCATCGACCCGAACGACAAGCCCGTAGAAAACGCCGACCCCATCGACAAGATCACGGTCGCGCTCGCCCCGGCGGACCTCGCCACGGTCGGCGGCGTGGGCCTCGGCATCGCACTGCTCGCCACCGCCATCCCCGCCAGCGCCGTGCTGCGCCTCAGCCCCCGCACCATCCTTACGGAAGGCAAGTGACCCACCATGACCAGCCCCACCGCTCCCCCGCCCGTCCTGCGCCTCACTGACGTCAGCCACACCTACTCAGGCCAGCGCCGCACGACCACTGTGCTCAAGGGCATCTCCTACACCTTCGAACGCAGCACCTTCTACACCATCCTTGGCCCCTCAGGCAGTGGTAAGACCACGCTACTCAGCCTCGCGAGCGGTCTGGACACCCCCACCCAGGGCATCATCAGCTTCGACGGACGGAACCTCACCGAACTCGGCCTCGGCCGCTACCGCAACAAGCACGCCGCCACGATCTTCCAGCAGTACAACCTCCTCACCTACATGACTGCGCTCCAGAACGTCACGTGCGCCATGGAGATAACGGGCACCAAACCCACCACCGGCAGCCGCAAAACACACGCCCTGCACCTGCTGGAAAAGATCGGCCTCGACAAGTCGATGGCCACCCGCAACGTGATGCACCTCTCCGGCGGCCAGCAGCAACGTGTCGCCATCGCTCGCGCCCTCGCCTGCGACGTCGACATCCTCTTCGCCGACGAACCCACCGGCAACCTCGACGAGGACACCGCTCAAGACATCATCAACATCTTCCGTGAACTCGCCCACGAGCAGGGAAAATGCGTGGTTGTCGTCACCCACTCTCAGCTACTGGCCACTCAGTCTGACCGCATCCTCCATCTACGCAAGGGCAAGCTCACGGAAGAGGTGAACGCCCGATGAAGACGGGTGCACTGCCGGTGGCAGCACCTCCGCTGCTCCCCCGCGCTTCCTGGTAGTGCTTGGTCAGGTTCCTTCGCCGGTGGCGTGTCCGGGCGGGTAAGTCTGATGGCGGATCCGACGATCACGGCAGAGACGTCAAGTGACTGATACTGCCGTGGAGTTGGAGAACGTGGAGCCTGAGGAAAGTGCGCAGGTGTGACAGCCTGAGCCCGAGAGCTCACCGACCATCTCAGCTATGAGAAATCCGATGCGCCCGGCCGGGGCAGCGACAACTCCCGCAACAGGGGCCGGGCCCAAACCGTGCTGCCCGACGTCGGGCCGGTCGAGGTCAAGGTCCCGCGAGACACCTCGGGCCCGTTCGAGTCGCAGATCGTCCGAAGCGGCAGCGGCGGCTGACCGGAGGCGACGAGATGGTGCGGTCGCTGTCCCCGAAGGGCCTCACACCCGGCGAGATCTCCGCCCATCTCGCCGACGTCTACGAGGCCGAGGTGTCCAGGCAGACCACCTCCACCCTCACCGACCAGGTCATGGACGGCATGGCCGCCTGGCAGGGCCGCCCAATGGATCGCGTCTACCCGGTCCTGTTCGTCGGCGTCATCAACGTGAAGATCCGCGACCAGCAGACCGCCAACCGGCCGATCCACCTCGTCATGGCGGTGACCGTGGAGAGCGAGCGGGCCATCCTCGGCATCTGGGCCGGCGAAGGCGGCGAGGGAGCGAAGTACCGGCTGCAGGTGTTCACCGGGCTGAAGAACCGCAGCCTCCAGCAACGATCGCCATCTGCATCCCGCGCCGGGCCGCTGTCCCCTGGCAGAGCCCGCCGCCCAACGAGCAATAGAAAGGACCCGGACGAGCACCGCACTTGATCGGCCCCGCCCCTTTATGGATGACGTCATGTGGGTGGGGCTGCATCGGACTCTGGGGAAGATTCGCCAGGATTGCCGGCGGTTCGCCTGGACGGCCGGCGTTTGGCAGTCGTGACCCACTTGCCCGCGCCCATGGGGGCCCTGCCGGCGAGGGCGGGGAAGCCCTGCCGCGGTGGTCAGGTCGTGCGTAAGGCCGGGCAGGGCCGGTGAGAGCCACAGCGTGCGACCAGCCAGTTCCATGACGACCTGCGAGTTTCACACCGGTGCCGCTCGGCCTGCGCACCTTCAGCTCCGGAGAGCGAAAGGGCCCGCCGGACTCCGTCGGCGGACCCTCGCGAAAGATCGAGGTTGACGAACTACCGGTCGTCCCCCACCGTGAGAAGCCGATCCGGCACGCTCAGGAGAGCGAGGGGGACGTGGTGTTGGCCAGCGTGTATGTCGCGATCTCGCAGGCTCCCTTGGGCGACAGGACGGGGGAAGGAGATCTTCACGATGTTCAGATCAGGAATGCGGAAGATCTGAACCTGCGCAGCATCTACTTTGTACAGATCAGCGACTACCTTCTCGTTGAGGAAGGCTTCATCGGCGGCGATGGCGTACGCTGCGCTGTCTTTCATAAAGGCTTCCATGGTAACCCAGAACGGGCCAGCGTTCTTGGAGCGAATTTCCAGCGCAAAATCGCTGAGCACGGGTGGGGATTCGGAACCCTTAGGCACGGGAAACCTCTCGGGAGTGTTGGGTACGGAACATCATGGTGGGCGACTCGACGTCGACGGCGTGATTTAGGACGAACTCGTAGGCTGCGCCACGCTCGATTTCTGCCGGGGATGTAGCAAATGCGAAGCTGGGCAGATACTTCATCTCAGGCAGTGGGAGGTGCAGCATCAGGGGGTTGGCGATCTTGGCGATCGCAGTGGCGGTGGCCTGGGAAGGAGCATTGGCGACAAGCATGACGGCGACTTCCCGAGGGGGTGTGCAGTCAGGTTCGATGTCGTCAAGGATGGCGTTATGCCCGTAGAGGCGTATGTCCAACCTGTAGTCGTCGTCACTGAGACCGAGCGTCTGACGGATGCGATCCGTGAGGATGAGCCGTAGGTCCGAGGCCCAGCGCTGGATATTGGAAGTGATGTACGGGTCACGGATGCCGGTGAAAGAGACGGTCTCGTAACCAGTGACGCGGGCACCTTCAAGTTTGATGGTGCGTTGTTCGGCCGATTCGAAACGGGATCCCTCAACGCGCACTCTACGTTCGTCGAGAGCTGTATAGGTGGCGCTGGAGACATCCAGGGTGCCTGCGGGCTCACGCATCCGGTAGGGGTTAGCCGTCTCGTAGAGCATGTGGGCTGCGACCGACGTAGGGGTGCAGACATTCGTGATGTCGAGAGGCTCGATGGTGAAGCCATCCTGGTCGATGGTGGCGAAGACACCACCAAGACGTGGATCGGTGGTGCATTGTCCGCCACATTCGACAATCTTGGCTGCGTGCCAGGTAGGGCCTGCCGGCATTCCGAGCATCAGGGGCACTGCTGCAGCGACAGCTGTGTCTGTGGCCCGCCCTGCGAGGACGACCTGTGCGCCTTCCTGGATGGCTTCGACAAGTGGTTCATGCCCCATCATTCCGACGATGTGAGTGCAGCTGTCGAGTGTTTCCGGCTGGAGCGGCCCGTGCGGGGCCAGGGGATGGATACGTCCTGCGCGGAGTGAATCCTTGAGTGATTCGGCACTCTGTTCACTGTAAATACGGGCGACTTTCAAATCGAGGCCTTCTTCGGCCATGATTTCTGCTGTGATCTCGGCAACCCAGTCAACGCCGGCGTCAGTGCCACTGGTGCCACATGAACCGACAATGAGGGGGATGTTGGCACTGGCGGCGGCTTTCAGGAGGATGCGTAGATCTCTGCGGACCGCAGCGGCTGTCGTCTTCGGAACGCCGGCGCCAAGGTAGTGGGGGCCAGAGTCAGTGGAGCCGCCGTCGATCGCAATGACATCCGGGCTCAGGGTGAGGCCGCGTTCGATGGTCTCCGAGGAGAAGCCGGCGCCGAGCATGCCGGCAGGAGTAAGGATTCCGACTCGGGCGGGTGTATCAGTGGAACGCTGCATGCTGACTCTCCTCGTTCACATTGCCTTCCTTGTTGAAGATCCGGATGTCGTCCGGTGAAAGGCTGATCGTGATCTCACCGTTAGTTACGGGGCGTGTAGTAGTTACGGTCACAGGTGTGCTGCCGATGCGGATGGTGTACCGGTAGTGGTCGCCGAGGTAGGCCTGGTTCTCGATCTTGACCGTGAGTGCACCCTGTGGAGGGCTGCCCTCACTGCCGCCACGATGAATCGTGATGTTCTCCGGCCGGATGCAGATTTGCACTGGGCCCGAATGCTTGCGCGTGTGCGGAACCTTCAGTGAGTGGTCGATGCCCTCGACGCGCAGAAAAGCATGCGTACCGTCCGTTGCGGTGACGCTGGCAGGAAGAATATTGGCGGTCCCGATGAAGTCTGCGACGAACAAGTCGGCCGGGTGTTCATAGATCTCGCGGGGGGTGCCAACCTGGTGGACCTTCCCCAGGTTCATGACTGCCACGCGGTCACTGAAGGAAAGAGCTTCGTCTTGATCATGGGTTACGAAGACGGTGGTAACGCCAACTTGTGACTGAAGTGTCTTGAGCCACTGTCGAGATCGGTCTCGGAGTTTGGCATCCAGGTTTGAGAAGGGCTCGTCCAGAAGCAGCATGTCAGGCGGGTGGGCGAGCGCGCGGGCCATAGCGACGCGTTGCTGCTGGCCACCTGAAAGTTCGTGCGGATACCTCGTGGCGTGGTCGCCGAGTTCGACGAGCTCAAGAACTTCCCGGACGCGCCGATCACGTTGGGCTTTGGCCGTTTTTCTCAGTTTGAGAGGGTATCCAACGTTTTCAGCAACGGACATGTGTGGCCATATGGCATAGGACTGGAAGACCACACCACAGTTTCGGTGTTCGGGTTCTACGTTGACGCGGCCATGCTCAAACATGATGCGGTCGTCGAAAGCGATACGTCCTGAATCGGGCTGGTGCAGACCCGCGATGGACCACAGAGTGGTGGATTTCCCGCAACCGCTGGGACCTAGCAGAGTGAAGATTTCGCCATCCTGAACGGTGAGCGAAAGCTCGTGGAGAGCAGTGGATCCGGCGAACTTTTTGGTGATTCCGTCGAGGTGAAGACTAGGCACGAGGACGCACTCCCAGCAGGGCGCGACCCGCGCCCAGAACGACCAAAGTAATGACCATCTGGATTACTCCCAAAGCTGCAACGCTTCCGCCGATACTTGTTGCTGCTAGTTGCAGCATCGTGAGGCCGAGGACGGGGGTCTTGTCGGTAACAAGGAAGACGGCCGGTTCAGCGTCATTGAGCATCGCTACGAAGAGCAGCACAAACGCGGCGCCCATCGCGGGGGTGACGAGGCGGAGGATGATAGTGCGCATCGCCTTCCACCAGCTGGCCCCGGAGGTCCGAGCAGCATGGTCGAGTTCGGTACCGATACTCGCAAGAGCGGGATAGAAGGCGCTGTAGCCGAGAGCTAGGCTGCGGACTGCGAACGCTATACCGATACCCCACAGGCTAGCCCGTATGGCTCCGGATTTGTCGAGGATAGCGAAGCTCCAGAAGAACGCCATCCCAGTGACGAGTGCCGGCATCATACGCGGCCACAACATTCCCTGTTGCAAGGAACCACGAAATCGGAACCGCGAGCGGTGTGCAGTCACCGACAGGATAGCGATGACTACGGTCGTCAAGGCGCCACCGATGCCAGCGATGAGGAGGCTGTTGACGATAGAATTCGTGTAGAGCGGGTTGTCGAAGACAGCAGAGAAGTTGTCGAAGGTCAGTACACTCCACGGGGAGATGAAGGGTGACAGGATGGAAGTAAATGCCGCCAACACGACACCGGCTAGTGGTACGACCACGAAGACAAGCAGAAAGAGTGCGACAGCAGTGGCCATGAGCCACCGGGAGCGCCCCAGCTTCACGATTCGAACGCCGGTAGGCTTGCCGGTCATGGTAGTGAACCGGGCTATATCACCCACGAGCCAATTGCGCAGTGCGAGAAATCCGGAGACGACCAAAAGCAGGAATACGGCACCTGCTGACACCAGCCCTTGTTGGGCATCGTTGACCCAGTGCTGGTAAAGATACGTGGAAATCAGATTTATCTTATTTGAGAAGCCCAGGATGAGAGGCAGCCCGAGGACCTCCATCGATAGGGCGAAGACCAAGAGCGATGCGTTCGTGATTGCCGGCCGCAGGAGGGGCAGGCTCACCGTGAGGAGACTACGCAGTGGGCTGGCGCCCAGTGTACGGGCAGCATCTTCGAGCACGGGATCAACCGATAGGAGCGTACTGCGGCACAGGAGGAAGACCGTCGGAGAAGCTACGCTCATCGCGACCATGGCCATGCCGGGGATGCTGTAAAGGTCGACCGGCATGCTTAGGATGGTATTCGCCTTAAGCCATGACGAGGCGAAACCGGCCGGGGTCCACATGGCAGCCCAGCCAATGATGAGCACGAGACCCGGAAGCGCAATCGGAATGAGCAGAAAAGTCGTCAGGACTCGACGTCCGGGGATGTTCGTCCGAGTGAGCAGGATTGCACACGCTACACCGACAATGATGGATCCTGCGGTGTTGAGGGCTGCAAATTCGACCGAATTGACCACTGCGGTCCACCAGCTTTGGTCAGTCAACAGGTCCTTGAAGTTCGCCCCAGTCAGGTGCCCTCCTGCCTCGTACAACGGTGTGGACCACAACGAGGCGGCCACAATCGGCAGAATGGGCCCGACGATGACCAGGAGGGCCAGCGCCCAGAGAATGTAGTGACTTGCATTAGTGGACAGCAATCGCCGTCGGAGCCGGAGGGGCGATGGGTTGGATTCGAGTTGTGCCGGCTGCGATCTGGTGATGGTCATCGGTTGTACGCCTTGTTCCAACGCCCGACGATGGCCGCCTTCTGGTTGACGATGTCTTTCGGGTAGCCGCCGACCATCATGTTGCCTGCGCCTACGGCTTCCTTAATGGCTGGAAGACCGTAATCACATTTCACCCCGTCGCGATAGGGTGTAAACCCACCCTTGCAGGCGGCCTGCTGTCCTTCGATCGACAAAAGAAAGTTCACGAATACCTTGGCTGCGTCCGGCGAGCTAGCCTTCTTTGTGATGGCGATGCCCCGCGGAAGCAACGGCGTTCCGTCCGTCAAATATGTGTAGCTAAGAATCTTCGCAGCCTGGTTTCCTTCGATTAGCGCCCGAACCGAGCCAGGAACGAAATAGGCTGCTTGGTACTGGCCTTGCGCCAGTTTCTGCATCAGGTTGCCATTTCCTGATTCGACCCCTGTGTTCGGGCCCAGAGTCTCGAGGATTTTCCAGCCAGCTTCGCCATACTTGGTTGTGTAGGCGGTGACCGCACCAAAGGACACGGGGTTGGTTATGTCTGTGGTTCCCACTTTTCCTTTGAGTGACTTGGACAACCTTGCCAGCGACTTGAGATCTTTGGGTTGCTTTCCCTTGGGGATGAGCGCAGTGTTATACACGGCCACAAGCGGGTCCTCCGACATGGCGACCACGCCCGGGGCGAGCTGTGCGTACTTGGGAAGATACTTGACGTTGGGATCCGTGTAGTCGAGGACGTTGCCCTCGTGAGCGAAGGTCAACATGCCGGCCGCATCTGTAGCCATGATGACGTCCGCAGTGCGTACGCCAGTAGCAGTTTCAGTGGCATAGCGCTGGAAAGTCTGCGAGTCATTGAGGTTAAGTACGTGAAGTTTGATACCGGGGTACTTTGCCTCGAAGGCTTTGGCGATCGGTGCTGTCTGATCAGCGTCCGCGTTTGTGTAGAGGAGGACTGATCCCTGCTTCCGGGCCCGGGCAATCGTTGCCGCGTCAAGCGGCGTGAGGGGTGCGGCTTTGCCCACATTCACCGAAGACGTCGGTGCTGTTGACCCGCCAACATCCGGCGTGCCACCACATGCGGTCAGAACGACCGCGCAAGCGGCGGTCAGGATGCAAGCCCTGGAACGCGAGGTCATCATTGATCCTCCATATTTGCTATAGCACTTTTCCTGTGCGCACACCTCAGAGGGGCCTCCGCGGGCCACGGAGGCACTGCCGCTGCAGTGCAACATGAACGTGCCCGGGTGGACGGAGACGGCCCCAGTGGTTGACTATTTCCGCACCCCGAATCCCGCTGTCGACTCGGTGGATATGGAGATGCGTGAGACGAGTCGGCACACCGCGGGATCGGCTGCCGGTCACGCCTTATGTTGTGCCTTCGCCTGTCTTCACCGAGCAGCACGCTCGTCTGCGCACCGATCTCGACATGTACGCAATGCTCAGGCGGAACTCGGGGATGCAGCAGTCCTCTCGTTGAGCAGAGTATCCGCCCCACCAGGCGAGTGGCCTTGGCCTGCGATGCACTGGCCATTGGCCTCGTTTGGGCGATTTAAGCAGTATGGAGAACGATCGGTCCTCGATCGATGTAGGACCAGCCCGCCTCCATAGAAAGTATGTTATTTGCTACAGCAGCATTGTCAACCAGTTACGCCGGAGATCTTTGGGCCGATAGCTGATCTTGAGCAGCCGCACGCCCCACCGCGCCGAACCTCTCCCGCCGGCCGCGCCTTGACGGCCGTACCCGAAGAGTCACGGTGCGATTCCCACGCCCTCGATCCGGCTCCACGCGCGCTGTTGGGTGGCAGTCATGGCGGGCCAGTGCAGGCCACCAGGCCGAGGCCGGACCCGGTTGGCGTACGGCGAGGGACGGAACTCGGGCGCGTAGAAGCACCCGGCACCGTAGATACGCCCGAAGGCGCCACAGGATCGTGCGATGGAGCCGGGAGTGGGCTTCCTGCCGGAATTCACCCAAGTGTCAAGCGCAGCAATGGAGTTGGCGTATTCAGCGTTGCTCAACGCCCTATGGTCCGTCTCCCTCGTGAATGTCTGGACGAGGTTCCCATCCCGTCCTGCGCCCCGCAGCGTGGCGCGGTAGGCAGCCTCGTGCTCCACGAAAACCTGAGGGTCGTCGATCCCATGGAGAGTCAGGACCGGGAGCGTGACTTGCCCAGTGAGGTCGCTGTCGTACGACAGGTCCCTGCGGGCCGTGGGGTCGGCCGAGAATCGGGCGACACCTGCGTTGAGGGCCTTGTCGTCGTGTGAGCCGTTGTACCGCACTCCCCGGTTGCTGAAGGGGTTTCGGCCCTTGAGTCGCTTTGTGACGACATCCTGGAACAAGAACGTCGCATACTGAAGATGTGCGTCCAGCGAGCGTTCCGGGATCCGGGTAACGGCCAGGATGTCGTTGAGGTGGAGCTGCTGCTGTGGTGTCCGGTCCTTGGGGGCGGAATCGATGCCCGTGCACTCCTGCAGGCGGGCGTGGACCTGGTTTGGCGTCAGGGGCGAGTCTGCGGGCAGCCCCTGCCACAGTGGGTACTGCGGTTCCGTCGGCCGGGGAAGATTGCGGCAGTAGTACTGATACACCACGCGCAGATCCACGCGGGCGTCGTAACCGCGCGAGCCGCCGGCCAGGAAACCGTTTGTCAGCAACATTCCGTCGTAGGTGCCGTGTTGCCTGCCGTACGTCTCAGCGACCTTGGCGGCGACATTGCCACCCCAGGATTGGCCGTGCAGGTACGTACGGGCGGGACGGCCGAAGCGGTTGACGAACAGGCGACGCACGTTCTCCGTGTCCTCGGCGGCCATGCTGACGCCGTATCCACCGCGCCGGTACGAGGAACCGGCCCAAGCGTAGCCCTCGTCGACCATAACTGCCCAGCGGTCCAGGTCCTCGATGGGTGAGGAGGAGTCGTAGGAGAAGTCGGGTCCGCCATGGGCGTGCACTACGAGGGAGTGATTCCAGTGGTTCGGGATGGCCATCGCGTAATACGCACCGTGGGAGTCACGGCCTGTGTAGCACTGAGCTTTCCCCAGGAGGGTGGACGGGCATGTTGCGACAGCCGGATCCGCGCTGCTGGCCGAGGCAGTGGTTACGACGCTCAGTGTGCCGAGGACTGTGGCCGCGACGACTGCTGCGGCGATGGCCAGACGATTGCGGCGGACGGCCGAAAGCCCTCTGCGGGCCAGTAGAGCGGGGTGGCTGGTGAGCAACGCGAGTATGGCCAAGGAACATCTCCTTCAAGTGCTGATCGTCACATGGTGATTGATGCGATCACCGGTCTGGAGGCTCGTTCACCCGGGATGGTCTTCTGCCGGAGTCAGGTGTTCCTTCGCCGACCGAAATTGCGTCGGCGCAGAGCGCGAGGCTGCGTTCGATGGTCGCCTCGGGGAAGCCGGCTCCCAGCATGCCTGCTAGCACCAGCGCTCTGACCTTGCTCACCGGGCCGCTGTGGCGTCGTTGATGTTCTCCCGGCCTCTGGCACACAGAGGGCGGACAGTCATGTGTTGCTGGCGAGGGTGCTGCTGTGCCCCGGCAACAGGTGGGCGTTCACCGCGAACCTTGGTCGCCCTGCGAGAGCTGCCACTACCTCGGCAGCGCCTTCGAGTCCGGTGGCCGCCCGGGCTTCGGCGGACTGTCCCGCGAGGTGCGAGTAGACGACGATCCCCTCGACGCCCCTCAGCGGACTGTCTGCGGCAAGCGGTTCTTCGTTGACCACGTCAAGGGCCGCCGCGGCGATCTCCCCCGTGCGCACGGCGTCGGCGAGAGCCTGTTCGTCGACGATGGCCCCGCGCGAGGTGTTGACCAGGACCGCCGATGGTTTCATCTGTTGAAAGGCGGACGTGCTCAGCAGTGCCCGGGTACGTTCGGTCAGCGCGGTGTGCACCGACACGTAGTCGGAGACCGCCAGCAGCTCGGGCAGTTCCACGAACCGCACCGACGGGTCGATCCGCTCGTCTTCGGGCACCGCGGTGGTGCACAACACGCGCATGCCGAACGCCTGGGCGAGCGGCACCACGGCGCGCGCGGCCGCCCCGTACCCGATCAGTCCGAGCGTCGCCCCCCGCAGCTCGTGTCCGTCCACCCGCGGCCAGCCGCCAGCCGCGACCCCCATCGCACTCTGCACCAGGCGCCGCGCCGTCGCGAGCAACAGGCCGATGGTGTACTCGGCCACGGCGTTGGCGTTGATCCCGGGCAGGTTGCTCACCGTAATGCCCCGCTTCGCCGCGGCGGCGACATCGATCGAGTCGTAACCCACCCCGGTCCGTACGATGACACGCAGCCGGGAGGCGCGTGCCAGAACGTCTTCGGTCAGGGGCTCGTTGGCGACGAGTGCCGCGTCGACCCCATCGAGGGCGGCAGCGAGTTGGTCCGGATCGCGTCTGCCGAGCATGGGTGAGTGGACCGTGGAGTGGCCGTGCCGGCGAAGATACTGATCCACCTCGTCGCCGGGGCGCAGGTAGTCGGTTGTGATCAGAATGTGGGGCACGCGGTGTTCCTCATGTTGGCTGTGCAGTCATGCAGAGCTGGCGGGGCTGGGTTCGTCATTTGCAGGCGGGGGCGGCGACTCGTTGCTGCAGGGAGCCGATTCTGGTGACGATGACGACCGAGAGCACAACGACGAGCGCATTGTCGATGAGCATCAGGCGCCAACCGGTGATGTCGACCATGCCGCCCACCAGAGCCGGTCCAATGAAGCCGCCGCTGGCCCAGCCGACGGTATAGAGGCCGGCATAGGTCCCGAAGACATGGGCGGAGGGTGCGAGATTCCACAGAACGACCACTGCGTTGACCAGGAAGCAGGTAGCACCGGCTGCCGCGATGCACATGGCGATGACAGTCCCGGTCGGTGTCTGGACAAGGGTTCCCAGCACCATGGCGCCGGCGAAGATCGACATTCCGATCATCATGATCCTGAGTCGCCCGTAGCGCTCGGCCAGTATCGCGGCCGGGTATGCCGCCACGATGAAGGCGATACCGCTGGGCAGGATGAGGCCGCCGGCAGCTCCCCGTGACATGTCGAGGGTCTCCATCCCGTAGGGCGTGATCAACGACCGTGATGCGGCCCAAGCACAGCTGAAGAGAAAGATCGCTGCGATGATCAACAGCCGACTCCGGTCGGTGTCCTTGAGGATCTCAACGAAGATGTCCCGGACACTTGATTGTCTGACAGGCGCGGTCTCGTGCCCGTCACGGTCGTCCGCCACCGCCGCCTGGTAGGCAGGCGATTGGCTGTCGCGCACAGTGAGCCCGAGTACGAGGATGGACAGCAACATGATGACTGAGGGGATCGCGAAAGCCACGTATGGGTGGTGATCGACCAGGAAGATGCTAATGATCGCCGCCACGATGGCTGTCACACTGGCTGCGATCTTGACTGCGGCGTTGGCGCGGCTGCGTCGCTCGGGTGCGACGAAGTCTGGCACCAGCGCTTCGGCGATCGGTTTGAAGCTGTTGGTCACGAGAGCGTAACTGAACATGATCACGATCAGGAGCGGCAGTGACGCTGCTACGTGGGGGATGACCATGAAGAGCGCGGCGGCGATCGGCATTCCGACCACCAGGTAGGGCATGCGTCGTCCCCATGAGGTCCTGGTGCGGTCCGAACGGCTGCCGATCCAGGGCTGGATGAAGATGCCCAGCAGGTTGTCCATGCCCATCAGCAGGCCCACAACGGCTGTACTGGTGAGGTGCTCCCGCAGAAGCGGTGGCACTTGGGATTCGTAGAAATTCCACGTCGACTCTTGTGCGAAGACCGCGAGAGCGACGAGGAACGTGATACGTCGGGTCCGTGAGCGCTGCCCTGCCGACATCGTCGTCATGAGGGTCGTCCCTTCGCGCGCCACCATCACACTGGGGGCTGCTGTATGAAGTACTGGTGCGGGCGCGTCGAGGGGCGGAGGTTGCGCCCCCTCGACTCGGCTCGGGCCCGCTGATTTTTATGGTTCGACCTCGGCGACGAGGGTCAGGTCATCAGCGACCCTGATGCGGCAGTCCGGTCCGAATGAGCAGGATGATTCGCGCTCCTCAAAGATCGCTGGGCCCGCTATCTCGGTTCCCGGCGCGAGCTCGTAGCGGCTCCAAACGGTGGCATCGAGCTGGCCGTGTCCGGGAAAGTGGACGGGGCGGACACCGCGATGCGCACCCTTACCAGGGCTGGAGATGTTTCCCATCGGCAGGTTGTCACCGGGGACCTGCACCGAAAGCCGCCAGTTCACGATCTCTACGGGCCCGTCGAGGCAGCGGCCGAACGCCGTGCGATACGCGGACTCGAAGGCGGCCCGGATACGTCCGACATGCGAGGGACCAAGATCGCCCGTGGGCAACTCCACCTGGATCTCGAAGCCTTGGCCGAGGTAGCGCATGTCGACGGATCGTCGGGAGCGTGCCGAGGCGGGGTTCTCGAGCCGGAGGGTTGCCGTCGCGCGAGCCGCCATGTCGTCGTACAGCGCGCTGACCTGGCCCCAGTCGACGTCGGTGAGGGGGGATGGCAGGCTGCGGACCTCGTCAACCGTGGGAGCGGCGGCCAGCAATCCGCAGGCGGACATGACGCCTGCGCGCATCGGCACGATCACCCGGGGGATCTTCAGGGCCTTGGCCAGTCCGTAGGCGTGTGCGGGGCCGGCTCCCCCGAAGGCCAGCAGCGCGAAGTCGGCGGGGTCCTTGCCCTGTTCGGACAGGTGCATGCGGGCGGCAGCGGCCATGCTGGAGGTGACCACCTCGACGATCCCGGCGGCAGCGTCCGCAGTGTCGAGTCCGAGGGGGCTGGCCACCTCACGTGTCAACGCTTTGTGTGCGTCTTCGCTGCGCAGGCGCATTTCGCCACCGAGGAACGTGTCTGCGTCGAGATAACCGAGCACCAGGTCGGCGTCTGTCACGGTGGGGTGCTCACCGCCGCGGCCGTAGGCGACGGGTCCTGGAACGGATCCGGCGCTGCGCGGCCCCACCTTGAGCAGCCCCAGTGCGTCGGGGGCTGCGATCGAGCCGCCTCCCGAACCGATCTCGATCATGTCGACGACGGTCAGACGGACCGGAAGTCCGGACCCTGGCTTGAATTTGTCGACTCGGCCGGCCTCGAAGTCGTGCTTGACCCGCGGACGGCCATCCTGCACTACGGCGATCTTCGCCGTGGTACCCCCCATGTCGAAGGAGATGACGTTCTGCTCGCCCAGTGTTCGGGCGACGGAGGCTGCGGCGATGGCGCCGGCCGCGGGGCCTGATTCGAGCAGACGTACGGGGAACAGCTTGGCGTCCTCGGTGGTGGTGACGCCTCCGCCGGACAGCATGATGCGCAGCGGCGCGTCGATGCCCAAAGTGGCCAGGTCGTCCTGCAGGTCGTCGAGGTACCGCGTCATCAAAGGTTGCACGTAGGCATTGAGACAGGTGGTGCTGGCCCGCTCGTACTCTCCGATGACCGGGGCCACGGAACTGGAGATCGTCACCGGGAGGCCCGGGTGCGCCTGCGCCACCAGGCGCCGTATGCGATGTTCGTGTTCCGGGTTGCGGTAGGAGTGCAGCAGGACCACGGCCAGCGCTTCGATGCCCAGGTCCACCAGGTCCCGGACGGCAGTGAGGACCGCGGTCTCGTCGAGCGGTTCGAGTTCGCGGCCGTCGGCGGCGATCCTGCCGGGCACACCGCGCCGCAGGTGGCGTGGCACCAGCGGTTGGGCCGGACGGGCGAGCAGGTCGGTGGTGTCGAACCGTGTCTCCCTTCCCATTTCGAGGGAGTCGCTGAACCCGCTGGTGGCCAGCAGACCGACGACGGCTCCGGTACGTTCGAGCAGAGTGTTGGTCACCAGGGTCGTGCCGTGCACGATGCCCCCGATGTCACCCGGTACCGTGTCGCTCTCCTTCAGCAGCCGCGTGATGCCTGCGGTGATGGCCTTGTTGGGGGCCTCCGGGGTGGTGGGCAGCTTGCCCGGCCACATCAGGCCTCGGCGCGCGTCGTGCAGCAGAAGGTCGGTGAACGTTCCGCCGACGTCGACGCCGATGCGAACCGTGCGGCTCATCGGACCACCCCTTCGTGTGTGTTCCTGCGTGCTACCGGCGCCGTGGATGTGGTGTCCTTCGTGGCCGGAAGGACGTAGCCGGCGATCTCGTCGGCGGCGACGAGATCGGGCTCACGGTCCGCGACGCTGCCGAACCCGCCACCGCCGGCGAAGGAGATCACCACCGACGCCCCAGGCGGAAGCTGCGAGACCGACTTCAGCGAGATGCGTTCGCCGCTGTCCAGCACGGCCCGTGCGCTCGCGCCCGACTCGCCACCGGCGAGGCCGAGTGCCGGGTGCCGCTCCCGGTCGCCGAGTAGGACCATCTGGACCGGTCTACTCGTCGGGTTGTGCACCTCGATGTCCTGACCCAGACCACCACGGCGCCGACCCCGGCCGCCCGATCCGGCGCGCAGTTCCTTACGCAGGAACCGCAGGGGCGAAGCCGCCTCAAGGGCTTCGATGCTTCCGCTGCCTGAGTTGGTGGGAAAGGCGGTCGTGGACAGCCCGTCCGCGTCCCTCGAGGCGCCCATGCCGGCGTTGGCGAAGAGCATCAGGCTGTAGGGGCGGCCGTCGTCGTCGACACCGGCGAAGCGGACTCGCAGGGCAGGCGCACCTCCGCTGTCGGCGATGACTCGGTCGGGCAGCACCGGGGCGAGTGCCCGGTACACGGCACAGGACAGAAGGTGGCCGGTAAGGTGCCGGGCCACGACGGGTGCGGGGAAGACGGGATTGACGATCGTGCCCTTGGGTGCGGTGACCGTCATGGCCCGGTAAGAGCCCCAGTTGGTCCTCGTCGATGGATCCAGGAGGACCTTGAGCGGATATATCGTGTAGGCGCGCGTGTAGTTCAGCGTCGAGTTGATCGCGTAGGACACCTGGGGCGAACTGCCCGTGTAGTCGATCTCGATTTCGTCACCGCGGACGGTCACCGCGCATTCGATGTGAGTGGGATGTCCTTCCACTCCGTCCGCGTCGAGTGCCGCACGGTAGACGCCGTCCGGCACGTTCCGCACAGCGGCGCGCAGCGCTGCGTCGGTCGTGGCGTGCACTTGGGCGCTGAAGTTCTCGAAGTCCGGCTCCCCGAAGTCGGTGAGAAACTCCCGGACGCGCCTACGGCACACGGCGTGTGCTGCGGCCTGTGCCTCCAGGTCGCCCCACACCTGGTCGGCCAGGCGGACGTTGGCCAGCAGCAAGTCCTTCACCCCCTGTTCCACCTGCCCTGCGCGAAACAGGCGCAACGGGGGAATGAGGATGCCCTCGCCGATCAAGTCGGTCGCGCCCATGGAGGGGGTGCCTCCGATGTCCGGTACGTGTGCCACGGTGCCGGCGTACGCGACGAGCCGGCCGTCGTGGAAGACCGGCGTGATCATGGCGATGTCGGGAAGATGACCGGTAGCGATCCACGGGTCATTGGTGATGACACAGTCGCCGTGCTGCCATTGGTCGGCGGGGAACCGCTCCAGGACATGAGCCATCAGGGAACTCATCAGCGCGGCGAAGGCCGGGATACCTGCCCGCGATTCCGCCATGGTGCGTCCCTGACGGTTCATCAGGACGACCGTGTAGTCGTTGGACTCCCGAATGATGGTCGAGAAGGCCGTGCGAAGCATGGTGGATGCTGCCTCGTCGGTGGCGGCGGCTAGCCGATCCCAGCGCACCTCGAGGCCGATCGGGTCGTCAAGCGGTCGGGTCATGGTGCGGTGTTCTCGCCTTCCGTGATGCGACCGGCTGCGCCACGGGCGCCCACGTCGCTACTGCTTCCTTCGGGCAGTGCGTCCGCGATGCGCGCGGCGATCGCTTTGCCCAGCCCCGCGGTGGTGCCCGGGCCGCCGAGGTCGGGCGTGACGACGTCCGGTTCCTCGTCGAGGACACTTTCGATCGCGGCCACGATCTGAGCGGCAGCCTCGGGTTCGCCGAGGTGCGTGAGCATCATCGCGCCGCTCCAGATCTGGCCGACGGGGTTGGCGATGCCGAGGCCGGTGATGTCCGGGGCCGACCCGTGGACCGGTTCGAAGAGGCTGGGGTAGGTGCGGTCGGGGTTGATGTTGGCGCTGGGCGCGATGCCGATCGTGCCGGCGCAGGCCGGTCCGAGGTCGGAGAGGATGTCGCCGAAGAGGTTGCTGGCGACCACGACGTCGTACTGGTCAGGCTGCAGGACGAATTTGGCGGTCAGAATATCGATGTGATCCTTGTCCGCTCGGACCTCGGGGTAACGAGCCGCCATTTCGGCCGCCCGCTCGTCCCAGTACGGCATGGAGATCGAGATGCCGTTGCTCTTCGTCGCCCACGTCAGGTGCTTTCGGGGCCGGGCGGAGGCGAGCTCGAAGGCGTAGCGCAGCACGCGGTCGACGCCGGTACGCGTCATGACGGTCTCCTGGACCACCGTTTCCCGGTCGGTGCCTTCGAAGATCCGGCCTCCGATGCTGGAGTACTCCCCCTCGGTGTTCTCCCGAACGACGTAGAAGTCGATGTCTCCGGGCCCGTGGTCACGTAGCGGGCTCCGCACTCCGCGCAGCAGCCGGACCGGGCGCAGGTTGACATACTGGTCGAAGCCCCGCCGCAACTGCAGCAGGCTCCCCCAGAGCGACACGTGGTCCGGTACCACCTCGGGCCATCCGACAGCGCCGAAGAAGATCGCGTCGAAGGAGCCGAGTGAGTCTCGCCAGTCGTCGGGAAGCATCGCGCCGTGCCTGAGCCAGTAGTCGGCACTGGCGAAGTCGAACTCGGTGACGTCGAGGGCGAACCCGTGGACCTCGGAGGCGGCCCGCAGGCACCTCAGGCCTTCCGGGAGAACCTCCCGGCCGATCCCGTCTCCCGGGATTGCGGCAATGCGATACCTTCGTGACACGAAAATGTCCCTCAGCCATGTGATCGATGCGCTTGGTGTGCGGTCAACGCCCTGACCAGGACGTCCCTGCCGCGACGCGATGTGCGTCCCACCTTGGCCAGGGGTGGCTGTTCCTGACAAGACACCGGAGCGCAAGGTAGCCTTTCCCCCATGGAAAGCGTGCGCCGTTCTGGGCGTCGCGAGGGCAACACCCGCTCTTCGATCGACGACATGCAGTTCTTTCATGTAGTCGCCTCGAGCGAGACGCTGACCGCGGCGTCACGAGAACTCGGATGTTCCTTGCCCGTCGTGAGCAAGCGCCTGAGCGCACTGGAGCGCCGCCTCGACGTCCGGCTCGTTCAGCGCGGCGCTCGGCGCCTGGTGCTCACCTCGGAGGGCGAGCTCTACGCGGCCCGCGTCGAAGCCATCCTCGACCAGGTGCGCGAACTGGAGGACTCGGTCACCGGTTCGTCCGGCGGTCTGCGCGGGTCCATCGTCGTTGTCACCACGCTCGGACTCGGACGCGCGCACATCGCCCCGCTACTGGGCGAATTCGCGGCAGCTCATCCCGACGTACACGTCGTGATGCACACTTCCGCTCTGCCCCTCCGGCCGCACCGGCGTGAGTTTGACGTCGCCGTCCATGTAGGCACACCACCTGACTCGTCACTGTCCATGCGCCGCCTGGCCGAGAACCGGCGCGTGCCCTGTGCCGCGCCGTCCTATCTCGCCCAGCACGGTGAGCCCACCTCCATCGAGGACTTGGCGCATCACAACTGCATCGTGCTGCGCGAGAACGAGAGCGACTATGCCCTGTGGCGTTTCGGGGATTCTGCGCGACCTCGCCATGTGCGCGTCAGCGGCAATCTGTCCAGCAACGACGGAGACGTGGTGACCGGCTGGGCCCTGGAGGGGCGTGGCGTGATCATGCGATCCGAATGGCACGTCAGGCCCCATCTCGATCGCGGCGAACTCATCCGCGTACTGCCGGACATTCCCACCCCGGCCGCCGACATCTTCGCCCTGCTCGAGGAGGACCGGCACGTCCCACAACGAGTCAGCGTACTCATCGACTACCTCGCCGCGCATCTGCCACCTCGGCTGGAAGCTGCTGCCGAACCGATGGACTCACGCTGTCCGAAGTGCCAGCTACGCGCGGCTGCACTGATCGATTTCTAGACGTCGCGACCGACGCGCCTGAGGGAACGGTCTGCAAGGCACACAAGCAAGAACGCCAGGCCGGCGGTGAGACCGGACACGAGGGGATGACTGGTTGGCCCACGGCCGTGGCGAGATAGAGGGCTGATACCGTCGGCAGTCTGCGACGGTGATGCTTGAAAGGCACGACCGATCGCGATCAGCGCGACCGCGAGCATCAAGGAGTAGATCGGATTCAAGGCCGCGCCCAGGAACGTCGAAGCCACCAGGCGTCGATCGAAACCAGCCCCGAGGCATCAATCGAAGCGAGGTACACACACGCCGTAGACGCGCGGTCGGCCGGGTCATCTGCGCCACTTTGTCGAGCGCGCCATAGCCGTGATAACTGCGCGCATCTCTTCCTCAGTCCCGGTTCCTGCAGGGCTCGATCCACGAAACGAGCTGCCGGCGGCCGTCATTGGGGTCCTGGGTACGGGTGACGAGCCCGGCCTCCTCCAAAACAACGATGGTCTTGGCCATGGACTGTGGTCGTACGCCTTCTGCGGCGGCGAGCTGCCGACGGAGCCGGCACCGTTTCTGGCCACACGCCCAAGGACGGATGCCTGAGTGGGAGATGGTCCACGCTTCTGTTCCTGCTGCCTGGCCCATCCGTCCCCGTCCTCCATCACCTTGAGCCTGCGTCTGAGCCAGCCGATCACCACCCGGATGGCACCGGCCGCCTGGAGAGCGGCCCCTCACAGGGCCTCCTGGTTCGTGGTCATGCCCCCGCTCCAGAAGGACAGTCCCGACTGTTCAACCTGGGCTGGCTTCCTCTCTGTGGCTGACCGTCAACGAACCATCAGGATCACCATGGGTCGGCCGTCAAGTGCATCGTCGAGGATCAGTCGAACTAGATCGGCTGTCCAAGAATCCAGGACGGAAAGGCTGCGAGAGGAGCAGGTATCCGTGATCCAGGTAGTAGTTGCAGGTGGACCAGCCCTCTCACGCGCCGCCATCACCAAGGTGATCGAATCCAGCGGCGACATGACAGTCATCGCGGCACCTGCGGACAGCCGAGCCCTTCGGAAGCTGCTCATCTCGGGTACCGACGCCGACCTGGTCCTGCTGGACCGCCTCATCAAGGATGAAGCATTCGACGAACTCACCGACCTGATCAGTGACATACGCCCTGTATCCTGCATTGTCGTACTGGGCTGTGCCGATGCTGAAGAGGTAGATGCCCTTGTACGCGCCGGCGTCAGAGGTGTTCTGGCTGCCGACGTCTCCGCCTCACAACTCGTTGCGGCCCTGGGCACCGTGAGCCATGGCGGGCTCGTTGTCGCTCTCGGCACGGCTCCGACCGTCGAGCCCGCCCTGATCCCGCGCATCGACTGCGAACTCGTGGGAGAACTCTCGACCCGGGAACGCGAAATCCTCGCCTTGCTGTCAAGCGGTCAGGACACCCCTTCGATCGCTCGCACCCTGGCCATCAGCCCGCTCACCGTGAAAACCCACATAGCACGGATGCTTAGCAAACTCGGAATCCGTCAACGAGCACACCTGGTCACTTTCGCTTATGAGAGCGGATTCGTCGTCCCTGGCATGAGCCCCGCGAGTTTCATGACAAGGCGATTGCGCCAAGCATCCTGAGAGGTCTCCTGCCAGACGGAGCGGCTCCAGGCGTGCGCATCGGGAGTGGCCGGCGTCAGGTGGGCCACAGTCACCAGCCGAGTACCGGCGTCCGCCACGGTGTGGACCGATGGCCGCGTGTACAACCCGTTGCACGCGCCTCCCTACACGCCCACCCTCCAGTTCGCCCGCGGCCGGTCCGATCCGGCCTTGTGCACCAGGCCGCAGTTGTCCGCCGCCCTCGTGGCCCGGGCCAAGGATGCGGGCCTCGCCTGCCGGGCCGTGGTCGCCGACTGTGCCTGCCCAAATCAGCGACGACTGGTACCTGGCGCGCGGCCGGCCTGGCTTACGTCGTGGCGCTCAAGCCTCACCGCGGCACCCGGGCCCGGGCCGACCAGCCGCACACCCCCATCGAGGCCGCCCACGCCCCGGCCGGGACCGACCCGAAGAATCCCGGTGACTGGAGGCCGGTTGAGTGCCACTTGCGCGACGGGCACATCGAGACGTGGTGGGCCGCTGATGCCCGCC
>NZ_JBTWMV010000024.1:0-133046 GCF_054850255.1 Streptomyces sp. 7R007 | reverse complement strand
CCCCACGGACCAGGCGACCTCGGCCGGCATGACACCGGGGCTGAGGTAGTCGAACATGTGCGGCGACAGATAGGCGGGGTCGACCACCGGCTGCCGTCCGGCGTCCGACATCACCAGGTACTCGCGCTCCAGGCTGGTCGCGGAGGCCACCGCGCTGCCGAGCGAGACGCCCAGCCGGTGCGGGTCCCCCGCGGCGAGGTCCAGCCCCGAGTCGGCCACCGCGTCCCGGGTGCAGGCGACGGCGAACTGGGTGGCGCGGTCCATCCGCCGTATCTCCCGCGGGGAGAAGCCCTCCAGCTCCGCGTCGAAGTCGACCGCGGCGGCCACCTGCGAGCGGAACGGGGAGGGGTCGAAGAACGAGATGCGCCGGGTCGCGGTACGGCCCGAGGTCAGCAGGTCCCAGAACTCCTTGGTGCCCGTCCCGCCGGGGGCGCGCACGCCGATCCCGGTCATCACCACACGCCGGTTCATCGGACACCTGCCGGGTGGCCCGGAGCGTCGCAGGCTCCCTGAGTACGGCCGCGGGTCGCCGTGCGGCCTTCGGTCGAGCAGAGCATCGCGTTGCGTTCCTTTCGTCTGCGCCGGGCGGGGATCTCCCACCGCCGACGGGAGATCGCCGTTGGCAGCTTCGAAGGTCGACGACCCGGCTAGAACGCAACTCGAAGGCGGGTGGGGCGGGTTGGGGTGGCGGGGACGCAGGCGGGGAAGCGCGCCCGGCCTGGCCGGCCCCAGCGGCGTTCGAGTGCCGCTCCAGCACCCCGTACGAGGCTGGGTGACCGCTTGTCGTCCCCCGACTTGCCGTTCAGTCCCCCGACTTGCCGTCCCGTCCCCCGACCGCAGGAGGTACTTCCGATGTCCGACGCCTCACCCGCCCGCGCCCCGGCGCCGACGGCGCGCGAGGTCGGCGAGCTGGCGGCCGCCCACGCCGCGAAGGCCGAACTCGACCGCAGGCTCGGCCCGGAGGTGACGGAGGCGATCCGGGCCGCCGGTTTCGCCCGGCACTTCGTGCCCGCCCGGCACGGCGGCGCCGAGGGCTCCTTCGTCACGTTCGTGCGCGAGGTCGCCGACGTCGCCGCCGGGGACGCCTCGGCCGCGTGGTGCGCCTCGATCGCCGCGACCCTCGGCCGCATGGCCGGCTTCCTGCCCGAGGAGGGCCAGCGCGCCGTCTGGGCCGACGGCCCCGACGCCTTCGTGGTCGGCGCCCTGATGCCGGGCGGCAACGCCCGTGCGGTGAGCGGCGGTTGGGAGATCGACGGCAAGTGGGCCTACCTCAGCGGCGTCCACGCCTCCGACCACGCCCTGCTGTGCTGCCCGGTGCCGACGGACGACGGCGGCAGGGAGGTCCGCTTCCTGCTCGTCCCCCGCGCCGCCTACACCGTCGAGGAGACCTGGTTCACCGTCGGCATGCGCGGCACCGGCAGCGACACCCTCGCCCTGGAGCCCACCTTCGTCCCGCGCGCACACACCTTCGCCCGGGCCGACCTGCTCGCCGGCACCGCCGTCGCCTCCACCGCCCACGCCCACCGGGTCCCCCTCAAGAGTGTGAGCGGCCTGTCCTTCGCGGCCCCGGTCCTCGGCGCGACCGAGGGCGCCCTGCGCAGCTGGTCCGGCGCGGTGGCGCAGAAGCGTCTCGCCGCCCCCTCCGCGGACCGGATCTCCGGCGGCCAGGACGCCACCGGCGAACTCACCCTGGCCAGGGCGTCAGGCGAGATCGACGCCGCCCGCCTGCTGCTGGAGCGCGCCGCGACGGACGCCGACGCCGACCGCCCCTCCCCGCTGCTCGCCGCCCGGGCCCAGCGCGACCACGTCCTGGCGGTGGACCTCCTCCTGGACGCGGTCAACCGCCTGGCCCGCACGGCGGGCACCCGGGCGCAGAGCGAGTCGGGAGACTTCCAGCGCTACTGGCGGGACGCGAACGCGGCAGCGGGCCACGCGGTCCTGCAGTGGGAACCGGCGGCCCGCGGTTACGCGGCGACGGTCCTCGACGGCACGTCCCGACCTGCGGCCCGGTGACGTCCCTACCGCGCCTTCACCACCTGCCGCCGCACCGGGACCGGCTCGGCGGGCGCGGCCAGCACCGCGTCCAGCAGCCCGGGGAACCGCCCGTCCAGCTCCTCCCGCCGCAACCGCAGAATCCGGTGCGACCCCTGCACCCGGGTCCGGGTGATCCCCGACTCCCGCAGGATGCGCTGGTGGTGCGACATCGTCGACTTGCTCAGTTCGAGCCCGGCCTCCTGCCCCAGCCGCGTACAGGACAACCCGTCCCCCGCGGCCACCGCGCGGACCATCGCGAGACGGGCCGGATCGGCGAGCGCGCCGAGCACCTTGGACAGCGGCAGGTCCTCGACCGCCGGGTGGAAGACCTCATCACTCATACGCGCCAGCGTAGTTCACCGTTGCGCAGAGTTCCACATCCATCGTACTCTTCGAAAATCATCGCACAGTTCGATGACCATCGACCTCTTCGAAGTGTGTGAAACCCGCACCGCAGTGCACGCCCGCACCGTCCCCGCTCTGGAGGCACCATGACCACCCCAGACCCGCGCCGATGGCTGATGCTTCCGGTCATCCTGTCGGCGACCTTCATGTACGGGTTCGACCTCAACGTCATCAACGTCGCCATCCCCTCGCTCCAGCACGACCTGAACGCCGGCGAGGCCACCCTGGAACTGATCGTCGGCGGCTACTCGTTCACGTACGCCGCGGGCCTCGTCCTCGGCGGCCGGCTCGGCGACCTGCTCAGCCACCGCCGGATGTTCCTGATCGGCATGGCGAGCTTCACCCTCGCCTCCGTGCTGTGCGGCCTCGCCCAGAGCCCCGGCCAGCTGGTGGCCGCCCGCCTGCTCCAGGGCCTCACCGCGGCGGCGATGGTCCCGCAGGTCCTCGCCCTGATCACCTCCGTCTTCCCCGGCGAGGAGCGCATGAAGGCGCTGTCCTGGTTCGGCGTGGTCGCCGGTCTCGCCGGCGTCTGCGGCCAGGTCCTCGGCGGCCTGCTGCTCAGCGCGGACGTCCTCGGCCTCGGCTGGCGGGTGATCTTCTTCCTCAACCTGCCCGTCGGCGTGGTCGTCGTCGGCTTCGCCCTGCGCCTGCTGCCCAGGGTCCACACCGGCCGGCGCCCCGGCCTGGACCCGCTCGGCGTGGTCGGCGTCTCCGGCGCCCTCGCGCTCGCCCTGGTCCCGATGGTCCTCGGCCGCACCCAGCACTGGCCGCTGTGGACCTGGATCTCGCTGGGCGTCTCCGTGCCCGTGGGCGTCGCCGCGATCTGGTGGGAGCGCCGGCTCGGCGGCCGCGGCGGCGACCCGCTGCTCGACCTGGCCCTCTTCCGCAATCGCGGCTTCAGCCTCGGCCTCGGTGTCAACATCGCCTTCATGGCGTCCTTCACCAGCGGCATCTTCGTGCTGAGCCTGCTGCTCCAGTCCGGCCTCGGCCTCAGCGCCCTGCAGGCGGGCCTCGCCTTCGGGCCGATGGCCGTGCTCGGCATGGCGGGACCGGTCGCGGGCCGGCGCCTGGTGCCCAAAATCGGCGCCCGCGGCGCGATGCTGCTCGGCTGCGCCGTCACCGCCGTGAGCATGGTGTTCATCGGCACGGCGCTGCAGACGCTGGGCGGCGGCATCGACGTGGCCTGGCTGGTCGTCGGCCTGGCGCTGCTCGGGTTCGGCAACACGCTGGTGCTGCCGCTGCTGATCGGCGCGACCCTGGGCGGGGTGCGGCCGCAGCAGGCGGGCGTCGCCTCCGGCATGCTGAACACCACCCAGCAGTTCGCGGGCACGGCGGGGCTCGCCGTGATCGGCACCGTGTTCTTCTCCGCGCTCGGCACGCCCACCGGACGCGCGGACTTCGCCTCCGCGGCGGAGACCGTCGTCTGGATCAACCTCGCGCTGATCGCCGTGATGGCCGCCCTGACCGCCCTGCTGACCCGCCCGGCCGCCAAGCCGGCCACCGCGGCGGACAGTTCACCGGCGGTCGCGGCGGAGGCGTCGGTCTGAGCACCGGGCACAGAAGGAGAAAGAGGGCCGGATGCGCGGCTTCATCACCGACCGTACGGCGCGGGCCGGGCTCCGGCTCGCCGGCGACCTGCCCGAACCGCAGCCCGCGGCGGGGGAGTTCCTGCTCGACGTACGCGCCTACGCGGTCAACCCCGGCGAGACCAAGCTGATCGAGGAGCGGCCCGACGGCTGGCGCCCCGGTCAGGACGTCGCCGGCGTCGTGCTGCGGCCGGCGGCCGACGGCAGCGGCCCGCCGGCCGGCGCCCGCGTGGTGGCCCGGGTCGACTGGGAGGGCTGGGCCGAGCGGGTCGCCGTACCGGTGCACCGCTCGGCCGTGCTGGACGACCGGGTCGCCCTCGAACAGGCCGCGACCCTGCCCATCGCCGGCCTCACGGCGCTGCGCGCGCTGCGGGTCGGCGGGGCGGTGCTCGGCCGCCGGGTCCTGGTCACCGGGGCCACCGGCGGGGTCGGCCAGTTCGCCGTGCAGCTCGCGGCGCTGTCCGGGGCGACGGTCACCGCACACGTCAGCAGTGACGAACGCGCGGCCCAGGCCAGGGAGTTGGGCGCCCACCAGGTCGTCACCTGCCTGCGCGACCCGGCCCTCGGCCCGTACCACCTCGTCCTCGACGGCGTCGCCGGCCCCCTGCTCACCGACGCCGTGCGCCTGCTCGCCCCCGACGGCATCGCGGTCGTCTACGGCGGCCACAACGGCCCCACCGAACTGCGCCTGCGCGACTTCGCCGTGCGCGGCCACAACGCCCGCGTCCAGGGCTTCATCAGCGAACACCCCGAGGAGACCAAGGGCGAGGACCTCGCGATCCTCGTCTCCCTGGTCGCCGAGGGCCGGCTGCGTCCGGTGATCGGCCGGGTCGACGACTGGACGCGCACGCCGGAGGTCTTCGAGGCGTGGGCGAAGCGCGCCTTCCGGGGCAAGGCGGTCCTGCTGCGGGCCTGACCGGCCGGATTCGAGGCGGACTCCAGCGGCCCGGCGCACCCTCCTGACGTCAGCCCGGAAAGGGCGCCGGAAACAGGGGAGTCGAGCATGACCGTCAGGCCCGGCAAGGTGATCGTGCGCGACGAGGTCGAGCCGGTGAGGTGGACCGTGGAGGAGGGGCGCATCCTGCTCCGCTCCGCGGACACCGGCGGACTGTTCTCCTTCTTCGAGCTGACCACCCCGCCCGGCGGCGGCCCGCCGCTGCACCTGCACGAGGGCCTGGACGAGACGTTCTACGTCATCGAGGGCGCCTACGACATCCAGCTCGGCGACCGCGTCCACGAGGCCGGCCCCGGCACCCTGCTCTACGGCCCGCGCGGCATCGGCCACGGCTTCCGCAACATCGCCGACGGCCCGAGCCGGATGCTGTGCATCTCCACCCCGGGCGGCAGCGAGGCCATGTTCGAGGGCCTCGCCGAACTGCTCGGCAAGGACACGCCCCCCGACCGCGCGGCCATCGAGGCGCTGGTCGCCCGGCACGACGTCACCTACCTCGGCCGCCCCGGCGAACCTCTCACCGGCGTCCGCATCCCCTGACCCGACTCCCGCAGAACAGGACCCAGTTGATGAGCAAGGACGACCTCACGCCCCCGCCGCCCGGCACCGTCGCCCTGGTCACGGGCGCCAACAAGGGCATCGGCCACCAGACCGCCCGCCGCCTCGGCTCCCTCGGCGTCACCGTGCTGGTCGGCGCCCGCGACCTCGACCGCGGTACCGCGGCGGCCGCCGCCTTGGCCGCCGAGGGCGCCGACGCCCACGCCGTCCTCCTCGACGTCACCGACCAGGACAGCGTCAAGGCCGCCGCCGACCACATCCGGCGCACCCACGGCAAGCTGGACATCCTCGTCAACAACGCGGGCGTCCTGCTCGACCACGGCGTCCCCGTCGTCGAGGTCACCGCCGACCTGCTGCGCTCCACCTACGAGACCAACGTCTTCGGCGCCGCCGCCGTCACCTCGGCCATGGTGCCGCTGCTGCGCCGCTCCGGCCGGGGCCGGATCGTCAACCTCTCCAGCAGCCTCGGCTCCCTCACCGTCAACTCCGCCGAGCCCGAACGCCTCGCCCCCTTCCAGATGCTGGCGTACAACTCCTCCAAGGCCGCTCTCAACGCCCTCACCCTCATGTACGCCCACGCCCTGAAGGCCGACGGCATCAAGGTCAACGCCGTGGAGCCCGGCTACGTCGCCACCGACCTCAACGGCCACCAGGGCGTCGGCACCGCCGAGGAGGCCGCCGTGACGGTCACCCGCCTCGCCGTCCTCGCCGACGACGGGCCCACCGCCACCTTCCAGTCCGAGACCGGCCCCCTGCCCTGGTGACCCCGTGAGGAGCGAGCAGATGCGTGCCGTCCCGATCGCCCGCTACGGCGACCCCGACGTGCTGCGGGTGGCCGAGACCGACGTCCCCGAACCCGGCCCGGGACAGGTGCTGATCGCCGTCGAGGCCGTCAGCGTGGGCTTCGCCCAGACCCAGATGCGCCGCGACCGCTTCCCCGGTCCCTGGCGCGCGGACCTGCCGGTGGTGCTGGGCGGCGACGTCGTCGGCCGGGTCGCGGCCGTGGGCCCGCGCGCCGGGCACGTCAGGGCCGGCGACCGGGTCGGCGCCTTCCTGATGCAGGGCGCCTACGCCGAGTACGCGGTGGCCGACGCGGCACACCTGGTGCCGGTGCCCGAAGGGCTCGACGCGGCGGCGGCGACGGTGCTGCCGGGTGCGGGGCCCATCGCGGTGGGCACGCTCGCCGCCGGGCGGTTCCGGGCGGGGGAGACCGTGCTGGTGCATGCGGCGGCCGGCGGCATCGGCCATCTGACCGTGCAGCTCGCCAGGCTGGCGGGCGCCGGCCGGGTGATCGCGACGGCGAGCTCACCGGCCAAGCTGGAGTTCGCCCGCTCCCTGGGCGCCGACGCCGTGGTCGACTACACCCGCCCCGGCTGGCCCAAGGAGGTCGCGGACGCCGCCGGCGGACGGGGCGTCGACCTGATCCTGGACAGCGTGGGCGGCGACGTCCTGCTCGCCGGGACCGGGCTGCTCGCACCCGGCGGACGGCTCGTCTTCTACGGCTCCGCGGGCGGCGGCACCGACGTGCCGAAGGTGCCCGTCCTGGACCTGATCGCCCTGAAGTCCGTCACCGGCTTCTCCCTCTCGGCCTGGCAGCGGCTGCACCCCCGCCAGTACTCCGACGGCCTCGCCGACCTCACCGCCCACCTGACGGCGGGCCGCCTCACGGCCGCCGTACACGCCCGGCTGCCACTGGAGGAGGCGGCCAAGGGCCACGAGATCATCGAGTCCCGCGCCCACCAGGGCCGCGTGGTGCTGCTGCCCCACCCCGCCTGAAACGCCCGCACCCCGCCTGCGCACCCCCGCCCCATCCGAGAACCACCCCCACCCCCCGGGCCGACCGGCCGGGCCGTCCCTCCGCGGCCCGGCCGGTCGGCATGCCCGTTTCATGCGGTACGAGCGCTCTGTCCATGCTCCACACCCGCGCGAGGCGCGATTCCTACGGTGGCCGAATCCCAGCCATCGACGCTCGACCAGGAGTCGGCCATGCCCGTGGGAATCGTCGCGACGGGGGCCTACGTGCCGCCGCGCACCATCGACAACGACCAGATCAGCGCCTGGGCGCACACGAACCCGACCTGGATCGCCGAGCGCACCGGCATCCACGGCCGGCGCTACGCCGAGCCCGGCACCACCACCTCCGACCTCGCCCGCGAGGCCGTCGACGACCTCTTCGACCGGTGCCCCCAAGCCCGTACGGACACCGGACTGATCGTCCTCGCCACCTCCACGCCCGACCAGCCCCAGCCGGCCACCGCCGCCAAACTCCAGCACCGCCTGGGCCTGCCGGGCCTGCCCTCCCTCGACGTCAACGCCGTCTGCTCCGGCTTCGTCTACGCCCTCGCCGTGGCCGAATCCCTCCTCGCGCGCGGCACGGCCGGACCCGCGGCCCTGGTGGTCGGCGCCGACATGTACTCGACGATCATGGACCGCACCGACCGGCGCACCGTCTCCCTCTTCGGTGACGGCGCGGGCGCCGTCCTGCTCGCGCCGGTGCCCGAGGGCTACGGCATCCACGCCACCCGCCTCGTCACCGACAGCGACCACCACGAGCTGGTCGAGGTCGTCGCCGGCGGCACCCGGGAGCCCCTGGACGCGGCGGCGCGCGCGGCCGGCCGGCACCTGTTCCGGATGAACGGGCCCGCCGTCCTCACCTACGCCCTGCAGAGCGTCCCGAAGGTCGTCGACGCCGCCCTGGACGCGGCCGGCCTCGGCCTGGGCGACATCGACCGGCTGATCCTGCACCAGGGCAACACCCGCATGCTCGAAGGTCTCGCCCGCCACCTCGGCGTCGACATGGCCAAGGTGCCCCTCACCGCGCCGCGATGGGGCAACACCGGGGCGGCCTCCATCCCCGTCACCCTGCAACACGCCCACGAGCAGCGGCCGTTGGAGCGCGGCGAGCGCATCCTCCTGGCCTCCGTCGGCGGCGGGATGACCGTCGGCGCCTCCGTCCTCACCTGGTACTGAAAGGGCTCCTCCCATGCGACTGAAGGACAAGGTCGCCGTCGTCACCGGCGGCACCAAGGGTCTGGGCCGGGCCATCGCGGAACGGTTCCTGGACGAGGGCGCGAGCGTCGTATGCGCCGCCCGCAACCCGTACGACATCGACCGGCTCATCGCCCAACTCCCCGACCGCGTCGCCTACATGCCCGTCGACGTCACCAGCCCGGCGAGCGTCGACGCCCTGCTGCGGCGCGCCGTCGACACCTTCGGGCAGCTCGACATCCTGGTCGCCAACGCCGGCCTCAACCGCGACGGCAAGGTCGACCGGCTCGCCCCCGAGGACTGGAACGAGATGGTCGCCACCAACCTCAACGGCGTCTTCTACAGCCTCCAGGCCGCCGCCCGCCACATGACCGGGACCGGCGGCGGCCGCATCATCACCGTCTCCTCCAGCATGTCCAGCCGCGTCGCGATCGGCGCCGCCGGCTACTCGGCGACCAAGGCCGCCGTGGAGACCCTCACCCGCGTCTCCGCCATCGAGCTCGGCCGCAAGGGCATCCAGGTCAACTGCCTCGCCCCCGGCGTCCTCGACGAGGGCATGGGCCGCGAGGTCGCCGCCAACCCCAAGGTCTGGGAGGCCTACCGCTCCCGCTTCTCCCTCGGCCGCGCCGGCACCCTCGACGAGGCGGCCCAGGGCGCGCTGTTCCTGGCCACCGAGGAGAGCTCCTACGTCAACGGGCACGTGCTGGAGGTCAACGGGGGGCTGCTGTGGGCGTGACCACGAAGGCGGTGCGCCTCGACGTCACCGACGGCATCGGCACCCTCCTGCTCGCCCGGCCGCCGGTGAACGCCCTCGACACCGCCGCCCAGCGGCTCCTGGAAGCCGCCGCGCACGAGGCCGCCGACCGCGAGGACGTCGCCGCCGTCGTGCTGTACGGCGGGCCGGAGCGGTTCAGCGCGGGCGCCGACATCCGCGAGATGGCCGGCATGTCCCCGGCCGACATGACCCGCTGGGCGCGGCACCTCCAGGACGCGTTCACGGCGGTCGCCGACATCCCCAAACCCGTGGTGGCCGCGGTCAACGGCTTCGCGCTGGGCGGCGGTTGCGAGCTCGCCCTCGCCGCCGACCACCGCATCCTGGCCGCCGACGCCCGCATCGGCCTGCCCGAGATCCTGCTCGGCGTGATCCCCGGCGCGGGCGGCACCCAGCGGCTCACCCGCCTCGTCGGGCCCGCCCGCGCCAAGGACCTGATCTTCACCGGCCGCACGCTCACCGCCGAGGAGGCGCTGGCGATCGGCCTCGCCGACCACGTGGTGCCCGCCGACGGTGTGCTGAAGGCGGCCGGCGCGTGGGCGGCCCGGTTCGTCGGCGGCCCCGCGCTCGCCCTGCGCGCGGCCAAGCAGGCCGTCGACCTCGGCGCGAGCACCGACCCGGCCTCCGGGCTGCTCGTCGAACGCGCCCTGTTCGCGGGCCTGTTCGGCACGGAGGACCGCCTGGCCGGCATGCGGGCGTTCGTCGAGCGGGGGCCCGGACACGCCACCTTCACCGGGCACTGAACCGGGCGAACCCGGGCGGAATGCCCCACGCCACCCGGCTTCTAGGCGGGTTCAAGCCATCGACAGCACTGTTGCCGATGCCTTCCGTGCCCCTCTCCTCTTCCTCTTTCCTTCCCTCTCTCTGGAGTGATGCCTCATGGCACGCCTGCAGACCACCTCCGCCGGCAGCCCGCCGGCCGGCGCGCGCCCCGCGTGGCTGCCCGCCCTGGACGGCATGCGGTTCGTCGCGGCCGTCCTGGTCTTCGCCTTCCACTTCGCCTTCCAGTTCCCCTTCCACGACAAGTGGGCCGCCGACACCTACATGACGCTCTTCCACAAGGCGGGGCCCATGCAGGTCGGCTTCTTCTTCGTGCTGAGCGGGTTCATCCTCACGCTGATCGCCAAGCCCGGTGAGCCGGCCCGCAGGTTCTGGCGCCGCCGCGCCGTCAAGGTGGTCCCCAACCACGTGGTCGCGTGGGTGCTCGCCGCGCTCCTGATGGTCTGGCTCGGGGTCTCCATACGCTGGCAGAGTGCCCTGCCGAACCTGTTCCTGCTGCACCCCTGGTTCCCGCGCTCCGACACGTTCTTCAGCATGGACTTCGTCAGCTGGTCGCTGGCGGCGGAGGCGTTCTTCTACGTCTGCTTCCCGCTCTTCCACCGGGCCGTGGCCGCCATCCGGCCCGAGCGCCTGTGGTGGTGGGCGGCCGGCCTGGTCGCCGCGACCTGGGCGATCCCGTTCGTCGCCGAACTGCTGCCCGCAAAGCCGATGTACTTCACCATCCCCACCTACCGGGTCTGGTTCATCCAGATGGCGCCGCCGGTGCGCGCCCTCGACTTCGTCCTCGGCATGGTGATGGCCCGTATCGTCATGACCGGCAAGTGGATCCGGCTGCCGCTGTGGGCGGCCATGACCCTGCTCTTCGGCGGCTACCTGCTCGCCTCCAACATCGCCGAGCCGTGGAGCTTCGTCGCCGCCACCAGCGGCCCGATCGCCCTCGTCGTCGCGGCGGGCGCCACCGCCGACATCGAGAGCACCTGGTCGCCGTTCCGCAGCCGGCTCTTCGTCCGCGGCGGCGAACTCGCCTTCGCCTTCTACCTGCTGCACTGGCTGGTGCTCAACTTCGGCCATGTGGCGCTCGGTTCGACCAAGTCGTGGAGCACCGGCGAGGCGGTCGCGCTCGGACTGTTCGCCTTCGCGCTGTCGTGGGCGCTGGCCTGGCTGCTGAACCGGTACGTGGAGGAGCCGCTCATGCGCCGCTTCGCCCGGCCCCGGGCCAAGGCCCCGGCCGCGCCGGTGGCCGTGGCCGACACCGCCGAGGAGCAGCCCACCGCCCCCGTCGCGGGGTGACGCCGTGACCGTCCAAGCACTCCTGTCCCGCTACGGCGGCCCCGCGGCCTCGGTCGCCGAGCTGCTGTGCGACCGGCATCCGCGCACGGCGACGGCGTTCACCATCGTCCACCAGGACCTGTCGGCGCACGACCTGACGTACGGCCGGCTCACCGAGAAGTCGGCCGCGTTGGCCGGGCGGCTGCGGGCGGCCGGGATCGGCCCGGGGGACCGGGTCGCCACCCTCATGGGCAAGTCGGAGGAACTGGTCGTCGGCCTGCTCGCGATCTGGCGGCTCGGCGCCGTCCAGGTGCCCCTGTTCACCGCCTTCGGACCCGAGGCCGTACGGGCCAGGGTCCGCGGCAGCGGAGCGCGGCTGCTGGTCGCCGACCGGGACCAGGCCCACAAGGCCGCCCCCGGCCTGCCGTGCCCGGTCGTCGTGGCGCAGGACGACTGGGCGGGGCTGCCGGCGACGGCACCGTCCCTTCCGGCCGCGGTGGCGGTCGGCGGGGACGCCCCGTTCGTCGAGCTGTTCACCTCGGGCACCACCGGCACCCCCAAGGCGGTCACGGTGCCCGTGCGGGCCATCGCCGGCTTCCACTCCTACCAGGTCCACGCCCTGGACCACCGGGCCGACGACGTCTTCTGGAACGCCGCCGACCCCGGCTGGGGCTACGGCCTCTACCAGGCGGTCGTCGGGCCGCTCGCGCTCGGCCACCGCAGCCTGCTGGTCCAGCCCAGGTTCACCCCCGACACGGCCCGGGCGGTCCTCGCGGGCCGCGGTGTCACCAACTTCGCCGCCGCGCCGACGGCCTTCCGGCTGCTGCGCGAGGCGGGCTGGGCTCCCGGCGTCACGCCCGCCCTGCGCTGCGCCTCCTCGGCCGGCGAACCCCTCGGCGCCGACGTGCCGGCCTGGGCGCGGCGCACCCTCGGCGTGCCCGTGCGGGACCACTACGGGCAGACGGAGCTCGGCATGGTCGCCGGCAACGGCTGGGCGCCGTCGGTCCGCCGCCTGATCCGTCCCGGCTCCATGGGCGGCGCGCTGCCCGGCTGGGCCCTGACCGTGCTGCACCAGGACCGCGACGAGACCGCGCCGCCCGGGGTCACCGGACGGGTCGCCGTCGACCTCGCGCACAGCCCCCTGATGTGGTTCCGGGGCTACCGGGGCGCGCCGGACCGCACGGCCGAGCGGTTCAGCCCGTGCGGGCGCTGGTACTACACCGGGGACATCGCGCGCCGGGACGAGCGGGGCGACTTCTACTTCGCGGCCCGCGACGACGACGTCATCATCATGGCCGGTTACCGCATCGGCCCCTTCGAGGTGGAGAGCGTCCTCAACTCCCATCCCGACGTGGCCGAGTCGGCGGTGGTCGCCGCCGCGGACGCGCTGCGCGGCGAGGTCGTGGAGGCGTACGTGGTCGCCCGGCCCGGCGCCCGCACCGACGCCGCCTGGACCGCGTCCCTCCAGGACCTGGTCAAACGCCGGCTGTCCGCGCACGCCTACCCGCGGGCCGTGCACGTCGTGGCGGACCTGCCGAAGACACCGAGCGGCAAGATCCAGCGGGCGGCGCTGCGGACGGGTGCGGGCAGCCGGCCGGCGTGAGCGGGAGGGCTATCCCCGCGGGCCGAGCGAGCGGTCGGTCACGCGGGCCAGATGGGAGGTGAAGACCTCGCGGGCGTCCGGGGTGAGGGTGCGCAGGGCCACCAGAGCCGTGATCACGACGTCGCACAGCTCACCCTGGACGTCCTCCCAGGTGTGGCTGGTGCCCTTGCGCGGGTTCTGCCCGGTCGCCCCGATGACGGCCTGCGCGACCTCCCCGACCTCCTCCGACAACTTCAGCATCCGCAGCAACAGCCCTTCCCGGCCGCCATGCGCCTGGTTGCCGTCGAGCCACTCCCACAACGAGTCGACGGCCCCCCACAGGTCGGGTTCGGGAACCTCTTGCCCGGCACACACCGGCACGGAATCAGTCATGCCGGGCAGCTTGCCACGCGCCCACCCCACCCACGCTGCCGACCTCGCCCGCCCCACTTCACGGCCGCGTCCGGCGCGCTCGCCGAGCCCGGTCCACGATCCACGTCGGCGACGCCGGCGGACCTGCTTCACGGCCGCGTCCGATGCGCTCGCTGGGCCCGGTCCACGATCCACGTCGGCGACGCCGGCGGACCTGTTTCACGGCCGCGTCCGATGCGCTCGCTGGGCCTGGTCCACGATCCACGTCGGCGACGCCGGCGGACCTGCTTCACGGCCGCGTCCGGTGTGCTCGCTGGGCCTGATCCACGGTCCACGTCGGCGGACCTGCTTCACGGTCGCGTCCGGTGTGCTCGCTGGGCCCGGTCCGCGTCGGCGACGCCGGCGGACCTGTTTCACGGGCGCGTCTGGCGCGCTCGCTGGGCCCGGTCCGCGGTCCACGTCGGCGGACTTGCTTCACGGCCTCGTCCGGTGTGCTCACTCGGCCCGGTCCGCGGCCACGCCTGACACGCTCGACCGTCCCGGTCCGCGGTCGCGTCCGGTGCGGTCGGCACGGTCACCTCACGGGGCCTGGTCGCGTCCGGTGCGGTCGGCACGGGCACCTCACGGGGCCTGGTCGCGTCCGGTGCGGTCGGCACCGTCACCTCACGGGGCCTGGTCGCGTCCGGTGCGGTCGGCACGGGCACCTCACCGGGACTCGCCGATCCGGTGTGCCGATCCGCTCCGTCGACCGGGCCGCCGACCCTGGGCGGCCTGTCGGCTACTCCTCGAACAGCGGTTCCTGTTCGCCCTGTTTCGCCTGGCGCAGGCGCTTGGCGCGCGTGCCTACGATCAGGGCCGTGGCCGCCGCCGTCACGCCGAGCGCCGCGGAGACGTGCCAGCCGCGGTCCAGGACGTGGCCGAGGGCGTGGTCCAGGGAGAGGCGGCCCGGGCCGGCGACGGCGAGGCCGGCCGCGGTCAGGCCCAGGGTGGCCGCGTACTCGTAGCCGCCCTCGGTGTTGAAGAACCCGTTCGGCGCATGCACCGCCGACGCCCCCGCCATCGCCCCGGCCGCCGCCGCACCCGCCGCCGGCGTGGCCAGCCCCAGCGCCAGCAGCACGCCCCCGCCGGCCTCCGCCAGCCCCGCCGCCGTGGCGCTCGCCTTGCCCGGCGCGTAGCCGACGGACTCCATGAACTGCCCGGTTCCCTCGATCCCGTGCCCGCCGAACCAGCCGAGCAGCTTCTGCGCGCCGTGCGCGGCCAGCACACCCCCGGCGCCCAGCCGGAGCAGCAGCAGGCCCAGGTCACGTCGGTCGTAAGAAGTCACGGTCACTCCAAAGCGTCGGCGCCGACCCCCCTCACGTATCCACCGTCGCACCGCCGCCACCCCCGGTCCCGCCCGCGCCGCCGTTCGGGTGGCGGGCCCGGACGCACGGTGTGAGTCTGACTGGCATGACGATTCAGCCGGCCAGACTCAGCGACCCGACCGTGCGTGCCTTCGTCGCCGCCGTCAACGCCCACGACCGCGACGCGTTCATGGCGCTGCTCACGGAGGACGCGACCATGTCCGACGACGGCTCCGACCGCGACCTCGCCGAGTGGATCGACCGGGAGATCTTCTCCTCCCACGGCCACCTCGACGTCGACAACGAGTCCCAGGGCGGCCGCGCCCTCCTCGCCCACTACCGCAACGACACGTGGGGCGAGATGCGCACCCGGTGGAGCTTCACGGTCGACGACGACGGCCGCATCTCCCGCTTCGAGACCGGTCAGGCGTAACACGACCGCACGACCCCCTTGTCCTGGAGTGCGCTCCAACTCCTAGGGTCCGTGGGCATGGAGACGAACAGGACACTGGGCCGCAGCGGCATACGGGTAAGCGCTCTCGGCTTCGGCTGCTGGGCCATCGGCGGAGAGTGGCAGGACCTCGACGGACAGCCGCTGGGCTGGGGCAAGGTCGACGACGAGGAGTCCGTACGGGCCGTCCGGCGCGCCCTCGACCTCGGCGTCACCTTCTTCGACACCGCCGACACCTACGGCGCCGGGCACAGCGAACGCGTCCTCGCCCGCGCTCTCGGCAAGCACCGGGACGACGTCGTGATCGCCACCAAGTGGGGCAACGTCTTCGACGAGGACACCCGCACCCGCACCGGCACGGACGACTCGCCGGAGTACGCCCGCCGTGCCCTGACCGCCTCCCTGAAGCGCCTGGACACCGACCACGTCGACCTCTACCAGCTCCACCTCAACGACCTGGACCCCGAGCGCGCCGCCCGGCTGCGCGACGCCTGCGAGGAGTTCGTACGCGAGGGCCTGATCCGCGCCTACGCCTGGAGCACCGACGACCCGGCCCGGGCGGCGGTGTTCGCCGAGGGAGCGCACTGCACCGCCGTCCAGCACTCGGTGAACGTCCTGGAGGACACCCCCGAGATGTTCGCCCTGTGCGCGCGGCTGGAGCTGGCGAGCGTCAACCGCAGCCCGCTGGCCATGGGCCTGCTGGGCGGCCGGCGCCGGCCCGGTCAGCCGCTGGAGGCGGGGGACGTGCGCAGCAGGCCGCCGGCCTGGCTGGAGGGGTTCGTCGGCGGCAGCGGCGTGGACGAGGCGTGGTTCGAGCGCGTGGAGTCCCTGCGGGAGATCCTCACCGCCGACGGCCGCACCCTCGCCCAGGGCGCCCTCGGCTGGCTGTGGGCGCGCAGCCCGTGGGCGGTCCCGATCCCCGGGTTCCGCTCGGTCGCGCAGGCCGAGGAGAACGCGGGCGCCCTCGCCAGGGGGCCACTCACCGCCGGGCAGCTGGCCGAGATCGACCGGTTGCTCGGGCGCTGAGCGGCCCCGGGGGGAACGGTGGGCGGGTCAGCGGGCGATCTGACCGTCGTACTGCTCCGTCAGCGTCAGCCGACCCGCCTTGATGGTGGCCAGGCGCGGGGCCCGGCGGGCGATGGAGGAGTCGTGGGTGACCATGACGAACGTCAGCCCGTACTCGTGCCACAGCCCCTCCAGCAGGGCCATGATGTCGTCCCGGGTGCCCTCGTCGAGGTTGCCCGTGGGCTCGTCGGCCAGCAGCACCTTCGGCCGCTTGACCAGGGCGCGGGCGATGGCGACGCGCTGCTGCTGGCCGCCGGACAGCTCCGAGGGGACGTGTCCGAGGCGCTCGCCGAGGCCGACCGATCGCAGGGCCTCGGCCGCGCGCTCGCGCCGCTCGGCCGGCTTCACCCCGAGCGGCACCAGGGCCGTCTCGACGTTCTCCTGCGCGGTCAGCGTCGGAATGAGGTTGAACGCCTGGAAGATGATGCCGATGTTCTCGGCCCGCACCCGGGTCAGCTTGGTCTCGCTCAGGCGCGCGAGGTCCACGCCGTCCAGCTCGACACTGCCCTCGGTGGGCCGGTCCAGTCCGCCGATCATCTGCAGCAGCGTGGACTTGCCGCCGCCCGTGGGGCCCTGGATGACGAGCTGGTCGCCGTCCTCGATGGTGAGGTCGATGCCGCGCAGCGCCTCCACCGTCTCCTTGCCCCGCGTGTAGCGCTTGGTGACGCCGGTGAGTCTGTACATGGGTTCTCCATCAAAGAAGCAAAGAAGCGAAGGGGGGTGGGGCGCCGCGTCCCGGGGGGAATCGGAGGCGGCGCCCCGGCTCGACGGGGGTGTTACGACACGCTGCGCAGGGCGTCCGCCGGGCGCATGCGGGAGGCGCGCCAGCCGCCCATGGCGCCGGCGATCAGGCCGCCGGTGACCGCCAGGCCCACGGCGAGGGCGATGGTGGTCAGGGAGACCGGGGCGGACAGGGCGATCTCCATGGTGCTGGAGGCCGACTGCCGGCCGGGGCCGCCCATGCCGCCGCCGGGGCCGCCGCCCATGCCGCCGGTGCTGCCGAGCTGCGCGGTCAGCTTGGGGCTGATCGCGGTGACCGTGTAGGCGGCCGCGAGACCGAGCGCGATGCCGAGGCCGCCGCCGATCAGGCCGTTGACCATGGACTCGCCGACGACCTGCCGGGTCACCTTGCGGCTCGGCCAGCCCAGCGCCTTCAGGGTGCCGAACTCCCGCACCCGGCGCGAGACCGCCGAGGACGTCAGCAGCGCCGCCACCAGGAAGGCGGCGACGAGGACCGCGATGGACAGCCACTTGCCGACGCTGGTGGCCAGGTCGGAGGCGGTGGAGAGGGAGCCGGAGACGGTGGAGGCCAGGTCGGAGGAGGTGGTGACCGTCGTACCGGAGATGTTGCTCTGGATCTCCTTCTTCACGGTGGAGATCTGCTGGGAGTCGGTCGCCTTGACGTAGATCGTGGTGACCTTGTTCTTGGCGTCGGCGAGCGTCTGCGCCTGCTTCAGCGGCAGGTAGACGTCGATGGTGGACTCACTGCTGTCCGGGGTCGCGATGCCGATGACCGTGTACTTCTTGCCGGAGATCTTGAAGGTCGAACCGACCTTGTACTTCTTGGACTTGGCGTACGACTTGCTGACCACGGCGACCTTGGCGTTGGTCTGGGACGCCGTGAACGTCTTGCCCGAGGTGATCTTCGACGTGGCCAGCGGGCCGAGGTCCTGGTCGGTGACGTCGATGCCGGCCACCGAGTAGGAGTTGACGTTGAAGTTGGCGCCGCCGCCCTGCACCTGCGGCTGACCGCTGGCGCCGCCGCTCCCGCCGGGGCCGCCCTGCTGGCCGCTGCCGCTGGTGGAGCTCTGCGCCTTGCCCTGGGTGAAGGAGCCGTCGACCTTGGTGACGTTCAGGGTGAGCGCGCCGACCGCGCTCGCCACGCCCTTCTGCGCCGAGACCTTGCCGACCAGAGAGGACGACAGAGCCTGACCGCCCTGCGTCATCACGCGGTCCGAGCTCTGCGTGGAGCCGCTGCTCGACTTGGCGTCGAACTTGAAGTTAGGGCCCTGTGAGCTGCCCGCCGTCGGCGCCGACTGCGCCTTGGTCACGGTCATGTCGGTCCCGAGCCCGTAGAGCGACTTGAGGACCTTGTCCTGTGCCTGCGTCATGCCGGCCGACACCGAGTTGACGGTGATGACCAGCGCGATACCGAGCGCCAGACCCAGTGCGATGACCAGAGCCGCCTTCTTTCTCCGGCCCAGTTCGCGCTTGAGATAGATGCCAAACATCCCGTTCCTCGAAGGTTCTTGGCGCCCGCTGTGGGCGCGGCCACAAGCTATGGAGGAACCTTTGAGTCGCACTGAGTAAAGGATGTGTCAGAGCTGAGAAAGCGGGGTAGGTGTTCAAATTTCCATAAGACAGGCAATTCTTATGCTCTAGAGGGCCTACTGCCAGGAAACCCCTGTTCAGTGCGGTGTACGGTCCCTGGATGCACGTATCGTCTCCGCTCACCCGGCGCGCCGCACTCGGTCTCGCGGCGGCCGCCCTGCCGCTCGCCACGGCGACCGAGGCCCACGCCACGACCGTCGTCGGCGGTGAACGCCTCGCGCATCCGGGAGTTCAGGGCACCGGCCTGCCCAGGAAGATCACCGCCGCCGCCTGGCTGGTCGCCGACGGCGACAGCGGAGAGGTGCTCGCCTCCTGCAACGCGCACAAGCGCCTGCCGCCCGCGTCCACGCTGAAGATGCTGTTCGCCGACACGGTGCTGACGAAGTTCGAGCGGACCGAACGCCACACGGTCACCGACGCCGACCTCGCCGACGTGCCCGCCGGCTCCAGCCTGGTCGGCGTCAGGCCCGGCATCACCTACACCGTCGAGCAGCTGTGGCAGGGCGTCTTCCTGCGCTCCGGCAACGACGCCGTGCACGTGCTCTCCCACCTGAACGGCGGCCTGGCGAAGACGGTCGCGGAGATGCAGGCCAAGGCCGAGGACCTGCAGGCCCTGGACACGCATGTGGTCAGCCCCGACGGCTTCGACCACAAGGGCCAGCTCTCCTCCGCCTACGACCTCACCCTCTTCGCCCGGCACGGTCTGAAGAACGCCGACTTCCGCGCCTACTGCCACACCAGGACCGCCGACTTCCCGGCCGGCGGCAGGAAGACCTTCCAGATCCAGAACACCGACCGCCTGCTGACGGGCGCGTACGGCGTGCGGACGTACCAGGGACTCATCGGCGTCAAGAACGGCTACACCAGCCACGCCGGCAACACCTTCACGGGCGCGGCCACCCGGGGCGGGCGCACCCTGCTGGTCACCGTGATGCACCCGAAGAGCGGCTACAACGCCGTCTACGAGGAGACGGCCGCGCTGCTCGACTGGGGCTTCGGCAAGGGGAGTTCGGCGAAGGCGGTGGGCACGCTGGTCGAGCCGCTCAGCGAGGGCGGGGCGAAGGTGACGCCGGCGCCGGCCCGGAAGGCGGCGCAGGCGGCCGGCGCGCCCGGCTCGGCCGCGGGCGGCCCCTCGCCCTGGCGGCTGCTGGAGGGCGCGGGCGGCACGGTGGCGCTGCTGGCGGGCGGGGCGTGGGCGCTGCGCAGGCGTCGTGGCGGCGAGACGGCGAACTGAGGCGCGCGCGGCAGCCGTTCCACGCACCGGTGCGTATCCCGCGGTCCCACGCGGGATCCACCCCCACCCGATGCGGTGGAACGACTGCCGCCTCCCCCCTCGGTTTGGCCAGCGGAACTGCGCTCCTCCAAGTGTGAAGCTCTTGTGGAGGAGATTCGAGCATAGGCCGCCTACCGGGCGCAATGGACCGGAAGTCCATATTCCGTTTGTGCAAGTTGACGAGTTGAGGGACCGCCGGTGCGCTCAGCCGCGGCCGATGTACGGCATCGCGGTCGCCAGCACCGTCGCGAACTGCACGTTCGCCTCCAGCGGCAGCTCCGCCATGTGCCGGACCGTGCGCGCCACGTCGGCCACGTCCATCACCGGCTCCGCGACCACGCGGCCGTCGGCCTGCAACGCCCCCGTCTCCATGCGCCGGGTCATGTCGGTCGCCGCGTTGCCGACGTCGATCTGCCCGACCGCGATCCGGTAGGGCCGCCCGTCCAGCGACAGCGACTTGGTCAGGCCGGTCAGCGCGTGCTTGGTCGCGGTGTAGGCGACGGACCGCGGCCGGGGCGTGTGCGCCGAGACCGACCCGTTGTTGATGATCCGGCCGCCCTGCGGGTCCTGCTCCTTCATCTGCCGGTACGCCGCCTGCGCGCACAGGAACGCCCCGTTGAGGTTGGTGTCCACCACGTGCCGCCAGGCGTCGTACGCCAGCTCCTCCACCGGCACCCCGCCCGGCCCGAACGTCCCCGCGTTGTTGAACAGCAGGTCCACCCGCCCGAACCGCTCCACGGTCGCCGCGAACAGCGCGGTGACGTCCTCGGGCCGCGCGACGTCGGTCCGTACGGCCAGACTCGCGCCCCCGGGCACCAGCGCGGCCGTCTCCGCCAGCGGCTCCGGGCGCCGCCCCGCCAGCGCCACCGACCAGCCCGCGCGCAGCAGCTCCACCGCGACGGCCCGCCCGATGCCCGAACCGGCCCCCGTCACCACGGCGATCTTCGTGTCAGTCATGCCCGGCAGCGTAGGCGAGCTTCCGGCATGCGGGACCGGCTGTCCGCCATCCGGGTGCAGTGCCCCCGGTGAAGGCGTGTCGCCCCCCGCCCGGCGCCTGCCTCCTCCCTGAACTATGACGGGAGGAAAACATGACGATCACATCAGGCCGGCCGCAGTGGCAGACACCCGAACTCCGCGCAGCCGCCCGCCACCTCGGCCGCCGCCGCTTTCTCGGCCTCACCGCCGCCGCCCTCGCCTTCGCCGTGGACCTGCCCGCCCCCGGCGCCGCGGCCGCCGCCACCCTGGACGCGGCCCGCATCGACGACTTCCCCTTCACCCTCGGCGTCGCCTCCGGCGACCCGCTGCCCGACTCCGTGGTCCTGTGGACCCGGCTCGCGCCCTCGCCCTACGAACCCGACGGCGGGCTGCCCGCCCAGCCCGTCGACGTCGACTGGGAGATGGCCGAGGACGAGAACTTCGCCACGATCGTCCGCAGCGGCACCGCGACCGCCTTCCCGGAGTACCACCACACCGTCCACGTGGAGCCGGCCGGCCTCGACCCGGGCCGCGAGTACTACTACCGCTTCCGCACCGGCACCTGGATCAGCGACACCGGCCGCACCCGCACCGCCCCCGCCGCCGGCAGCGCCGTGGCCTCCCTCACCCTGGCCGCCGTCTCCTGCCAGGCCTACACCGACGGCTACTTCACCGCCTACCGCCATCTCTCCGAGGACGACGTCGACCTGGTCTTCCACGTCGGGGACTACATGTACGAGTACGCCGTCGACGCCGCCGGCGGCGCCCGCGCGTACACCGACCGCGTGCTGCCCGCGCTCTACAACCACGAGAGCACCACGCTGGAGGACTACCGGCTGCGCTACGCCCTCTACAAGACCGACCCCGACCTGCGGGCCGCGCACGCCGCACACCCCTTCGTGGTGGCCTTCGACGACCACGAGACCGAGAACAACTACGCCGGCGCCATCTCCGAGAACAACGACCCGCCGGACCAGTTTCTGCTGCGCCGCGCCGCCGCCTACCGCGCCTACTGGGAGAACCAGCCGCTGCGCGCCCCGCAGCTGCCCGTCGGCCCCGACATGCAGCTCTACCGGCGCCTCAACTGGGGCTCCCTCGCCCAGTTCGACGTCCTCGACACCCGCCAGTACCGCTCCGACCAGGCCTACGGCGACGGCAAGCACGTGCCCGGCCCCGAGTCCGAGGACCCGGCGCGCACCATGACCGGCAGCGCCCAGGAGAGCTGGCTGCTGGGCGGCTGGCTCGCCTCGACGGCCACCTGGAACGTCGTGCCCCAGCAGGTCTGCTTCTCCCAGCGCAAGATGGACCTCAACGCCGTCGCCCAGGTCTCCATGGACGCCTGGGACGGCTACCCGGCCTCGCGCCGCCGCATCCTGGACGGCGCCAAGGCCGCCGGCATCGAGAACCTGATGGTCCTCAGCGGCGACGTGCACGTCGGCTACGCCTTCGACATCAAGGACGACTTCGACGACCCGGCCTCGCGCACCCTCGGCACCGAGATCGTCGCCACGTCGATCGCCAGCGGCAAGGACGGCGCGGAGAAACCCGCGAACTGGAACACGTACATGACCGCCAACCCGCACCTGAAGTTCTACGACGGCCGTCGCGGGTACGTCACCGTCACCCTGGAGCAGACGCAGGCACGCGCCGACTTCAAGACCGTGCCCTACGTCACCCGGACCGGGGCCCCGATCTCCACGGCCGCCTCCTTCGTGACGGAGGCGGGGGCGCAGGGGCTCCAGCCGGCCTGACGGGCTGAGACGATGGAGGCGCCCAGACGGGCGTACGACCGGGAAAAGGGGAGGGGAGCATGCCCGAGCAGGAGGCCAGGACACCGCACACGGAGCAGGCGGCCGGACCGGAAGCGGAACCGGCCGCCGCCCGTGCCGCCCGCCGCACCGGCCTGCTGGTCACGTTCATCCTCGGCGGCCTCACCGCCACGCCCCCGCTGGCGATGGACATGTACCTCCCCTCCCTTCCGGCCGTCACCCGCTCCCTGCACGCCCCCGCGGCCACCGTCCAGCTCACCCTCACCGCCTGCCTGGCCGGCATGGCCCTCGGACAGCTCGTGGTCGGCCCGATGAGCGACCGCTGGGGCCGCCGGCGCCCGCTGCTGACCGGGCTCGCGGTGTACGTCGTCGCCACCGCCCTGTGCGCCCTCGCGCCGGACGCCGCCTCCCTGGTCGCCTTCCGGCTGGTGCAGGGCCTGGCGGGCGCCGCCGGGATAGTGATCGCCCGGGCGGTCGTCCGCGACCTCTACGACGGCACCGCGATGGCCCGCTTCTTCTCCACCCTCATGCTGATCTCCGGGGTCGCCCCGATCGTCGCGCCGCTGATCGGCGGGCAGATCCTGCGGGTGACCGACTGGCGGGGCGTGTTCGTGGTCCTGACGGGCGTCGGACTGCTGCTGGGCGGCCTGGTGTGGGCCCGGCTGCCCGAGACGCTCGCGCCCGAGCAACGGCACGCCGGGGGAGTGGGCGAGGCCCTGCACGCGATGCGCCGCCTCCTGGCCGACCTGCCCTTCACCGGCTTCATGCTGGCCGGCGGCTTCGCCTTCGCGGCCCTGTTCGCGTACATCTCGGCGTCCCCCTTCGTCATCCAGGAGATCCACGGCGCCTCCCCGCAGACCTTCAGCCTCCTGTTCGGCCTGAACTCGGTCGGACTCGTCGCCGTCGGCCAGCTCAACGGCAAGGTGCTGGTCGGCCGGGTCAGGCTGGAGAAGGTGCTGGGCATCGGCCTGACGGTCGTGATCGCCGCGGCGACCGCGCTGCTGCTGATGGCGACGGGCGTCCTCGGCGAGACGGGCCTGGCACCGGTGGCGGCCGCCCTGTTCGTCCTGATGTCCGCGATGGGCGTGACCCTGCCCAACACCCAGGCGCTCGCCCTCACCCGCACCAGGCACTCCGCCGGCTCCGCGTCCGCCCTGCTCGGCACGGTCTCCTTCCTCATCGGCGCCGTCGCCTCCCCGCTGGTCGGCATCGCCGGCGAGCACACCGCCGTACCGATGGCCGTCGTCCAATTGGCGGCCGCACTGGTAGCGCTCAGCTGTTTCATGGGAATGTGCCGTCCTTGGAACACACGTGCGGGGGCGGAGGGAGCAGGGAGCTGAGCGCACCGAGACTGCGCGGCGACACCCCGGAACGGGCCGGGCTCGACGCGGGAGAACTGCGTCACCTCGCCCGGGAGGTCGCCGAGCTCACCACCGGAGAACGCCCCTGGGCGGCCGGCACGGTCGTGGTCGCCGGGCGCGGCCCGGTGATCGCCGTCGCGGAGGCGGCGGGCTGGGCCGTGCGGTACGCCGGGTACGACGAGGAGGTCGACGCGGGCGTGGAGCTGCCGGCGAAGGCCCGGGTGCCGATGACCGTCGGCACGCCCTTCGACCTGGCCTCGCTGACGAAACTGTTCACGTCCGTCGCCGCGGTGCAGCAGATCGAGCGCGGCACGCTGGGCATCGACGCGCGGGTGGGGGCGTATCTGCCGGAGTTCCACGCCGCCGCCCGGCACGGCATCACGATCCGCGAACTGCTCACCCACACCTCGGGCCTGCGCCCCGAACTCCCGCTCTACGACTGCCCGGACGCCGCCACCCGCATGGATCTGCTCCGCGCCGAGGCCCCCGTCGGGGTCCCCGGCACCTACACGTACTCCGACCTGAACATGCTGCTGCTCCAGTACGTGCTGGAACGCATCACCGGCCGCACCCTGGACGCCCTGATCCACGACGGCATCACCCGCCCGCTCGGCATGACGTCCACCGCGTTCGGTCCGTGTCCCGAGGCGGCGGCCACCGAGGACCAGCGGCGGCCCTGGGCCAAGGTGGACCGGGGGATGCTGCGGGGGGTCGTCCACGACGAGAACGCCTGGGCGCTGGGCGGCGTGGCGGGCCACGCCGGCCTCTTCTCCACCGCCCACGACCTGGCGGTCTTCTGCCGCACCCTGCTCGCCGGCGGCTCCTACGGCCCCGCCCGCATCCTCGGCCCCGACTTCGTGGAACTCCTGCTCACCCCGCCCGGCCTGGGCTTCGCGGTCGACCAGCCCTGGTTCATGGGCGAGCTCGCGGGCCAGGGCGCGGCGGGCCACACCGGCTTCACGGGCACCTCCCTGGTCCTGGACTGCGCCACGGACACGTTCCTGGTCCTCCTGGCCAACACGGTCCACCCTCGCCGTCGCCCTCCGGACAACCGCCCGAGGGCCGCGGCGGCGACCAGACTGGCCAGAGCGGCCCTCACCCGCCGCCCCCTTTAGCCCGTCCGGCGTGCGAGGACCAGGCCCGTCCAGGTCCGAAGCGGGGTCCGGGGGCGCAGTCTCCGGGGACGGGACGGGCAGGGGCGGAGGGGGCGAGAACCGCCGCGGCCCTGCGAGACGCCGGGCGACCTAGAATCGCCGGGTGAACGACCCCGCATCCCCGGCCGACACCCTTCGCACCGCCCTCGCCGACCTCCTCGACGGTCTGCCGCCCCGGCACGCCGCCCAGGCCGTCGACCGGCTGATCGCCAGCTACCGCGGGGCCACCCCGACCGACGCCCCCATCCTCCGCGACCGCGCCGACGTGGCCGCCTACGCCGCGTACCGCATGCCGGCCACCTTCGAGGCGACCCGCTCGGCTCTGCACGCGTTCGCCGCGACCGTGCCCGACTGGACCCCCGGCACGCACACGGACGTCGGCGGCGGCACCGGAGCCGCCACCTGGGCCGTCACCGCCACCTGGCCCGGCCGGCGCGACGTCACCGTGCTGGACTGGTCCGAACCCGCCCTCGCCCTCGGCCGCGAGATCGCCGCCGCCCACCCCGCCCTGAGCCAGGCCCGTTGGCAGCGCTCCCGCATCGGATCGGCGCTCACCATCGAGAGCACCGATCTCCTCACCGCCTCCTACGTCCTCAACGAACTCACCGAGCCCGACCGCGCCGCCCTCGTCGACGCCGCCGCCACCGCCGCCCGGGCCGTCGTGATCGTCGAGGCCGGCACCCCCGCCGGCTACGCCCGCGTTGTCGAGGCCCGCGACCGCCTGGTCCGCGCCGGCTTCCACGTCGCCGCCCCCTGCCCGCACAGCGCCCCCTGCCCCATCGCCCCGGGCGAGGACTGGTGCCACTTCTCCGCCCGCGTCAGCCGCTCCTCCCTGCACCGCCAGGTCAAGGGCGGCTCCCTCCCCTACGAGGACGAGAAGTTCAGCTACGTCGCCGCCACCCGCCTCCCGGCCACCCCCGCCTCCGACCGGATCGTGCGGCGCCCGCAGATCCGCAAGGGCCAGGTCCTGCTCGACCTGTGCGAGACCGGCGTACGACTGGGCCGCACCACCGTCACCAAACGCCACGGCGACCTCTACAAGGCCGCCCGGGACGCGGACTGGGGAGACGCCTGGCCGCCGCCGAAGTCATGACAAAGAGTGCGATCACGCCCCATCCCGGTGTGAGGCACCCCCTACCGCTCATGTCCCCCTCCCGGCCCCCCGGAGCCGGGGAAGATGGGACCATAGGGCATGCTGTTCCGCACGACAGCGAGGCGAGGGGATAGATGAGCGCGGAGTTCGGCGGCCGGACCGGCCGGCAGGGCAGACTCTCCCAGTGGCTGCGCGGACGCCGCCCGAAGGAGGCCGGCGCCGACGACGGCGGCCGTGAGGCCCTGCTGCTGGCCGCCGCCGGAGCGGGCCTGCCGCTCGCCCCCGCCGCCCACCCCGCCCCCGGCTACCGCTGCTCCTGCGACCGCGTGGGCTGCCCCACCCCGGCCCGGCACCCGGTGTCGTTCGCCTGGCAGACGCAGTCCACCACCGACCGCGCCCAGATCGAGCGCTGGGCCCGCCACCAGCCGCAGGCCAACTTCATCACCGCGACCGGCATGGTGCACGACGTCCTGGACGTGCCGCTGGAGGCGGGCCGCGAGGCCCTGGAGCGGCTGTTGTCCGCCGGCGTCGAGGTCGGCCCGGTCGCCGAGAGCGGCGACGGCCGGCTCCTCTTCTTCACGCTCACCCGCGGCACCCCCGAGGACGAGGACGAGTGGTGGCCGTGCGAGCTCGACTGCCACCCCGAGACGATGGACGAGCACCCCGGACTGCGCTGGCACTGCCGCGGCTCGTACGTCCTGGTGCCGCCCGCCCGGCTGCCGGGCGACGACGGCGCGACCGTGCAGTGGGTGCGCGGCCCGGAGCACGCCCTGCCGGACCCGCTGAGCCTGCTGGAGACCCTCACCGACGCCTGCGCCCGCCACGCCGGCGAGGAGCCCGACCACGCGAACGCGGCCTGGCCCCTGCGCCACTGAACTGCCGTGCGGGGACCGGCTAGCTGCCCTGCGCCGAGGTCAGGCCCTCCAGCCGGGCCAGCACCGACACCTGGCCCCGCGCCGGGTCCAGGGCCACGCCGTTCGACATGAACTCCGTCGTCAGCGACTGCTTGATCTCACCGGTCGTCAGCGCCTGCACGCTCGCGTTCGGCGTGGGGATCGAGGTGCCCGCGGCGGCCGTCTGCTTCTCGTAGCGGCGGGTGGCGAAGAACACCAGCGCGCCGCCGTCCGTGGTGCGCAGCGCCAGCGGGGCGTAGTCGCCGCTGGTGACCGGCTCGTCGATGTACTGGGTGACCAGACCCGGCTTCTTGGCCGCCTTCGCGCGCTGGGCCCGCCACTGGTCGGTGTGCGGGCCGTTGGCGAACGTCTTGCCGCCGTCCTTCAGATAGGTGGCGTAGTCCCGGCTCACATCCCCCGGCGCCACGGCGAACCCGGTCGCGTCCGCGGGCACCGTCTCGGCGTAGCCGTCCGCGTCCTTCTTGATCTCGGGCAGGCTGCCGGGGGTGACCAGCGTGAGATACGCCACCTTCCAGGTCTCGTCCAGACCGTGCCGGGTGAACACCAGCAGCCAGTGCAGGCTGCCGCCCTTGTTGCCCTGCGCCTCGGCGACGAACCAGCGCGGCCAGCCCGCCTTCTTCGGGATCGTGAACGTCGCGTCCGTGAGCTTCAGCGGCGAGTACGCCGGGTTGCCGCCCGGATTGTTGGCGTGACCGGCCTTGAGCCGGGCCTCGTCGATGTCCCCGAGGGCGCCGGTCACATGGCCGGCGTCGAGCGAGTGGTCGTACGCCTTGTCCGCCTTGTTGTACGCGGTCGTGAACTGCGTCAGCGCCTCCGCGGCCTCGGCACGCGTGGTCGCGGGCAGGACGTAGTTCTCCCCGTGGACCACCACACAACCGCTCGCCGTCAACGACAAAGCGGTCAGCGAGGCCGCTATCAGCGCGCTTCGCTCAAGCCTTCGACGCCTCGGACGGCTGCGATCCCTGCTCATCGCGATCCTTCACCTTCCCCTTCCCGGAGGCGAACCCTACCGGGGCGAAGAACAGCGCGAGCGTCGGGATCAAGTACAGCAGCCACACCGTGACCTGAAGGACCGTCGGGTCGGGCTGGAAGTTGAACACGCCCTTCAGCAGCGTGCCGTACCAGCTGTCCGGCGGCATGGTGCCGCTGATGTCGAAGGCCAGGTTCGTCAGCCCCGGCAGCCAGTCGGCCTCCTGCAGATCGTGGAAGCCGTACGCCAGCACGCCCGCCGCGACCACGACCAGCATGCCGCCGGTCCAGGTGAAGAACTTCGCCAGGTTGATCCTCAGGGCGCCGCGGTAGAACAGCCAGCCCAGGAAGACCGCGGTGGCCAGGCCCAGGGCGACGCCGATCAGCGGGCGCGGGGTGCCGTCGCTGGCCGCGTGCACCGACGCCCACACGAACAGGGCCGTCTCCAGCCCCTCGCGGCCCACGGCGAGGAACGCGGTGGCGACCAGGGCGCCGGTGCCCATCGCCAGGGCCGCGTCCAGCCTGCCGTGCAGCTCGGCCTTCAGATGCCGGGCGGTGCGCCGCATCCAGAACACCATCCACGTCACCAGGCCGACCGCGACGACGGACAGGGAGCCGCCGAGGGCCTCCTGCGCCTGGAACGTCAGCTCCTGGGAGCCGAACTCGAGCACGCAGCCGAAGCCCATCGCGATCAGCACGGCGATGGAGATGCCGATCCAGATGGGCCGGATCGCGTCCCGGCGGCCCGTCTTGACCAGGTAGGCGATCAGGATGCAGACGACGAGGCTGGCTTCCAGGCCCTCGCGCAGACCGATCAGGTAGTTGGAGAACACGGCTACGCCTCCTTGGCGAACAGCGTGCTGCCCCACCAGTCGTCCTCGTCGCGGACGCCCGGCGGGACGGCGAAGACCGCCGAACCCACGTGCTGGATGTACTCGTTGAGCGCGTCGTTGGCGAGGTTGCGCTGGATGCGGATGAACCCCTCGCGCACGTCACGCTGGTAGGCGATGAAGAACAGGCCCGCGTCCAGCCGGCCGAGGCCGTCCGTGCCGTCCGTGAAGGAGTAGCCGCGGCGCAGGATCGTCGCCCCGTGGTTGGAGTCGGGGTGCGCGAGCCGGACGTGCGCGTCGGGCTTCATGGCCTTCAGGAACGGCGCGTCGTGCTCCTTGGCCTTGCCGACCGGGGCGCCGGTGCCCTTGTCGCGGCCGAAGACGTCCTCCTGCTCCTGCAGCGAGGTGCGGTCCCAGGTCTCGATGTGCATCCGGATGCGCCGGGCGACCAGATACGACCCACCGGTCATCCACGCGGGCCCGTCCTGCTCGCCGACCCACACGAACTTCTTCAGCCGGTCCGTCTCGGTGCCCGCGATGTTGCGGGTGCCGTCCTTGAAGCCCATCAGGTTGCGCGGGGTCTGCGCGTCCGGGGTCGTCGAGGACGTCTTGCCGAAGCCGAGCTGCGACCAGCGGATGGAGACCTTGCCGAAGCCGATGCGGGCCAGGTTGCGGATCGCGTGCACGGCGACCTGCGGGTCGTCGGCGCACGCCTGCACGCACAGGTCGCCGTTGCTGCGGCTCTTGTCGAGGTTCTCGTTGGGGAACTGCGGCAGGTCGACCAGGGCCTCCGGGCGCCGGTCCTTCAGGCCGAACTTCTCGAACAGCGACGGGCCGAAGCCGATGGTCAGCGTCAGCCGCGAGGGCTTGAGGTCCAGCGCCTCGCCGGTGTCGTCCGGCGGCGCCTCCGCGAGCCCGCCGTAGGCGCCGTCGCCGACCGGCTTGCCGGCCGTCATCCGGCGCGCGGCGGCCGTCCAGTCCTTCAGCATCTGCACGAACTCGGCGCGGTCGTCGGTCTCCACGTCGAACGCGGCGAAGTGCAGCCTGTCCTGCACGGGCGTGGCGATGCCCGCCTGGTGGGCGCCGTGGAAGGCGATCGCGGCGCCCGTCTCGGCGGCGGCCGGGTCCACGTCGTCGCCGACGCGGGTCATCGCGGCCGCGCCGCCGGCCACGGCGGCCCCGAGCGCGAGCCCGGCCCCGCCCCAGCCGATCAGGGAGCGGCGCGAGGGCTGTTTTGGCGCGCCGGCGGCGGTGGCCTCGGTTTCCTGGGTGTCCGTCATGGTCAGTCGTCCCCTACTTCACGACGGCGGCGGCGAGCTTGGACAGCGGCTCGGCGAGCGCGTTCACCGCGTCCGAGAGCTGCTTGCGCTGGGTCTCGGTGACGGTGTCGTACGACACGAACCCGTCCGAGGTCTTGTCGGTGCGGTACTTCTCCAGCAGCGCGTCCAGCGCGGCGAACTGCTTGTCCAGCTCGGTGGTCAGCGCCTTGTCGTTCTTCTGCGCGACCGGCTTGAGCAGCTCGTACGCCTTCTGCGCGCCCTCGACGTTGGCCTTGAAGTCGCTGAGGTCGGTGTGCGAGTAGCGGTCCTCCTCGCCGGTGACCTTGCCGGTGGCGACCTCGTCGAGCAGTTCCTTGGCGCCGTTGGCCATGGAGGTCGGGGTGATCTCGGCCTTGCCGACCCGCTGCTGCCAGTCCTTCAGGTCGGTGACCAGCTGGTCGGCGAGGGCCTTCTGCGCGCTGCCGATCTTCTTGTCCTGCCACAGCGCCTTCTCCAGCGCGTGCCAGCCGGTCCACTTCTGGCCCTTCTCCAGGCCGTCGGCGCGGGTGTCGGTCTTGGGGTCGATGTCCCCGAAGGACTCGGCGATCGGTTCGGTGCGCTCCCAGCCGACGCGGGAGGGGGCGTAGGCGTCGCGCGCGGCCGTGAGGTCGCCGGCCTTGATCGCCTTGGCGAACGTCTCGACCTTGGGGATCGTCTGGTCGGCCTGCTCCTGCGCGTACTCGCGGTAGGCGGCGACGGCCTTGTCCAGCTGCGGGTCGCGCTCGGCGGCGGCGCCCGAGCCGGTGACCGTGAGCTTCTGCCGCACGCCGTGGCCCTTCATGCCGGGCCGGCAGGCGATCTCGTAGCTGCCCGCCTTCACCTCGGCCGTCAGCGTGTACCTGGTGCCCGGCCCGATGTTCTCCTTCTCGGAGACGATCCGGTCGTCCGGGAAGAGGATCTCCACTTCGGTGGCCTTGGAGCCCTTGTTCTCGATCTTCAGCGTGACCTGGCCGGCCGGCACGGACGTGGCGGAGGTCGTGCACTTCGAGTCGGCGGCGGTCACCCGGATCGCGTCGTCACCGTCCGCTGTGCTCTTCTCGGTGCAGCCCGTGACGGCGGTCAGAGCCGCCGCGGTGGCGACGGCGGTGACGACGGAGAGTCCGGCGGCTCGCATGCAGGCTCCTGAGGCTGGCGAAAAATCGCGTGTCGAGGCTCACGCAGGGATGGTGAGGCTCGCCTAACTTATCTGAGCCTTGCCTACGTGGTACCCGCCCATACGGTGATTCAGCTCTCATGGACGCTGTATGGGAACGGGGCGATCACGGTGGCCTAAAACAAACCCCAAGGGATTGTCAAAGGGAATTCAAGGATGCGGCGCCGTCCCCGCGCGCGGCGGCGGCTCACCGGCGGTGCTTCAATCTCCCCGTGACTGACTACGACGTGCTCCGCGTCTTCTGCGCTCCCAACGGCGGTTACGGCAACGAGCTCGGCGTCGTCCGCGACGGTACGGCGATACCCGGGCGGAGCGACCGGCAGGCGTTCGCCCGGAAGCTCGGCTTCAGCGAGACCGTGTTCGTGGACGACCCCGAGCGCGGTGTCATCGACATCTACACGCCCAGCGTCCGCCTGCCCTTCGCCGGCTACCCCTGTGTCGGCGCCGCCTGGCTGCTGGACGTGCCCGAACTGGTCACCCCGGCCGGGGTCGTGGGCGCCCGGCAGGACGGGGAGTTCAGCTGGATCGAGGCGCGGGCGGACTGGCCGTTGCCGCGCACCCTGCGCCGGTACGCGAGCCCCGCCGAGGTCGACGCCCTGACCGTGCCGCCGCCCGGGGAGTGGATCTACGCCTGGGCCTGGGAGGACGAGCCGGCCGGCCGCGTGCGCGCCCGCGGCTTCCCCGGCCGGGGGGACGGCGTGGAGGAGGACGAGGCCACGGGCGCGGCGGCCATGCAACTGACGGACCGGCTGGGACGCGCCCTCAACATCACGCAGGGGGCCGGCTCGCAGATCCTGACGGCCCCGCAGCCGGGCGGCTGGGTGGAGATCGGCGGCCGGGTGTTCCTGGAACGCCAGCCGGAGCGCTAGGCGGCCGGCCGGAGCGTCAGGAGTGCCGGGCTAGGGCAGGGTGAGGATGTCCGCGCCAGTCTCCGTCACCACGAGTGTGTGCTCGAACTGGGCCGTGCGTTTGCGGTCCTTGGTGACCACCGTCCAGCCGTCGTCCCACATGTCGTACTCGTGCGTGCCCAGCGTCAGCATCGGCTCGATCGTGAACGTCATGCCGGGCTGCATGACCGTCGTCGCGTGCGGGCTGTCGTAGTGCGGGATGATCAGGCCCGAGTGGAACGACGAGTTGATGCCGTGGCCGGTGAAGTCCCGGACCACGCCGTAGCCGAAGCGCTTGGCGTACGACTCGATCACGCGGCCGATGACGTTGATCTGGCGGCCCGGCTTGACCGCCTTGATCGCGCGTGTGAGGGACTCGCGGGTGCGCTCGACCAGCAGCCGGCTCTCCTCGTCGACCTCGCCCACCAGGTACGTGGCGTTGTTGTCGCCGTGCACACCGCCGATGTACGCCGTCACGTCCAGGTTGACGATGTCGCCGTCCCGCAGCACCGTCGAGTCCGGAATGCCGTGGCAGATCACCTCGTTGACGCTCGTGCACAGCGACTTGGGGAAGCCGCGGTAGCCGAGGGTGGAGGGGTAGGCGCCGTGGTCGCACATGTACTCGTGCGCCACCTTGTCCAGCTCGTCGGTGGTCACCCCGGGGGCGATCAGCTTCGCCGCCTCCGCCATCGCGCGGGCCGCGATCCGGCCGGCGACCCGCATCGCCTCGATCGTCTCCGGGGTCTGCACCTCCGGGCCGGTGTACGGCGTCGGCGCGGGCTTGCCGACGTACTCGGGGCGGCGGATGTTTCCGGGCACGGAACGGGTGGGGGAGAGCTCCCCTGGTACGAGCAGCGACTGGCCAGACATGCCAGCGAGTCTAACCAGCGGGTGTGGGGGAACATGTGGGTGGCGAGAGGAGCTGGTCATGGCCCTGTTCAAGAAGCGGACCGTCGGCAAGCCGGGTGAGTGGTACTACTGCCTGGAGCACAAGAAGGTCGAGGAAGGGCCGGAGTGCCCCGCCAAGGACCGGTTCGGGCCGTACGCCTCCCGGCAGGAGGCCGAGCACGCGATGGAGACGGCCCGCGAGCGCAACCTCCAGTGGGAGAACGACCCCAAGTGGCACGACGCCCCGGCCGGCGGTGGCGAGGAGAGCTGACGGGAGCTGATCAGCCCTGCGGCTGCGGGGCCGCCTCGCCGCGCCGGGCCCGCACCCGCAGGGCGTGTTCGTCGGTGCGGACGTCGTAGGTCATCAGCCTGGGCAGACACAACGCCAGCAGGCCCACCGCGCCCGCGCAGAGCAGGCCGCCCGACCAGACCGACGTCCGCACGCCCCACCAGGCGGCGAAGCCGCCCGCGCGGACCTGGCCCACGGTCGGGCCGATCGAGTACGACAGCAGTTCGATCCCGGCGAGCCGGCCGCGCAGCTCGTCCGGGATCGTCTGGTTCCACATGGCCCCCCGGAAGATCCCGCTGACCATGTCGCAGCCGCCGGCCACGGTCAGGAACACCAGCACCAGCCAGACGTTGCCGACGACGCCCGCGGCCGCGACGGCCAGGCCCCACAGGGCGGCCGACAGCACCACCATCCGGCCGTGGCGGTGGACGCGGGACGTCCAGCCGCTGGTCACGCTCACCAGGAGCGAACCGAACGGCACCGTCGCGTACATCAGGCCCAGGGACCAGGCCGCGTCCAGGTCGTCCGCCAGGAAGGGCAGCACGGCCAGCGGCATCGCCAGGAACATCGCCGCCAGGTCCACCACGTAGGTGCCCAGCAGTTCCTTGCGGCTCCACGCGTACCGCGCGCCCTGCGCGATCGCCCGGAGGGAGGGTTTCGCGGCCTCGTGGGAGGCGGGCGAGGCGGCGATGGGGAGCATGAGGGCCACGGAGACGGCGAAGGTCAGCGCGTCCGCGCCGTACGCCCAGCCGAGTCCCGCGTAGGCCACCACCACGCCCGCCAGCGCCGGGCCCGCCACGCCGCCCACCGTCCAGCGCAGGGAGTTCAGCGCGGTCGCGGCGGGCATGTGCTCGTGGGCCACGATCCGCGGCCAGAGCGAGTCGATCGCCGGGCGCTGGACGGAGACCAGGGCGGAGGACAGGGCGGCCACGACGTACAGGGGCCAGGTCGCGGGGTGCGGGAGCAGGGCGTTGAGGAGGAGGGCCGCGGAGAGCAGGCCCTGGCCGGCCTCCGTCCGGATGATCAGCGTGCGCTTGTCCAGGGCGTCGGCGAGCGCGCCGCCGTAGAGGCCGAAGAGGACCAGCGGCAGGAGCTCCACCGCGCCGATCGCGCCCACCGCCGCCGCCGAGCCGGTGAGGCCCTTGAGCTGGACCGGCACGGCCACGAAGGTGAGGAAGCTGCCGAAGTTGGAGATCGTGCCCGACACCCACAGCCGGCGGAAGTCGGCCGAGGCGCGCCACGGGGCGAGGTCGGGGAGGAGGGCGCGCAGGCCGGTGGGGGGTCCGGGGGCTTCATCGGTCACGAAGGGTCATGGTGGTGTTGGACGGGTGCGGGGGGCAATCGGGTTTCACCAGGGGGCGGGAGGCGGGGCCGTGAGCTGGTCCGCCAGCCGCGACAGCCGGTCCCGGAAGCGCCGTCGGCCCCGGGGCGCGGGCAGGGAGGGCTCGCCGGCCGCCGCGCTGACCAGGTGCTGGACGGTGTCCAGGTCCAGTTCGGAGGCGGCCGGCACGGGCAGCGAGTCGTGGGCCATGGGCAGCAGTTCGCCCTCGGCGGGCCCCAGGGCGAGGACCGTGGCGCCCGCCCGGCGGGCGTCGTGCACGCGCTCCAGCAGGGGCGCGTCGGGGCTGTGCGGGGAGACCACGAGCAGTGTCTCGCCGCGCCGGGCCGCGGCCAGACGGCCCAGGCCGACCGCCAGATGCGCCGGATCCGACGGCCGCGCCTCGTGCCGTACGAGCGTCGGGGCCAGTTCCGGCGTGCCCGACCACGCGGCCTCGTCCACCAAGTGGGCGGCGAGGTGCCACGGTTCGTACTCCGGCGTGCCCAGCAGGAGCAGTCCGCCCCCGTGCGACACCACCGATCCGCGCAGGGTTCCGGCGAAGCGCCGGGTGGAGCCCAACCACTCCGTCCCGGCGAGCACTTCACGCAGCAAGGCGACACGTACGGCGTCCATACGTCCGCATCCTGCACCAACCGGGCATTCTTGACCCGGAGTTCACCCCGAATTCGCCCGACTTGGCGACAGTGCGCGGATGACCGAAGCCACCGTCCCGTTCCGCGCCGGCCGCGAGGGATACGCCAGTTACCGCATCCCCGCCGTCGTCGCCACCGCCCAGGGCACCCTCCTCGCCTTCTGCGAGGGGCGGGTCGACAGCGCGAGCGATCACGGGCACATCCACATCGTGCTGAAGCGCTCGACGGACGGCGGACGCACCTGGGGGCCGCTCCAGGTCGCCGCGCGCAACGGCACCGACCTCGCCGGCAACCCGGCCCCCGTCGTCTTCGACACCGGCCGCATCCTGCTCGTCCACGTCCGCTCCGCGGCCTCGGCGGCCGAAAAGGCGATCCTGCAGGGCAAGGTGAGCGACGCCGACGGGCGGCGGGTGTGGGTGCAGTACAGCGACGACGAGGGCGCCACCTGGTCGGCGCCCGCCGAGATCACCGAGTCGGTCAAACGGCCCGGGTGGCGGTGGTACGCCACCACCCCGGGGCACGCCCTGCAGCTGACGTCCGGGCGGGTCGTCGTGCCCGCCAACCACACCCTGCCGCCCACGGGCACGGACACCGGCACCGAGCCGCGGTACAACAGCGGCCACTGCCTGCTCAGCGACGACCGCGGCGCCACCTGGTCGATCGGCTACCTCGACGAGAACACCGACGGCTACATCAACGTCAACGAGACCACCGCCGCCGAACTCCCCGACGGCCGCGTCTACTTCAACACCCGCAACGACTCCCCCGCGCCCGGCAACCGCGCCGACGCCGTCTCGGAGGACGGCGGCGAAACCCTGCACACCCGCTTCCGCCCGCAGGCCGGCCTCGACGGCCCCGTCTGCCAGGGCAGCCTGCTGCACCTCGGCGAACCGGACGTCCTGCTCTTCTCCGGACCGGCCTTCCCCGGCGGCCGCGCCCTGATGACGCTGCGCGCCTCCACCGACAGCGGCCGGACCTGGCGGCCCGTCCACACCGTCGACGGGCTGCCCGCCGCCTACTCCGACCTCGTGCGCGTCGACGACTCGACCGTCGGGCTGCTGTACGAGACCGGGGACTTCGGCGCCTACGAGCGGATCGTCTTCCGCCGGGTGCCCGTGACGCGGCTCACCTGACCGGCGGGGGCCGTCGGGGCGGACGTAAAGTCGGCCCATGACCTCTACCGACAGTGCTGCACAGACCCCCGCGAAGGCCCCCGCCAAGGATCCGTGGGACCTGCCCGACGTCTCCGGGCTCGTCGTCGGCGTCCTGGGCGGGACCGGGCCGCAGGGCAAGGGCCTGGCCTACCGGCTCGCGCGGGCCGGGCAGAAGGTGATCATCGGCTCGCGGGCCGCCGAGCGCGCCCGGGCCGCAGCCGACGAGCTCGGGCACGGTGTCGAGGGGGCCGACAACGCCGAGTGCGCGCGCCGCAGCGACCTCGTGATCGTCGCCGTCCCCTGGGAGGGCCACGGCAAGACGCTGGAGTCCCTGCGCGAGGAACTCGCCGGGAAGCTCGTCGTCGACTGCGTCAACCCGCTCGGCTTCGACAAGAAGGGCGCCTACGCGCTGAAGCCGGAGGAGGGCAGCGCCGCCGAGCAGGCCGCCGCCCTGCTGCCGGACTCCCGGGTCACCGCCGCCTTCCACCACCTGTCGGCCGTCCTGCTCCAGGACCCGGAGATCGAGGAGATCGACACCGACGTGATGGTGCTGGGGGAGGAGCGCGCCGACGTCGAGACCGTCCAGGCCCTCGCCGGGCGCATCCCCGGCATGCGCGGCGTCTTCGCGGGGCGGCTGCGCAACGCCCACCAGGTGGAGTCCCTGGTCGCCAACCTGATCTCCGTCAACCGGCGCTACAAGGCACACGCCGGGCTCCGCGTCACGGACGTCTGAGCGGATGGGGGACACTGAGTGCGTCAGCAGTGTCCCCCGACAGGAGTCGACCCCCATGCCCCGCCTTGGCCTCTACGCGCTGATCGTCTGCGTGCTCTCGGTAGCCGCCGCCGTGGTCTCCTTCGTGCAGGGCAGCTGGCTGGGGATCGTATGGGTGCTGCTGGCCGGGCTGTCCAGCAACATGTGCTGGTACTACGCGCGCCGCGGCCGGCCGGCCTACTCCCAGAAGCGGTAGAGGCTCCAGCCGGCCGAGGTGTCCCAGTCCTCGACCCCGAGGGCGCGCAGCACGGCGTCGATCAGGTCGAAGAAGACGCTGTTGACCCGCGGCAGCCACAGCACCACGAACACCAGGAGCAGGCCGAACGGGGCGAAGGGCTCCACCTGGCGCTTGATCTTGTACGACAGCCAGGGCTCGAGCACGCCGTAGCCGTCCAGGCCGGGCACCGGCAGGAAGTTCAGGATCGCGGCCGTCACCTGGAGCAGCGCGAGGAACGCCAGCGCGTACCGGAAGTCCTGCGGCACGCCGTCCAGCGCGTGCAGCCAGAAGGGGGCCGTGCACACGGCCGCGAACAGCACGTTCGTCAGCGGTCCCGCGGCCGAGATGAGACTGTGCCGCCACCGCCCCCTGATCCGGCCGCGTTCGATGAACACCGCGCCGCCCGGCAGCCCGATCCCGCCCATGATCACGAACAGCACCGGCAGCACGATGCTCAGCAGGGCGTGGGTGTACTTCATCGGGTTGAGCGTGAGGTAGCCCTTCGCGCCCACCGTGATGTCGCCGCTGTGCCAGGCGGTGCGCGCGTGCGCGTACTCGTGCAGGCACAGGGAGACGATCCACGCCGACGTCACGAACAGGAACACCGCGAGCCCCGGCTGCTCGGCGAACCCGGTCCAGGTGGCCCACCCCGCGACCGCGGTGACGGCGAGGATCCCCAGGAAGACGGGACTGATCCGCCGCTCGGCGCGGCGGGCGGTGGTGGCGGCGGTCATGGGGCTCCCTGGACGGTGCGTGGGCGCGGTGCGGTGGTGTGCGGTGTGCTGCGGTGCGACTGCCCGACGGTACCGGGCACATGCGGAAAACGTCTCGCGGTGGGGCTGGGGTTCCGCGAGGCTGGGTCGTTCATGCCGGTGCACGGTTTCCGGAGCTCCGTCGGCCCACACGCCGTCGCGTTCGAATCCCGTGACCGGCCCCGCGACGACCGGAGACAATGGACCCCGTGCGCTACCGCATCCTCGGCACCACCCAGGCTCTCCGTCCCGACGGCACGGCCGTCCCGCTCGGCGGGGCGCGGCTGCGTGCGCTGCTGACCGTGCTCGCGCTGCGCCCCGGCCGCGTGGTCACCGCGAGCCTGCTGGTCGACGAGGTCTGGGACGGGGACCCGCCCGCCGACGCGACGGGAGCGTTGCAGGCGCTCGTCGGACGGCTGCGCCGGGCGCTCGGCGCGGACGCGGTCGCCTCGGCGGAGGGGGGTTACCGGCTCACCGCCGGCCCCGACGACGTCGACCTGCACCGTTTCGAACGGCTCACCGGGGAGGGCACCCGCGCCCTCGCCGACGGTGACCCCGCCAAGGCGGCCGTCGTCCTCGACGACGCCCTCGCGCTGTGGCGGGGGCCCGTCCTCGCCGACCTTCCCGGCCGCGCGGCGGAGTCGGCCCGCTGGGAGGCCCGGCGCCTGGACGCGCTGCGCGCCCGCCACGGTGCCGCGCTGGCCCTGGGGCACGCGGAGCAGTCCCTGCCGGAACTGACCGCCCTGTGCGACACCCACCCCCTCGACGAGCCCCTCCAGGCCCTGCGCCTGCGCGCACTGCGCGACGCGGGCCGCACGGCGGAGGCACTGGCCGCGTACGAGGAGGTACGACAGCTCCTGGCCGACCGCCTGGGAGCGGACCCGGGACCGGAACTCAGGGCGCTGCACGGGGAGTTGCTCCGAGGAGAGAGCGGCACGGGCCAGACACACGGACCGACGTGGCAACCTCGCCGGCCGGCACGGGACGCGTCCGCGGACGGCATGTCCAACGGAGACACGTCACGCAGGGGGCACGGGCCGCACGGCGGACGGACGGGGGCGGGCGCGGGTGCGGCGACGGGGACGGGTGCGTCGACCAGGGCGGGCGCCGGAGCGCAGACCGGGGTGGGCGCGGGTGCGCCGTGTGCGCCTGGGGCGGACACCGACGCCCTTCGGAGCGCGAACCCCACCCCCACCCCGATCCCGACCGCCCAGCCCACTTCCCAAGCCCCCACCCACCTCACCCCCGAAGCTCCCGCCCACCCGGCCTCCGAAGCTCCCGCTCACCCCGGCACCGCCGGCGCTCCCTCCCCGCCCCCCGGCAACCTCCGTGCCCGTCTCACCTCCTTCGTCGGCAGGGAGGCCGATATCGAAGCCATCCGCAGGGATCTCGGCGGGGCGCGGCTCGTGACGTTGCTCGGACCCGGTGGGGCCGGCAAGACGCGGTTGTCGCAGGAGGCCGCCGAGACCGTGCGGGACGCCGCCCGGGACGGGGTGTGGCTGGCCGAGCTCGCTCCCGTCGACGACCCGGACGCCGTACCCGAGGCCGTCCTCACCGCCGTCGGCGCCCGCGAGACCGTGCTGTACGGCGCCGGCGCCGAGGCGATGCGGGCCGGCAGCGAGCGCTCCGGCGACCCCGTGGAGCGGCTCGCCGAACACTGCGGCCGGCGCCGCATGCTGATCGTCCTCGACAACTGCGAGCACGTCGTCGACGCCGCCGCCCGCCTGGTGGAGGAGCTGCTGGAGCGCTGCCCCCACCTGACGGTGCTCGCCACGAGCCGTGAACCCCTCGGCGTGCCCGGCGAGTTGCTGCGCCCGGTGGAACCGCTGCCGGAGCCGGTCGCGTTGCGGCTGCTCGCCGACCGCGGGGCCGCCGCCCGGCCGGGGTTCAGCGTCGACGACGATCCGGAGGCGTGCGCGGAGATCTGCCGCCGCCTGGACGGACTGCCGCTCGCCATCGAGCTGGCGGCGGCCCGGCTGCGGATGCTGACGCCGCGCCAGATCGCCGACCGCCTCGACGACCGTTTCCGGCTGCTCACCTCCGGCAGCCGTACCGTCCTGCCCCGCCAGCAGACCCTGCGCGCGGTGGTCGACTGGTCCTGGGAGCTGCTGCACGAGGAGGAGCGGGACGTCCTGCGGCGGCTGTCCGTCTTCGCCGGCGGCTGCGACCTCGCCGCCGCGGAGGCCGTCTGCGGCCCCGCCGCCCTGGAGGCGCTCGGCTCCCTCGTCGACAAGTCCCTGGTGGTGGCGGCCCCTTCGGGTGAGGGCGAGATGCGCTACCGGTTGCTGGAGACCGTCGCCGAGTACGCCGCCGAACGGCTCGACGAGAGCGGCGACCGCGCCGCCACCGAGCGCGCGCACCTGACGTACTACCGCGAACTCGCCCGCAGCACCGAACCGTTGCTGCGCGGCCCCGGCCAACTCACCGCCATCGCACGGCTGGAGCGCGAGTACGAGAACCTGCGCACCGCCCTGCGCCGTGCCGTGGCCGCCCGGGACGAGCAGGAGGCCCTCTGCCTGATCCTGTCGCTCGCCTGGTACTGGCAGATGCGCGACCTGCGCATCGAGGCCCGCAACTGGTGCGCCGAGGTCATGGCCCTCGGCCCCGACCCCTTCGCCGCCCCCGTCCGGCGCGCCGCCCCCGTCTGGCAGCGCTGCACCGACGTGCCGCCCCCGCTGACCGGCGAACTCCTCGCCGAGGCCCGGCGCGGTGTCCACCTTGCCCATCTGGCGTGCATGGACACCGAGTTGGAGGCATGGGAGCGCCCGGAGGCGAAGGAGAAGCTGCGCGTCATCACCGAGGTCTACGAGCCCGGCTACCCGCAGACCTGCCGCACCCCGGGCATGCTCTGGTTCTACGCCGTGATGCTCACCGGCAGCGTCGAGCGGCTGCCGGTGATCCTCGACTCCGCCGTGCGCACCTGCCGGTCCACCCCGGGCATGGAGTGGGAGCTCGCCGCGACTCTCCAGATGCGCGCCAACCTCCTGGCCAACCGCAGCGACTGGGCCGGCGACGCCACCCGGGACGCCGACGAGTCACTGGAGATCTTCCGCGGGCTCGACGACGCCTGGGGCATCGCCGAGGCGCTCTCCGCGCGCGGCGAGGCCCGGGAGCGGGTCGGCGAGTACCTGCTCGCCGCCGCCGACTACGAGGCGGCGATCGAACAGGCCGAACTGCTGGGCGCGCACGCCCAGACGACGGTGCTGCGCGCCCGGCTCGGCAGCGCGCTGATCGAGGCGGGCCAGAGCGAGCGGGGCGAGCGCATCCTGCACGAGGTGATCGAGACCCACGACGGCGCCCACAACGAGGCCTTGCCGGCCGCCCGGATGTTCCTGGCGAGCCGGCTCGCCATGACCGGCCGCGTCCCGCAGGCGCGCGAGCAACTGCGGCGCGTGCGCGAGGAGTTCAAGATCGCCCACTTCATCGTCTTCGACGCGTTCATCCTCGGCGGCGAGGCCTGGCTGGAGACGGTCGACGGCAACCACGACCTCGCCCTGGACCTGATCCGCCAGGCGCTGGAGCGGGCCCGCGACCCGCTGTCGGAGGCCATCGCCCCGCACATGCGCCCCCTGTACCTGGCCATGGCGGCGATCTCGCTCGCCGAGGTCGACGGCGGCGGCCGGGCCGGCGACGGCGCCCGCTGCCTCGGGACCGCCCGGACGCTGCTTCCGCCCGGTCACGTGCTGACCTCCATGGAGCGCGAGGTGTACGCCCGCGCCGAGCGGCACACCCGCCGGGTCCTCGGCGACGCCGCCTTCGAGGCCGCGCACGCGGAGGGCGGCGGACTCTCCCTTCAGGAGGCCGCCGCCCTGGTCTGACGCGCACCGACACGAGCCGGGCGAACGTCAGCTCTTGGTACGGAACTTGTGGATCGCGTACGGCGCCGCAACCGCTGTGATCGCCACCGACCAGGCCAGGGTCACCCACAGGTCGTGCGCGACCGGGCCGCCCACCATCAGCCCGCGCGCCGCGTCGGCGAGCGTGGACAGCGGGTTGTAGTCGGTGAAGGCCTGCAGCCAGCCCGGCATCGAGTTCGTCGGCGCGAAGATCGACGAGCCGAACTGCAGTGGGAACAGCACCAGGAAGCCCATCGCCTGCACGGACTGCGCGTTCTTCAGCACCACGCCCAGGGTGAGGAACACCCACATGATCGACGAGGCGAACACCGCCGACAGACCCACGGTCGCGAACAGGCCGGGCCAGTTGGTGATGTCGAAGCCGACCAGGACGGAGACGATCATCAGCACGGTGGTGGCGAAGATCATCCGCCCGAGCTCCACCGCGACCTTCGCGAAGAGCACCGAGCCGCGCCCGATCGGCAGGGACCGGAAGCGGTCCATGACACCGGAGTTGAAGTCCTGGCTGAAGCCGGTGCCGACGCCCTGGGACAGCGTCATGCTCATCATCGCGATCATGCCCGGGATGACGTACTGCACGTACTGGTCCTGTCCGCCGCCCAGCGACTGCCCGATCGAGCCGCCGAAGACGTACACGAACAGCAGGGTGAAGACGACCGGCATCAGCAGGGCGTCGAACATCGACTCGGGGTCCTGCTTGATCCACAGCAGGTTGCGGCGGATCAGGGCCCCGGTGTGCCGGAGATGGCCGCGCAGCGGAATGCGCGCGTCGGTCGCGGTCACGGTTGCCGCGCTCATACGGCGACCTCCTCACGGGTTTCGGCGGGTACGGCGTCCTGCGGGGCACTGGCGCGGTGGCCGGTGAGGGACAGGAACACCTCGTCCAGGCTGGGCAGTTCGGTGGTGATGGCGGAGAGGGTGATGCCGCGCGCGGTGACGGCCTGGACGACGGCGGTGAGCTGCTCGTCGCTGAGGATCGGCACCAGCACGGCGCCGCTCGCGGCATCGACGGTGGTGGAGGCCAGCCCGGTGATGCCGAGCTCGTCGAGGGCGGCGGCGAGCGGCCGCAGCTGCAGCGGGTCGGCGGGCCGCACCCGCAGCGTCCGTCCGCCGACCTTGGCCTTCAGCTCGTCGATCTCGCCGCCGGCGATGACCTTGCCCCGGTCGACGACGGTCAGCTCGGTGGCGAGCTGCTCGGCCTCCTCCATGTACTGGGTGGTGAGCAGCACGGTCACGCCGTCCCCGACCATGGCCTTGACCTCGTCCCACACCTCGTTGCGGGTGCGCGGGTCGAGTCCGGTGGTCGGCTCGTCCAGGAACAGCACCTCGGGGCGTCCGATCATGGAGGCGGCGAGGTCGAGGCGGCGGCGCATACCGCCGGAGTAGGTGCTCGCCGGCCGCCTGGCGGCGTCCGTCAGCGAGAACCGCTCCAGCAGCTCGTCGGCCCGTGCCCGCGCCTCCTTGCGGGGCAGGTCGAGCAGCCGCCCGATCATGTACAGGTTCTCCCAGCCGGGGAGCTTCTCGTCGACCGAGGCGTACTGCCCGGTCAGCCCTATCACCCGGCGCAGCTGCCGGGGCTGGCTCCGGACGTCGTAGCCGGCGACGGTCGCCTGCCCGTCGTCCGGCGTCAGCAGGGTGGACAGGATGCGCACGAGGGTGGTCTTGCCGGCTCCGTTCGGCCCGAGCACACCCATCACGGTGCCCTCGCGCACGTCCAGGTCGACGCCGTCCAGCGCCTTGGTCTCGCCGTAGTGCTTGACCAGTCCCCGCACGGTGACGGCGGTGCTCCCGCCGCCGCGGTTGTTGTCGATTCGCGTCATGCCACCGACAGTGACAGCCCCGACCGACAAACCACCGACAGACGACCGACAGCGCTCTGTCGGCGCCTACGGACCGCCTGCAAAGCCGGCGGCCCGCCGACGGGGGATGATCGGCGGGCCGCGGTCGTGCCGTGGTGGCTCAGTGCACGGAGTGCTCTTCCAGCGGGAACGTCCCGCCGACCACGTCCTCCGCGAACGCCTTCGCCGCGTTGCCCATGACCTCACGCAGGTTGGCGTACTTCTTGACGAACTTCGGCACCCGGCCGCCGGTCAGTCCCAGCATGTCGGTCCAGACGAGGACCTGCGCGTCCGTCTCCGGTCCGGCGCCGATGCCGACCGTCGGGATGTGCAGCACCCGCGTCACCTCGGCCGCGAGCTCGGCCGGCACCAGCTCCAGCACGACGGCGAAGGCGCCCGCGTCCTGCACGGCCTTCGCGTCCCGCAGCAGCTGCGCCGCCGCCTCCTCGCCGCGCCCCTGCACGCGGTAGCCCATGGCGTTGACGGACTGCGGGGTCAGCCCGATGTGCGCCATCACGGGGATGCCGGACTCGACCAGCAGCCGGATCTGCTCGTGCGACCGCTCGCCCCCCTCCAGCTTCACGGCCCCGACCCCGGCCTCCTTCACCAGCCGGGTCGCCGAGCGCAGCGCCTGCACCGGGCCCTCCTGGTAGGAGCCGAAGGGCAGGTCGCCGACGATGAGGGCGCGCCGCGTGCCGCGCACGACGGCGGCCGACAGCATGGTCATCTCGTCCATGGTGACGGGCACGGTCGTGTCGTACCCGAGGTGGCAGTTGCCCGCGGAGTCGCCGACGAGCATCACGGGAATCCCGGCCTCGTCGAAGACGGACGCGGTCATCGCGTCGTAGGCGGTGAGCATCGGCCACTTCTCGCCGCGTTCCTTGGCGAGGGCGATGTCGCGCACGGTGATACGGCGGGTGCCCTTGCCTCCGTACAGCGCCCTGCTGCCGTCGGAGGATGTGGTCTGCACAGTCTGGGCAGCCGAAAGCTGCGTCATTGCACCGGCTCCTTCAGTCATCTCGAGGCGCCCTGACGGCGTCCCCGGATCACCCCCCATGGTGGCACCTCGTGCCAGGCGCAGCCAAGAGGACCTCCGTCACGTAAGGAACGGGTAAAGTATTTACGATACGGCACGGTCTCGTATCGGAATTCGCCTAGTCTGGACCCATGACCACTCCCGCCGTCCCGACCCCCCGCATACCCGAAGCGGTGCACCGACGCCGCTGGGCGATCCTCGGCGTGCTGATGCTCAGCCTGCTGATCGTCGTGCTGGACAACTCGATCCTGAACGTCGCCATCAAGACCATCTCCACCCCCGCCCCCACCGGCCTGGGCGCCACGCAGAGCGAGCTGGAGTGGGCGATCAACTCCTACACGCTGGTCTTCGCAGGCCTGCTGTTCACCGCGGGGCTCATCGGCGACCGGGTGGGCCGCAAGAAGGTGCTGCTCGGCGGCCTGGTGGTGTTCGGCATCGGCTCCGCGCTGGCCGCCGAGTCCGGTTCACCGGCCCAGCTCATCGCCTTCCGCGCGCTGATGGCCCTCGGCGCCGCCTTCGTCATGCCGGCCACCCTCGCGGTCCTGATGAACGTCTTCGAGCGCGAGGAGCAGCCCAAGGCCATCGGCATCTGGGCGGGCGGCGTCGGCCTCGCGATCGCCATCGGCCCGATCACCGGCGGTGTCCTCCTGGACCACTTCTGGTGGGGCTCGGTCTTCCTCATCAACGTGCCGATCGTGCTGCTCGCGCTCGCGCTGATGGTCTGGCTCGTGCCCGACTCCCGCGACCCGAGGCCGGGCCGCATCGACCCGGTCGGCGTCGTGCTGTCCGTCGTCGGCCTGGTCCTGCTGGTCTACGGCATCATCAAGGGCGGCGAACTCGCCGACTTCACCGACGCCCAGGTGCTGGCGACCATCGCCGCCGGCCTCGTCGTCCTCACCGCGTTCATCGTCTTCGAGAAGCGCAGCGACCACCCCTCCCTGGACGTCTCCTACTTCAAGAACAAGGTCTTCTCGGCCGCCATGGCCGCCATCGCGCTGGTCTTCTTCGCGCTGATGGGCGTGACCTTCTTCTCCGTCTTCTACACCCAGAGCGTGCGCGGGTACTCGCCGCTGGAGTCCGGTCTGCTGATGCTGCCGCTGGCCGCCGCGCAGATGGTCTTCGCGCCGCGGGCCCGCCTGGTCGTCGACCGGTTCGGCCACAAGGCCACCACCGGCGGCGGTCTGGTGCTGCTCGCCGGCATGCTGGCCGCGTTCGCGGGCTTCACGGCGGACACGCCGATCTGGGTGCTGGAGATCGTGTTCTTCCTGATGGGCACCGGCATGGCCCACGTCATGACCCCGACCAGCGTGGTCATCATGCAGGCCCTGCCGCGGGAGAAGGCCGGCTCCGCCTCCGCGCTCAGCAACACCTTCCGTCAGGTCGGCGGCGCCCTCGGCATCGCCGTCCTCGGCTCGGTGCTCTCCACGTCCTACCGCGACGGCATCGACGGCAGCCTCGGCCTGCTGCCGGCCGGCCTCAGGGACGCGGCCGGCGAGTCCATCGAGGCCACGCTGGGCGTCGCCGCCAAACTCGGACCGCGGGGCAAGGCCCTCGTCGACCCGGCCAACGACGCCTTCCTGCACGCCATGCACGTCACCGCCCTGTGCGGCACGGTCGTCGCGCTGCTCGGCGCCCTCGTGGTCTTCGTGTTCCTGCCCGGGAAGCAGCCGGCGCCTCAAGGGGGCCGGGAGGAGCAGGAGTTGGTCACAGCGGCGGAATAGGTTCTTCCGCGCGACCGGGGGGTGACGGGGAGAATCGGACCAGCACGACGAAGGGACGCAGCAGTGAGCCTTGCCGACAGCCCAGCCGCCGCCGGGGTCCCGGCCCGCGGGCGCCCCCGCAGCGAGGCGGTGGAACGCGCCGTCATAGAAGGAGTGATGAAGCTCCTGGAGGACGGCGTCCCGCTCGCCGAGCTCTCCATCGAGCGCATCGCCCGCACCGCCGGGGTCGGCAAGGCCACCATCTACCGCCGCTGGAAGGGCAAGGAGGAGCTCTTCGTCGACGTCGTACGCGCCGCCGAGCCCGCCGGCCCGGAACTGCCCGGCACCTCCATGCGCGACGACCTCGTCGCCCTGCTGGAACCGCTGCGCCAGCGCGGTGTCATGACCCGCACCTCGGCGCTGCTGCACAGCGTGTTCGCCCAGATGAAGAGCAGCCCCAAGGTCTGGGCCGCCTACCACGCCTCCGTCGTCGCGCCGCGGCGCAGGCTCCAGATCGAGGTCCTGCGCCGCGGACAGCGCAACGGCGAACTGCGCGACGACGTCGACGTCGAACTCGTCAACGACCTGTTCGTCGGCGCCATGCTGCTGCGCACCGTCATGCGCCCGGAGGCGGACGTGGAGACCGACCTCTCCGAGGGCCTGTCGGAACGGATCGTCGACACCCTCCTCGAAGGACTACGGCCCGTCAGCTCCGCATAAGCGCGCAGCGGCCCGAGTGTGCGGGTTCCGTCACAGAGGCGTTTTCCCCGCCCCCGTGCGGAACTTCCGGCACCGGCTTCCACGTCCCACTGCCCGTACGGCCGTCCCGGACAGCGGGGGACGGCGGGGACGGAGCCGATCATCCCCTAATGTCGTAGACACGGGGGACGGACGGTGTGCACGGCAGGCAGTGAGGCGACGCGGTATGGCGCAGCAGGCGTACATGACGGAGACGGACAACGGAGGCTCGGGTCCCGAGCGCCGGGGACGCTTCCGGCGCCTGATGAGCCGTCTGCTCTCCGGCTGGCGGGGCGACCCGAGAATCTGGCGCCGGGGCCTGGTCGTCGCCGCCCTCGCGGTGCTCCTCGCCCTGGTCATGCTGCTGCACTCGCGCATCCCCAACCGGGTCGGCAACCTGGGCAGTCTCACCGAGACGTTCCTGCCCTGGCTGGGGCTGCTCGTCCCGGTGCTGCTGGTGCTGGGCCTGGTGCGCAAGTCGGCGACCGCGCTGATCGCGGTCGTGCTGCCGGCGGCCGTGTGGCTGAACCTCTTCGGCGGGCTGCTCACCGACAAGACCGGTGGCGGCGGCGACCTCACCGTCGCCACGCACAACGTCAACGCCGACAACCCCGACCCGGCCGGCACCGCCCGGGACGTGGCGGCCTCCGGCGCGGACGTGCTGGCCCTGGAGGAGCTGAAGGCCTCGGCGGTCCCGGTGTACGAGAAGGCGCTCGCCTCGGCGTACCCCTACCACTCGGTGCAGGGCACCGTCGGGCTGTGGAGCAAGTACCGGCTCACCGGGGTCAAACCGGTCGACATCAAGCTCGGCTGGACCCGCGCCATGCGCGCCACGGTGAACACCCCCGAGGGGCAGGTCGCCGTCTACGTCGCCCATCTGCCGTCGGTGCGGGTGAAGCTGGAGGCCGGGTTCACGGCCCGGCAGCGGGACACGAGCGCGGACGCGCTGGGCGAGGCCATCGCCGACGAGAAGCTGCCCCGCAAGATCCTGCTGGGCGACCTCAACGGCACGATGAACGACCGCTCGCTCAACGCCGTCACCTCCCAGATGCGCTCCACCCAGGGCGCGGCGGGCAGCGGCTTCGGCTTCAGCTGGCCGGCGTCGTTCCCGATGGCGCGCATCGACCAGATCATGGTGCAGGGCATCGAACCGGTCAGCTCCTGGACGCTGCCGCAGACGGGGAGCGACCACTTGCCGATCGCGGCCCGTGTGAAGCTCGACACGTCCTCTTAACCTGCTGGAATACGGGGCCTGAGAGGCTTTGTTCCGTAGCTGAACATACGCGTAAGCTGCACGGAACTCCGCTCTCCCTCGAAAGGCACAGGCCCCTCCATGCCCTTGGCCCTGCTCGCACTGGCCGTCGGCGCTTTCGGTATCGGCACGACTGAATTCGTGATGATGGGGCTCCTGCCCGACGTCGCGGCCGACCTGCACGTCTCGATCCCCACCGCCGGACACCTGGTCTCGGCGTACGCGCTCGGCGTCGTCATCGGCGCCCCGCTGCTCGCCGCGCTGACCTCCCGGATGTCCCGCCGCACGGTCCTGATCGGGCTGATGGTGCTGTTCGTCGCCGGCAACGCGCTCTCCGCGTTCGCCCCCGGCTACGACGCGCTGCTCGCCGCCCGCTTCCTGAGCGGGCTGCCGCACGGGGCCTTCTTCGGCGTCGGCGCGGTCGTCGCCACCCACCTCGTCGCCCCGGAACGCAAGGCGCGCTCCGTCTCGCTGATGTTCCTCGGGCTGACGGTCGCCAACATCGCCGGTGTGCCGGTCGCCACGCTCATGGGCCAGCACCTGGGCTGGCGGGCCACCTTCCTCGGCGTCGGCGCGATCGGGCTGGCGGCGATCGTCTCGCTGGCCGCGCTGATCCCGCACGACCACCAGCACGCCTCCGCCACCGGACTGCGCGGTGAACTGGCCGCGCTGCGGTCGCTGCCGGTGTGGCTGGCGCTCGGCACGACCGTCGCCGGCTTCGGCGCGCTGTTCGCCGCCTACAGCTACATCACGCCGATGCTGACCTCGGCCGCCGGGTACGCCGAGGGGAGCGTCACCCTGCTGCTGGCGCTGTTCGGCGTCGGCGCGACCGTCGGGAACCTGGTGGGCGGGCGGCTCGCCGACCACTCCCTGCGCGGGACGCTGTTCGGCGGACTGGCCGCCCTGGTGCTGGTGCTCGGCCTGTTCCCGGTGCTGATGTCGGCCTCCTGGAGCGCCGCCGTCGCGGTGGCCCTGCTCGGGATGGCGGCCTTCGTCACCGGCTCGCCCCTGCAGCTGATGGTCATGGAGAAGGCGTCGGCGGCCCCGTCCCTGGCGTCCTCGGCGAACCAGGCCGCCTTCAACCTGGCGAACGCCGGGGGAGCGTGGATCGGCGGACTGGCGCTGGCGGCCGGATTCGGCGTGACGTCCCCGGCCCTCGCCGGGGCGGCCCTGGCCGTGCTGGGACTGGGGGTCGCCGCGGTCGCGTACGCGGTGGACCGGCGGCGGGCGCCCCGGGACGACGGCGCCGGCTGGGGCCGCCTGGTCGCGGTGCACGTGCCGGAGGCGTCCGAGGTGGTGCAGCGCTGAGGGGCCCTGCCCCGCCCCCCGAACGCCGGAGGAGCCGACTCGGCCCCTCCGGCGTTGCGCTGCTCAGCTCTGGTAACCCAGCACCGTCATCATCCCCGCCTCCGCGTGGTACACGTTGTGGCAGTGGAGCATCCACAGGCCGGGGTTGTCGGCGTCGAGGTCGACCGTGACCGTGCGCCTCGGCAGCACGATCGCCGTGTCCTTGCGGGCCCCCTGGGACAGGGCGAAGGTGTGGCCGTGCAGGTGGACCGGGTGCCACATGGCCGTGGAGTTCCGGAACCGCAGACGCACCCGCTCACCGGCGCGCACGGGGTGGCGCTGCGAGGCGGTGTACGGGGTCCGGTCGAAGGCCCAGTCGTACCGCGCCATGCTGCCGGTCAGTTGCAGGTCGATCGTGCGGTCCGGGGTCTTCGATGTGAGGGCCACGGAGTCCGCCGGCCGCAGCGCGTCCGCCGTCAGCAGCTTCCCGTCGAGCTCCTTGGGGCGGGTGGAGGCGGTCGGCGCGGTGCCGCCGCCGGTGCGCAGCAGGGCCATGGCCGACGCGTTCTTGCCCTCCGCCAGCGCCGTCAGCGGGAAGACGCCGTCGCCCGCCGTCACCACGACGTCGTACCGCTCGCCCATGCCGATCAGCAGCGCGTCCGTGCGGGCCTGCCGCACCGGGTAGCCGTCGGTGTGCGTCACCGTCATCTGGTGGCCGCCGAGGGCGACCCGGAAGGCCGTGTCCCCGCCCGCGTTGACGAACCGGATGCGGATGCGGTCCCCGGGGCTGGCGCGGAAGGCCGAAGGCGCCTTCGCCGTACGGCCGTTGACCAGGTAGTACGGGTACGCCACATCGCCCGCGTCACCGCCCAGCAGATCGCTGGAGGAGCCCATCATCATGCGGGAGGGGCCGCCCGAAGGGGACGGGGAGGCCAGCCGCATCGCCATGTCGAACATGCCTGTCATGTTCGACATGGCGTGGCCCGAGTCCGACTGGCCCATGCCTCCGCGCAGCTCGTCCAGCACCGCGTCCGGAGTCGAGCCGTCCACGCCGTCCAGCCAGTCGTCCAGGACGACCACCCACTCCTTGTCGTACGACAGGGGCTCCTTGGGGTCCTCGACGATCAGCGGGGCGTACAGACCGCGGTCGAGCTGGACGCCGGAGTGGGGGTGGAACCAGTACGTGCCCGGGTCGGGGACGGTGAAGCGGTAGGTGAAGTCGGCGCCCGACTTGATCGCGCGCTGGGTGAGGCCGGGGACGCCGTCCATGTCGTTGCGCAGGGCGATGCCGTGCCAGTGCATCGTCGTGGCGTCCGGCAGGTGGTTGGCCAGGGTCACGGCGAGCGTGTCGCCGGCGGTGACGCGGATCTCCTTGCCGGGCAGCCGGTCGCCGTACGCCCAGGACCTGACCGTACGGCCGCCGAGGTCGAGGGTGGTCTCGGCGGCGGTGAGGCGGACCTGGCGGACGGTGCCGCTGCCGCTCGCCGCCCGCTTCTTCTCGGCGGCGGCGACCTCCTGGCCCGCCGGGTCGACGTAGCCCTCGGGGGCGCTCGCGGTGGAGCCGCCGTGGCCGGAGTGGGCCGAGCGCGAGCAGGCGGCCAGGATTCCCGTCCCGGCGACGGCGAGGGATGCGCCGAGCACGGAGCGGCGCGTGGGAGTACGCATGACTTGCTGACACCTCGTGGTGAGTGGTGCGGATGGATGGCCTGAACGCGTCTGCTGCTTCTGGTACACCGCTCGGCGCCGGGAGGTTCCCAGCCGGCGGCGGGCAGGCCGAAGCAGCCGGTGTGCAGGCCTATATGCGCAGCACCGACAGGGAGGACAGGAGGTGTCGGGACGGGGGAGGGCCGGGCCACAGGGCCCGCAGCATGCGCGCGAGCGGGGGCGCGGTCACGGCGGTGGCGCCGGCGGAACTCAGCGCGGCCGTCAGCAGCAGGCCGAGCGTGTAGGAGCCCAGCACCGCCAGGCACACGGACGAGGGGTCCATACCACCCATGGCGGCCTCGACACTCACGCTCCGGGTCTGGGAGACGGCCACGGGCTCAAAAGCCGGGGAGACGGCCATCGACTCGGCGGTCTGGGGGGCGGTCATCGGCTCGGCGGCCTGGGGGACGGCCATCGGCTCGGGGGCCCGGGAGGCCGTCATCGGCCAGGGGGCCTGGGAGGCGGCCATCGGCCAGGCGGCCGGGGAGGCGGCCATCGGCTTGGGGGCCCGCGATACGGCCATCGGCTCAGGGATCTGGGAGACGGCCACGGGCTCAAAAGCCGGGGAGACGGCCCTCGGCTCGGCGTCCTGCGAGACCGTAATCGGCTCGGGGGCCGGGGAGGCGGCCTTCGGCTTGGGGGCCCGCGAGATGGCCATCGGCTCGGGGGCCTGGGAGGCCGTCATCGGCCAGGCGGCCGGGGAGGCGGCCCTCGGTTCGGCGGCCCGTGAGACCGTCACTGGCTCGGCGGCCGGGGAGGCAGCCATCGGCTCGGCGGTCTGCGAGAGTGCCACCGGTTCGGCGGCTCGGAGCGCAGTCGACGGCTCATGGGCCGGACGGGCGGCCGACGGGTCGTGCGTCCGGAGGGCCGGTGACGGGTCGTGCGCCCGTAGGGCCGGTGACGGCTTCAGTGGTCCGTGGGTCGTCATCGGTGACGGACCGCCGCCCCCGTGTTCCGAGGGGTGGCCCAGCGTGTGCATGGTGACGATGCCGAGAAGCAGCGTCGCGAACAGCAGCAGCCGTCCGTACGTGGCTCTCCTCGACCGGGTCATGCCGAGCACCCTACCCCTACCGGGTATACGTGTGCGCCCGCCCCACGCGGGGACGGGCGCACAATGTCCCGATGACCGGGGAGACCTCAGCGGCGGCCGTACGACTGCACGTAGCCGCTCGCGGGCGTGCCGACGCCGGTGACGTCGTCGTAGCCCTTCACCGCCGACAGCGAGCTGTCCTTGCCGAGGCTGCGGACCGAGGTGACCAGGCCGTCGGTGGCGTCGTAGCCGTTGACGAAGTCCACGCGGGCCTCCGCCAGGCCGGAGCCCGTCGGGTTGTCGGTCACGTCGTGGTACGCCTTCGACCCGTACTTGGAGTAGATCAGCGGGTTGGCGAAACCGATCGCCTTGCCGCCGCGCGCCTCCTGGGCCAGGGCCTGCACGGCGGCGATCACCGGCGCGGCGAGCGAGGTGCCGCCGATGCGGTACTCGTCGTAGGCCTGCGTCTTGCCGTCGGGCATGGTCTGCGTCTGGCCGACCAGGAAACCGGTGTTGGGGTCGGCGACCGCCGCGATGTCCGGGACGACGCGGTTGCCGTCGGCGCTGTTGGCCTTGGCGAGCGAGTCCGGGACGACGCCCTTCTGGTAGTAGGGCTCGGCGACCGTCTTGCTGGTGCCGCCGCCCGCGCCCGAGGTGAAGGCGCCGGGGAAGTTGACCCAGCTCTTGCCGTCGTCCGACAGCAGCGCCTTCTCGGTGCCCCAGCCGGTCTCCCACTGGTACTTGTCGCCCTTGCCGACGGCCAGCGAGGTGCCGCCGACCGCCGTCACCCAGGCGGAGTTGGCCGGGGTGTCGACCTGCTTCGTGCCGGTGTTGGCGACCTCGTCGCCGTTGTCGCCGGAGGAGAAGTAGAAGCCGATGCCCTCGACCGCGCCGAACTGGAAGACCTGGTCGTAGGCGGCCGCGAGGTCCGGGGTCTGGTTGGCCTCGATGTCGCCCCACGAGTTGGACACGATGTCCGCGAGGTGGTTGTCGACCACCTTGCTGAGCGAGTCCAGCAGGTCGTCGTCGTAGCAGGACGCGGCGCCCACGTAGGTGACGTCCGCGGCCGGCGCGACCGCGTGCACGGCCTCGACGTCGAGGGTCTCCTCGCCGTACCAGCCGGCCGCACCGCACTCGGTGGTCTTCGTGTAGTTCTTCGGCAGCACCTGGTGCAGCTGACCGGTGGACCACTTGGCGTCGCCGTGCTTGGTCGCGTAGGTCTGCGCGTCCAGGGCGATGGTCGGCGAGGCGTACGCGTCCGTGATGGCGACCCGGACGCCCTTGCCGGTGTAGGCGCCCGCGCCGTAGGCGGCGCGCAGCTGCTTGCCGGTGTAGCCCTTGATGGCGTACGGGATCTTCGAGCCGTACGCGTCCGGCAGCGTGGTCGCGATGTTCGAGCCGTAGTACGTCGAGAACGGCCCGGAGTTGCGGAACACCGTCTCCGGCGGCGGGAGCTGGTCGTCGTGGCTCGCCTTGTGCGGCGCGTTGTCCAGGCCGGTGACGGTCAGGACGGCGCCGTGGAGGCTCTCCGGGACGGAGGCGGCCTTCGACGGGGCGCGGTAGGTCTTCGAGCCCTTGGCGTAGTTGTGCAGCTGGGTGCCGAACGCCTTCTCGGCGGCGGCCACGTCACCGGTGACGGAGACGTAGTGCCGGGTGACGCCGGTGACCTTCAGGCCGTTGCCCGTCAGCCACGACCTGACCGCGGCCACCTGGGCCTTGGTCGCGCCGAAGCGGGCCGCGGCCTTCTTGGCGCTGAGGTACTTGCCGTACAGCGGCGAGCTGGGGTCGGAGACGGCCTTCGCGTACGCGGCGAGACCCGTCGCGTCCTTGCCGGCCAGATAGACCCTCAGGGAGACCTGGGCGCCGTTCGAGGCGTCGCCCTTGTCCGCCTTGGCCGTGGCCCACGCGGGCTTGGTGCCCGCGAGCGCGTCCCGGCCGGGGTTGTCAGCGGCGTGCGCCGCGGGTATGCCGAGCGCCAGCGCACCGGCGAGCATGGGCAGAGTTGCCGCCATGCTCGTGGCGCGGAGTTTGGCGCGATTGGATCTCATGGAACCCCCTGCGATGCGGTTCTTCGCATGTGTGGTCGGTCGTCGCTTGATCCGCGTAGAACCCGCTCCGCGGCGGAGGCGCGGGCAAGGGATCAAGCGATGGTGGCCACTCTTGCGATGAACCGTTCATGCCAGGGGAAACCGGAAGCCAAGAGAAACCCAAGTAACGTTCATGTAGGGCGATTTGGGCGCTTTGTTCGCTCGGTAGCGTTACGAGCCCGTTGTCGAACGCGCTTTCGCGCCACGTTCCCTCAGCATGTCGGCCATCAGCTTGATCTCCGACTGCTGCGCGTCCACCATGCCCTGCGCGAGCCGCTTCTCCACGCCGACCGTGCACCTGGCGACACAGCCCTCGGCCATGTGGATGCCGCCCTTGTGATGGTCCGTCATCAGCTGGAGGTAGAAGACCTCGGCCTGCCGGCCGTTCAGGGTGCCGAGCTTCCTCAGCTCGGTGTCGGTGGCCATGCCGGGCATCAGCGAGCCGTCCCCGCGCTCGGGCATGTCGCCCATGCCCATCCAGGACATCGGCGGCTTCGACGACGCCTTCGGCAGCCCCCACAGATCCAGCCAGCCCAGCAGCATGCCGCGCTGGTTGGCCTGCGTCTGCGCGATGTCGTAGGCGAGGCGCCGCACTTCCGCGTTGGTCGTACGGTCGCGGACGATGTACGACATCTCGACGGCCTGCTGGTGATGGACCGCCATGTCCCGCGCGAACCCGGCGTCCGCGGAGTCCGCGGCCGGCGTCGCGGCGGCCGATCCGCCGTCCTCGGCCGTCGCGTACGTGATCGCGCCGGCCGCGACGAGGGCCGCCGCCGCCGTGCCCGCGATCCAGCCGATGTGCTTCCTCACGTCACATCGTCCCGCCCGTGCAGGAGGCGCCCGGTTCGGGGGTCTGCTTGCCCTGCACGTACGTCTCGAAGAACTTCGCGACCTTCGGGTCGTCGGCGCTCGTCACGCTCAGCTGGTGCCCCCAGGCCGACAGCTCGATCGGCGCGGTCTGGTTCTCGTACGGGCTCATCAGCGAGTACGGCGTCTGCTTCACCTTCGCCGCGAGCGCGTCGACGTCCGTCTTCCCCGCTTTGCTGGTGTACGTCACCCAGACCGCGCCGTGCTCCAGCGCGTGCACGGCGTTCTCGTCCTTGACGGCCTTGGTGTAGACGTTGCCGTTGCAGTTGAGCCACACCGGGTTGTGGTTGCCGCCGACCGGCGGGTGCATCGGGTAGTTCACGGTGCCGCCGACGTGATTGCGGGAGAGCTTGCCCGTCCAGGTCCGCACGCCGTCCTTGCCGGTGACGAAGTGGCCGGCGTCCCCGGACTTCGCGTCGCCCGCGGTGTCCTTGCCGTCCGACCGCGCGTTCACGAGCACCACGCCGCCGACCACCAGACCGGCGACGACCACCACGCTCGCCGCGACCGTGAGGATGCGGTTGCGGCGTTCGCGGGCCTGCTCGGCGCGCCGCATCTCCTCTATGCGCGCCCGGCGGGCCGCGCTGTCGCTCTTCCTGGCCTTGGCGGAACCCATGGTGTGTCCTTCTGGGGAAAGGGGGCCGGTCGGGTCCGCTGATCGTAGTGGGGCGGGAGGGCGCTTCCGTAGACGGGTCACAGCCAACCCATAATTTGAACCAGGGATGCGTATTACCTACGCTGCCTGTATGCGGCTGTTGCGCTCCACCGACCTGGCTCTGCGGGTCCTCATGCGGCTCGCCGTCACGGCGGGGACCAGCCCCACCACCCGCGAGGTGGCGGGCGCCATGGACGTGCCGTACACGCACGCGGCGAAGGTCGTCGCCGAACTCCAGCACATGGGCCTGGTCGACGCCCGCCGCGGGCGGGGCGGCGGGCTGTCGCTGACCGAGCGGGGGCGTACGGCGTCCGTGGGCGCCGTGGTGCGCGCCTTCGAGGGCGACGGCGACGTCGTCGAGTGCGAGGGCGCCACGCCCTGTCCCCTGAACTCCGCCTGCCGGCTGCGCGGCGCGCTGAAGCGGGCCCAGGAGGCGTTCTACGCCTCGCTGGACCCGCTGACGGTGGCGGACATGGTGGCCGCGCCGACCGGACCGCTGCTGCTGCAGATCGGCAGGGCCTCCTAGGAGGCCGGAGCCGTGATCAGCTTCCGGCGAGCCAGAGGTCCGGGCCGAACACCTCGTAGTGGATGTCGGCCGGGGCCACGCCCTTCTCGATCAGCTGGGCCCGCACCGCGCGCATGAAGGGCAGCGGACCGCACAGGTACGCGCGCGTGCCCCGCGCCACCTCGACGCCGGCCAGGTCGACCAGGCCGGTCCGGGCGCCCGGCGTCGCGTCCTGCTCGTACCAGAAGTGCACGGCCGCCTCCGGGAGCTTGCCCGCGTACGCCTCGTGGTCGGCGCGCAGGGCGTGGTCGGCGGGGGAGCGGTCGCCGTGCACGACGGTGACGGGCGCGCGGTGGCCGGTCTCCGCGAGGCGGGCCAGCATGGCGACGATCGGGGTGACGCCGATGCCGGCGGACGCGAGCACCAGCGGCGTGCCGGCGGCGTCGTCGAGCACGAGGTCGCCGTACGGGGCGGACAGCTCCACCACGTCACCGGCGCGCACGCGCGCGTGCAGGTGGTGGGAGACCTCGCCCTCGGGGGCGGTGCCGTCCTCCCGGACCCGCTTCACGCTGATCTGCCGCTCGCTCGCGCCGGGCGCCCCGGAGAGGCTGTACTGGCGTATCTGGCGGGCGCCGTCGGGCAGTTCGACGCGCACGGAGACGTACTGTCCGGCGCGGAAGTCCTTCACCGGCCCGCCGTCTACCGGGCGCAGCCGGAAGGTGACGACGTCGGCGGTCTCGGTGAACCGCTCGACGACCTGCCAGCGCCGCCAGCCGGCCTCGTCGGCGCTCTCCTCGTACAGCCGCTTCTCGATCGCCACCAGGGCGTTCGCCATCAGCCAGTAGACCTCGTCCCAGGCGGCCGCGACCTCCGGGGTGACGGCCTCGCCGAGGACGCCGGCGATGGCGGCGAACAGGTGCTCGTGGACGATCGCGTACTGCTCGGGCGTGACGCCCAGGGAGGCGTGCTTGTGGGCGATGCGGGACAGCATCGCGTCCGGGCGCCGGTCCGGGTGCTCCAGCAGGTGCGTGGCGAAGGCGGCGATGGAGCCCGCCAGGGCCTGGCGCTGGGTGCCGGCGGCCTGGTTGCCGCGGTTGAACAGGTCGCGCAGCAGTTCGGGGCGGGCGGCGAACATCCCGGCGTAGAAGCGCTCGGTGATCTCGTCGAGGTGGGCGCCGACGGCGGGCAGGGTGGCGCGGACGGTGGCGGCGGCTGACTCGGACAGCATCGGGGGCTCCTCGTGAACTCGGCTGATCGGCACGCTATTTAAACTTTCATCCGAGATGCAAATTAAACGGGCGTGGCGCTGCTCACGTGGGAGCGGGGGCCGGGCATTACGGATGTCAGTGCGAGCAGGCAAGATGGGCTGCAGAGCGGAACACCCGCCGCACGGGCGGCACACCTGCTGCACGGGCGGTACACCCGCCGTACGTCAGCCGTTCAGGCCGGGGTCGCACGGACGATCATGGTCGGCAACGCGCATGAAATGCTGTTGTGGTGGGATGCTCAGGTGCCCGACCGCCTCCCGAGGGACGAAGGGCAGGCGGCCTGACCAGCAAGGATGGGGAAGCGGAAGATGGACAAGCAGCAGGAGTTCGTGCTCCGGACGTTGGAGGAGCGCGACATCCGGTTCGTACGCCTGTGGTTCACGGACGTGCTGGGCTTCCTCAAGTCCGTCGCCGTGGCCCCCGCCGAGCTGGAACAGGCCTTCGACGAGGGCATCGGCTTCGACGGCTCGGCCATCGAGGGCTTCGCCCGGGTCTACGAGTCCGACATGATCGCCAAGCCGGACCCCTCCACCTTCCAGGTTCTGCCCTGGCGCGCCGAGGCCCCCGGCACCGCCCGCATGTTCTGCGACATCCTCATGCCGGACGGCTCCCCGTCCTTCGCCGACCCCCGGTACGTGCTCAAGCGCGCCCTGGCCCGCACCTCCGACCTGGGCTTCACCTTCTACACCCACCCGGAGATCGAGTTCTTCCTGCTGAAGGACAAGCCGGTGGACGGCTCCCGCCCGACCCCGGCCGACAACTCCGGCTACTTCGACCACACCCCGCAGAACATCGGCATGGACTTCCGCCGCCAGGCGATCACCATGCTGGAGTCCATGGGCATCTCGGTCGAGTTCTCCCACCACGAGGGCGCCCCCGGCCAGCAGGAGATCGACCTGCGCTACGCCGACGCGCTCTCCACCGCCGACAACATCATGACCTTCCGCCTGGTCATGAAGCAGGTGGCGCTGGAGCAGGGCGTGCAGGCCACCTTCATGCCGAAGCCGTTCTCCGAGCACCCGGGCTCGGGCATGCACACGCACCTGTCGCTGTTCGAGGGCGACCGGAACGCCTTCTACGAGTCGGGCGCCGAGTACCAGCTCTCCAAGGTGGGCCGCTCCTTCATCGCCGGTCTGCTGCGGCACGCGGCGGAGATCTCCGCGGTCACCAACCAGTGGGTCAACTCCTACAAGCGCATCTGGGGCGGCTCCGAGCGCACGGCCGGCGCCGGCGGCGAGGCCCCGTCCTACATCTGCTGGGGCCACAACAACCGCAGCGCCCTGGTCCGCGTCCCCATGTACAAGCCCGGCAAGACCGGCTCCGCGCGCGTGGAGGTCCGCTCCCTCGACTCCGGCGCCAACCCCTACCTGGCCTACGCCGTCCTGCTGGCCGCCGGCCTCAAGGGCATCGAGGAGGGCTACGAGCTCCCGCCGGGCGCCGAGGACGACGTCTGGGCCCTGTCCAACGCCGAGCGCCGCGCGATGGGCATCGAGCCCCTCCCGCAGAACCTCGGCGAGGCCCTGACCCTCATGGAAGGCAGCGACCTGGTCGCGGAAACCCTGGGCGAACACGTCTTCGACTTCTTCCTGCGCAACAAGCGGCAGGAGTGGGAGGAGTACCGGTCCGAGGTGACCGCCTTCGAGCTGCGGAAGAACCTGCCGGTGCTGTAGCAGTCAGGGCCTTTCGAGGGCCTTTCATGCGCCATCACGATTCAGTCACCCTGGGCTGGCGTGGGGTCACGGTCTGCTATGCAAAGGGGACCGGCGGCCTGGGGGGACTGGATGGACGTGCTGGACTCGAAGAGATCTGCCTTCGCGCTGAATCTGAACGAGGCCATTTCTTCGATGGACCTGAAGACGGTTCTCGTCACCGCGACCGTCACGCTCATCGCCACCCCGCTGATCCTTATGGTGGCGAGGCGCCTCGGGGCGTTCCTGCGGCAGAACGTTCGGATGTGGCTAGAGGCGGGGCTTTTCCGGCTCGGGAAGTGGTCGCGCAGTTCGTTGGCCAAGCGGGTGAGCCTTCGGGAGTACTGCCGGTACGGACTGGGGGACGTCCACACCAGGTACCTTCAGGTACCCGGCAGGGACGAGACAGGGCATCTGGAGGCCGACAGCGCGTTCGTCTCGCTGAAGCTCCAGAACGGTGCCGCGTCCTTCGTGTACTCCGGGGACGTGGCCGAGATCCAGGACATGCCCCGGCTGCGCGTGATCGGCGACCCTGGCTCGGGCAAATCCTCCCTGGCCAAGAAGATGTTCCGGGACGCCTGCCGGGAGGCGATGGCCTTTCGGGCCGGGCACCGGCTGCCGATCCTGGTCGAACTGAAGCGCTTCACGCCGCCGAAGAACCGCACCGCCGACAAGGCCAGAGCCGACTGGGCCATGAAGTTCCTGCGCGAGCACGTCGCTCGGGTGCAGGGCTTCGAGATGGGCGAACTTTTCGACGCGTACGTCAGACGCAACGGCCTCTTCCTCATCCTCGACGGGCTGGACGAGGTCGCCGGCAGTGACTTCCCGCGCGTCGCAGCCACCCTGCGCGCGCTCAGTGACCGACTTGCCGCCGAGAGCCCGCACAACTCGGTCGTCCTCACCATGCGCTCCCAGTTCCACAGCCAGGTCAGCGACCACCTGGAAGCCGACTTCCCACCCGTCTTCCACGTCCAGCCGTTCTCACCGGAGGACGTCTACGTCTTCCTCACGAAATGGCCTGACTACGCCGGGGACAAACGTGCCGAGATCCTGCGCCTCTACAACAACCTGACGGACCGTCCCACCCTCCGGGAGATGTGTGGCAACCCGCTTGTCCTGGCCATGTACGTGAGCCATGACCAGCACGGCGCCAAGGGCATGTCCGTCGACACCCGCACGGCCTTCTACTCCAAGGTCGTCGAGGAACTCCTCGTCGCCCGGCGAGGCCGGCAGCTGGAGATTCCCGCGAAGAGCCTGCTGCGCGAGCAGCGGGAGACCCTGTTCGGGCGACTGGCTTTCGAGCATATGTGTGACCCCGAGCAGGCGGCGAACTCCCTGTCCTGGCCGCGCGCGATCGACACCGTGGCCGAGATCTACCAGTGCGGCCGGGCAGAAGCCGAACAGCGCTTCCGCGAACTGGCCAAGGAGACCGGCCTTGTCTCCGAGGAACGCAGTGGTGAGAGCTACCGCTTCATCCACCTCACCTTCTGCGAGTTCTTCGCCGCCAAGGAAGCTGCCGAAGGGCGTGCGGACGGCTGGGCCGAGTTGATGGACGCCCACCACGCGTTCGCGGCCGACCCCGACGCCTATACGGCTTCCCGCCTGGGGGAGGTTCTCCCGTTCGCACTTGCCCTGCTCCCCCGGTCCCGCCGCGCGGATGCCCTTCAGGAGTTGGGCGACAGGGGTGTCGGCAGCCTTGTTCTGGGACGTTGCTTCCTGGAGACGCAGTTGTACGACCATCCGTCGTGGGCGGTGTACGCGGCGGACGAGTCGGTGTACCTGACCAGGGCGCCGTCCGGTTCCTGGGACGATGCGTGGCTGCGCCGTCTGCATCTTTTCAATGTCGTACTCAAGGACGCGGAGGAATGGCGCACGGAGTACGGCCGCAGGCCGCAGAGCGCCTTGGAGGATCTCTTCCACACCCTCGTCCAGGACGACCGCGCACGACTGGTCCAACTCTTCAGCAGTTACGCCGCCGTGGACGCGCCGGCGGCGATGCGCCTCGCCGAGGCCATCGGGGTCGATCTGGTGGCCGAACAGCCCGGCCTGGTGGTGGACAACATGTCGTATCCGCCGTTCCGGGCCATGGTGCTGGAGAAGGTCAAGGCCGAGACGTCTCCCTCCGACGACCTGGTGTTACTGGTGGCGGAGGCGGGGTTGCGTCACCAGTCGGTGGCCGTGGAATGTGCGGCGGAAGAGGTGCCTGGGTGGTTCATCCGCCAGACGGGGAGGATCGGCGTACGGCATGAGTGGTTCAAGCAGGACCACAGGCACGGGTGGGATGAGTTCCGGCCGTCCCTGTATACGTACTGCCTGAGTTACGCGGCCGAACTGGCGCGGAGCGGCACGATCCGGAACACCTCGGAGTTCCCGGGCGTCCGCGCGATCTCGGACGTGCCGGCCCCAGGCTCGGTCAGCCTCAGGAGCATGTACCTGCTGCGTGCGTATGCCTTCGCCATGGGAGCCGTGCTGACCGCTCTCGTCTTCGCCATTGTGTTCAACATCGAAGTTCTTCTGAGGCCCTTCTTGACCGGGCCGGCAACCTGGGCGGCGGGTCTGGGCGAGGTGACGATGTTCGCTTCCTTCGAGCTCTGCACGGCCCCGCAGATCCAACGCGGCATGTACGTGACCTTGGTCAACCTACGTACCGAGGAGCGCGAGCCGCACCGAGGGATCCTGGTACGGCTGTTCCTGCTGGACATCATGCCCAGCACCATCTGGCTGCGTCGGTCCTCCACGAAGCTGGTCCAGGCCTCCCGCGCTCTTGAACGCGCACTCCCGCCGCAACTGGAGCCTCGCAAGCACCGCTTGCCCTCCATTCCTCGACCTCGCTCCGGCACCCGCACCACTCAGGGTCCCGAACCTCTCACGGAACAAACGCCTCCGATCACGGAACAAACGCCTCCGACACGGCAGCCCCACTAACCAGCCGAGCCCTCCCCGTGCCGTCCGCCGGGATCGTGTACAGGTCCGCTCCGTAGTCGCCCGGGAGGGCGTACACCAGGGTCGTGTCGTTCTTCCAGACCGCCTGGTCGTCGACGCTTCGGGGTTCCGCGAGGGGCGTTTCGCTCATCGTGCGCAGGTTCAGGACGTACAGGTGCCAGGGGGCGTCCTTCGGGAGGCCCTGCACCCGCTTCTTGTACGCGATGCGCGTCCCGTCGGGCGAGAGGGACGGGCATTCGACGTTCGTGTGGAGCGTGGTGACCGTGCGGGCGCGCAGGTCGCCCCGGACCAGGTACGTCCTGCCCCGCGTCGCCAGCGTCGCGTAGAACGTGCGGTCGTCCGACGCGAACGTCACGCCCCAGAAGTTGACGTCCGCCGCGTGGTAGACGTGGCCGTCCTTCACGATCCGGTACGCCTCCAGGGACGGCGTGAGCTTCCCCGTGCGGACGTCCACGATCGCCGCCCGGGTCGAGAAGTCCGTGCCCGCGTAGGAGTCGCCGCCCACGAACGCCGTCCAGGCCGCGTAGTGCCCGGTGGGGGAGACGCGGGCGCGGGAGGGGATGCCGGGGACGTCGTAGCGCGCCTTCTCCTTCAGCCGGGCGTCCAGGATCAGCGCGCGGTACGTGTCCGAGACCGCGCCGTGCACCGCCTGCAGGCACACGCCCGTGCCCGAAGCGGCGTGGAAGCGGAGGCACTTGACGCCTGAGGCGGTGCGGGGGCCCGAGGGGTCGGAGGCCGGGACCGTGGTGAGTTCGTCGCGGTGGGGACCCCAGGCCATGTTGCGGAAGACCATGCGGCCGGGGGTGGTGAGGGTGACCGTGCCCGGGGTGACGCGGGGACCGCCCGGCTGGGCCTGGTCGCGGCGGGCGGCGCGGGCCGACGCGTGCAGCACGGACGCCACCGCGACCACCGCCAGCACGAGCAGGGCCGCCAGCAGGACGAGGAAGCGGTTGCGGATGGTCATGAGGTCCCTTCCCGGAGCGCCGTCGCGGACACCACGGCGCACACCGCCAGCGCCACCGTCGACGCCAGCAACGCCGTACGGTCGCCCCACAGCGACCACGCGGCCCCGAAGCCCAGCGAACAGACGAACCGCGCGAGGGCCTGCCCGGTCTGCACGACCGCCAGCCCCGACGAGCGCAGTTCCTGCGGCACGCTGTCCGACGCGGCCGCCATCAGCACGCCGTCGGTCGCCGCGTAGAAACCGCCGTGCAGGAGCAGCACGGCGTACGGCAGCGCCGTACCGTGCCACGAGGTGAGCAGGAGGCCGTACGCCAGCAGCAGCGCGCCGTGCCCGGCGAGGAAGATCCGGCGCCGGCCCACCCGGTCCGCCAGGCGGCCCAGCGGGATCGCCAGCAGCAGGAAGGCGGCGGCCGTGCCCAGCGGCAGCAGGGCGAACCAGCGGTCCGGGACGCCCAGGCGGTGCTGGAGTAGCAGGTAGACGAAGGAGTCGCTGACCGTCGCCAGCCCCAGCAGCAGCGCGCAGACGGCGAGCCGGCGCAGATCGCGACGGCCCAGCAGGAGCACGGCGGCGCGGAAGGTGGGCCGTACGGCCGCTTCGACCGCGGGGGCCGCCGAGGAGCCCGGCACGAACAGCACGAGCACCAGTACCCCCGTCACCGCCACGCAGAAGCTCACCGTGAACACCGCGTCGTAGCCGTCCACCGTCGCCCGCAGGATCAGGAACGCCACCAGCGGGCCCAGCAGCGCGCCCGCCGTGTCCATCGCCCGGTGCACACCGAAGGCCCGCCCGCGGGTCTCCGGCGTGGCGGACAGCGAGATCAGCGCGTCGCGCGGGGCCGTGCGCAGGCCCTTGCCCGTGCGGTCGGCGGCCAGGACCAGCCCGATCGGCGTCAACGACTGCGCGAGCAGCAGCAGCGGCTTGCAGGCGGCCGAGATGCCGTACCCGAGGCCCGCCACCCACTTGTGCCGGCCGCCGCCGCGGTCGGCCAGGTGGCCCCCGGCCAGGCGTACCAGGGCCGAGAAGCCGTTGTAGACGCCGTCCAGGAGCCCGAAGCCGAGGGGGGACAGGCCCAGGCCCGTCACCAGGTACAGCGGGAGCACCGCCGTCACCATCTCCGAGGACACGTCCGTGATCAGGCTGACCGTGCCGAGCGCGAGGACGGTGGTCGGGGCGACCGCGGTCAGGTGCCGCCCGGCGCTGACGGGCCGGGCGGCGCCTGCCGCGGACGCCGGCGCGGCGGGATCGCTCGCGCGGCTGTCCGCTACGTACATGTCAGGAGGCCCAGATCCCCGTGATGTCGGACGCGGAGGCCGCGTTGCCGGCGTGGGTGGTCAGGCCCTGGGTGTCCTCCAGGGTGCGCAGGAGGTTGTAGTGGTTGTACGTGGTGGAACTGCTGGAGCCCGCGGTGACCGGCTGGCCGTACAGGACGGTCGGGATGCGGTTGCCGGAGAGCCGGTTGTCCTCGTCGAAGGTGACGACGAGCAGGCTGTTGTGGGTCTTGGCCCAGGTGGCGTAGGCGCCCAGGTTGTTCTTCAGCCAGGTGTCACCGGTCGACACCGAGCAGTCGTGCATGTCGCTGCACAGGTTCGGTACGACGAAGGAGATGTCCGGGAGGGTGGAGTAGTCGGCCGGGAACTGCGCGAAGGTCTTCGCGGTCGAGGTCGGCACGTTGCCGAAGCCGAACCACGGGTTGTGCTTCTGCGCGTAGTTTCCGCTGCTGCACGTCGTGGAGCCCTGGCTGGGCAGGGACTCGTTGTAGCTGGCCCAGCTGCCGCCGGCCGCGATCACCTCGGAGGCGAGGTTGGCGGCCGAGGAGAAGCCGGGGGTGACGCAGCTGTCGTCCGTGACGCCCTGGGTGGAGCCGGAGAACAGGGCGTAGTAGTTGGGCTGGCTCGGGTGGGTCTCGGCGTAGGACTGGGTGAGGTTGGCGCCGCCGGTCTTCAGCGAGTTGATGTACGGGGCGCTGGAGGAGCCGATGACCTGGCTGTAGGCGTGGTTCTCGAAGACCACCACGACGACGTGGTCGGGCGTCGGCACGGCGGAGGCGGCCTGCGAGGAGCCGCCGAGGCCGGTCCACAGGCCGACGGCCGCCGCGGTGAGGGCGAGCGTGGACGCCAGGGCGGCGCGGCCGCGGCGGAACACGGAAGTGCCGGACACATCAACCTCCGGTGAGGGGAAGGCGGGGACGGCGGTGCGGGGAGAGCATGCACACGCCAAAGTGCCCCCGCCGGAAGCCGTCCGGCCGGGAGGATGAAGATCCGGTGAACGGCAGCCCGGCGAATCGTCCCCTCGTCGACTACCCGCGCGTTTGCGCCTGTTCGGCCAGCACCTGGTACAGCGGCTCCGTCGCCCGCCGCCGGTACTCCTGGATCGCCCAGCCGTTCCCGTCGGGGTCCTTGAAGTACATGAACGTCGCCCCGTCCTGCGGCGCGAACTGCTGCGGCTCGCTCACCTCCAGCCCCCGCGCGGTCAGCTCCTCGTACGCCGCCTTCGCGTCCGTCACGCACAGCTGCATCCCGTGGTACGACCCCGGCTCCGGCATCCCGGTCGGCACCTGGAGGCCGTCCACCAGCGCGATCGAGCACCCCGACCCGGGCGGCGTCAGCTGCACGATCCGCACGCCCGGCATCACCTCCCCGTCGAGGTCCACGTGGAAGCCGGCCTTGTCCCGGTAGAACTCCTTGGCCCGGTCCACGTCGGTGACCGGCAACAGGATCACTTCGAGCGTCATGTCCATGAGCTGACCCCTCGGATGCGTGGGACCGGTGTGTACGACCCCTTACACAAGCCCACATCCGGCCCGCGCGCCACCGGGATACCCGGTTCCGCTTCCTCGCCCCGCAGGAAGGCCCCGCCCGCCCGGGCGCTGCTGTCAGTGTCTCCGGTTAGGCTCGGCCCCAGTACGACCTTGATCCGACGGGAGGCCGGGGATGACGGCGCCGGGGCGCAGGAGCAGTACCTTCACACGGCTGCTGCGGCACGGGTTCACCGATCCCTCGGCCGCCGAGCGGCTCCTGGACAGCGCCGAGCTGATGCCGGTACGCAACGATCCGGTGCTGCTGGACGCCCTCGGCGCGACCGCCGACCCCGACCTCGCCCTGCACGGCCTCGTCCGGCTGCTCGAAGCCCAGCCCGCCCCCACCGCCCGCCGCGAGCTGCTCGACACGCTGATAGCGGCCAAGCCGCTGCGCGACCGCCTGCTCGGGGTGCTCGGCGCCTCCGCCGCCCTCGCCGACCACCTCGCCCGCCACCCCCGGGACTGGCACGCGCTGGTCATGTACGAGCCGCGCGACCTGCACCCCGGCGTGGAGGAGTTCGAGCGGGGGCTCGCCGAGGCGACCGACCCGGTGTCGCTGCGCGTCGCCTACCGCCGCTGCCTGCTGTCCATCGCCGCCCGGGACGTCTGCGGCACCACCGACGTCGCCGAGACCGCCGCCGAGCTCGCCGACCTGGCCACCGCCACCCTGCGCGCCGCGCTCGCCCTCGCCCGGGCCGCCGCCCCCGAGGAGGCGGCGCTGTGCCGGCTCGCGGTGATCGCGATGGGCAAGTGCGGCGGGCACGAGCTGAACTACGTCTCCGACGTGGACGTCATCTTCGTCGGCGAGGCGGCGGAGGGCGCCGACGAGGGCAAGGCGCTGCGCGCGGCCACCAAGCTGGCCTCGCACATGATGCGGATCTGCTCGGAGACCACCGTCGAGGGCTCCATCTGGCCCGTCGACGCCAACCTGCGGCCCGAGGGGCGCAACGGCCCGCTGGTGCGCACGCTCTCCTCGCACCTCGCCTACTACCAGCGCTGGGCGAAGACCTGGGAGTTCCAGGCGCTGCTCAAGGCCCGCCCGGTGGCCGGCGACACCGAGCTCGGCCAGGCGTACGTCGCCGCGCTGGAGCCGCTGGTGTGGCAGGCCGCCGAGCGGGAGAACTTCGTCGCGGACGTGCAGAAGATGCGCCGCAGGGTGATCGAGAACATCCCGGCCGCCGAGGTCGAGCGCGAGCTGAAGCTCGGCCCCGGCGGCCTCAGGGACGTCGAGTTCGCCGTCCAGCTGCTGCAGTTGGTGCACGGACGGGCCGACGCCTCGCTGCGCAGCGGGACGACGCTGGACGCCTTGCAGGCCCTCGCGGCGGGCGGGTACGTGGGGCGGGCGGACGCCGTCCAGCTCGACGACGCCTACCGCTTCCTGCGCTCCATGGAGCACCGCATCCAGCTCTACCGGCTGCGCCGCACCCACCTCGTCCCCGAGGAGGAGGCCGACCGGCGCCGCATCGGCCGCTCCCTCGGCCTGCGCGCCGACCCGGTCGCCGAGCTCGACCGCGAGTGGCGGCGGCACGCGGCCGTCGTGCGCCGGCTGCACGAGAAGCTCTTCTACCGGCCCCTGCTCGACGCCGTCGCCCAACTCGCGCCCGGTGAGGCCCGGTTGAGCCCGGAGGCGGCCCGCGAGCGGCTCGTCGCGCTCGGGTACGCCGACCCGGCCGCCGCCCTGCGCCACCTGGAGGCGCTGGCCTCCGGGGTCACCCGCAAGGCCGCCATCCAGCGCACCCTGCTGCCGGTGCTGCTCGGCTGGTTCGCGGACTCCGCCGACCCGGACGCCGGCCTGCTCAACTTCCGCAAGGTGTCGGACGCGCTCGGCAAGACACCGTGGTACCTGCGGCTGCTGCGGGACGAGGGCGCCGCCGCCGAGAACCTCGCCCGCGTGCTGTCCGCCGGGCGGCTCGCCCCCGACCTGCTGATGCGCGCCCCCGAAGCGGTGGCGCTGCTCGGCGACGGCGACGCCGGAGGGCTGGCGCCGCGCGGGCGGGAGCAACTGGAGCAGGAGATCCTCGCCGCGGTGGGCCGCGCGGACGGCGCGGTCCAGGCGGTCACGGCGGCCCGTGGCGTCCGCCGCCGCGAGCTCTTCCGTACGGCCGCCGCCGACATCGTCGGCTCCTACGGCACCGAGGCCCGGCCCGCCGAGGCCGACCAGGGCGCCCTGGTGGACCGGGTCGGCGGCGCGGTCTCCGACCTGACGGCGGCCACGCTGGCGGGCACGCTGCGCGCGGTGGTGCGCGAGGGCTGGGGAGACGAGCTGCCCACCAGGTTCGCCGTCATCGGCATGGGCCGCTTCGGCGGGCACGAACTGGGCTACGGCTCCGACGCGGACGTCCTCTTCGTGCACGAGCCGCGCGCGGGCGTGGGCGACCGGGAGGCATCAGAGGCGGCGAACAAGGTGGTCGCCGAGATGCGCCGGCTGCTGCAGCTGCCGAGCGCCGACCCGCCGCTGCTCATCGACGCCGACCTGCGTCCGGAGGGCAAGTCGGGGCCGCTGGTGCGGACGCTGAAGTCGTACGAGGCCTACTACCGCCGCTGGTCGCTGGTCTGGGAGTCGCAGGCCCTGCTGCGGGCCGAACCGGTCGCCGGGGACGAGGAGTTGGGGCGGGCCTTCGTCGAGCTGGTCGACCCGCTGCGGTACCCGGCGGCGGGCCTCGGCGACGACGCCGTACGCGAGATCCGGCGGCTGAAGGCGCGCATGGAGTCGGAGCGGCTGCCGCGCGGCGCCGACCCCAAGCTGCACACCAAGCTCGGGCCGGGCGGCCTGTCGGACGTGGAGTGGACGGTCCAGCTGCTGCAGATGCGGCACGGAGCGCGGGAGCCGGGCCTGCGCACCACGCGCACCCGGGAGGCCCTCGGTGCCGCGCGGGACGCCGGGCTGGTCTCGGAGGAGCACGCGTCGATCCTCGACGAGGCGTGGGTGCTGGCCACCCGGGTGCGCAACGCGGTGATGCTCGTGCGCGGGCGGGCCGGGGACACGTTCCCCTCCGGCGGGCGGGAGCTCGCCGCGGTGGGGCGCTACCTGGGGTACGGGGACGGACACGTGGGGGACATGCTGGACGCCTACCGCCGTACGGCGCGCCGGGCCAGGGGCGTGGTGGAGGAGCTGTTCTACGGCGGCTAGCGGGTGCCCGCCTACGCCTTCGTCGGCAGCAGCGGACCCCTGGCCCCGCGCGCCGCCACCGTCCTCGGCAGCGCGTACGGCAGCTTCCCGTACCACGCCCACGCCACCCCGAAGCCGAACGCCAGGCACAGGATGCCGCCCACCGCGTCCAGCCAGAAGTGGTTGGCGGTGGCGACGATGACGATCAGCGTCGCCGCGGGATAGCACAGCCCGAGCACCCGCACCCACGGCACCCTGGCCAGCGCGAAGATCGTCAGCCCGCACCACAGGGACCAGCCGATGTGCATGGACGGCATCGCGGCGTACTGGTTCGACATGTGCTTCAGGTCGCCGGAGGCCATCGAACCCCAGGTGTGGTGTGCGGTGACCGTGTCGATGAAGTGGCTGCCGCGCATCAGCCGCGGGGGCGCCAGCGGATACAGGTAGTAACCGACCAGGGCCACGCCCGTCGTCGCGAACAGCACCAGCCGCGTCGCCGCGTACCGGCCGGGATGGCAGCGGAAGAGCCAGACCAGCACGCTCAGCGTCACGATGAAGTGCAGGGTGGCGTAGTAGTAGTTCATGCCGACGATGAGCCAAGTCACCGAGTTCAGCGTGTGGTTGACCGACTGCTCGACGGCGATGCCGAGGTGGTGCTCGGTCTGCCAGATCCAGTCCGCGTTGCGCAGCGCCTTGCCGCGCTGTTCCGGAACGGCGTTGCGGATCAGGGAGTACGTCCAGTAACTCACCGCGATCAGCAGGACCTCGAACCACAGCCGCGGCCGGCGCGGGACGCGCAGCCGCCGGAGCGGACCCGGCGTCCGCGGGGCCGCGACCGGCTGCGGAACGGCCGCCTGCTCGCGGTCGTCCGGCCTGGTCACGGTCGAGTCACCCATAGGCACAAAGTCTGCCAGAAACGCCTTCTCCCCCCGATCATCCCCTGGTCGGGTTCAGGCCGCACGTTCTACCGCGGGCGGACCCCCTCGCCTCCTCCCGCCGCACTGCCCGTACCCCGGATTTCTCCGCCCCGAGGACGATGGCGGTCCCCGGGGGCCGAGGCGGTCGAACCGCGCACCACCAGCTCCGGCATGAACACGAACTCGCTGTGCGGCGCGGGCGTCCCGCCGATCTCCTCCAGCAGCGTGCGCACCGCCGCCTGGCCCATCGCCGGCACCGGCTTGCGGATCGTCGTCAGCGGCGGGTCCGTGAAGGCGATCAGCGGGGAGTCGTCGAACCCGACGACCGAGATGTCCTTCGGCACGTCCAGGCCGTGCTGTCGCGCCGCCCTTATCGCGCCCAGCGCCATCATGTCGCTCGCGCACACCACCGCCGTACAGGCGCGGTCGATCAGCGCGGTGGCGGCGGCCTGACCGCCCTCCAGGGTGTAGAGGGAGTGCTGGACCAGCTCCGACTCGATCTCCTGGGCGCCGAGGCCCAGCTGGTCCTGCATCGTGCGCACGAAGCCCTCGATCTTGCGCTGGACCGGCACGAACCGTTTCGGCCCGAGCGCCAGGCCGATGCGTGTGTGGCCGAGCGAGACCAGGTGCGTCACCGCCAGCGTCATCGCCGCCCGGTCGTCGGGCGAGATGAACGGCGCCTGCACCTTCGGCGAGAAACCGTCCACCAGCACGTACGGCACGCCCTGCGCGCGCAGCCGCTCGTAGCGCTCCATGTCGGCGGTGGTGTCGGCGTGCAGTCCCGAGACGTAGATGATCCCGGCGACGCCCCGGTCGACGAGCATCTCCGTCAGCTCGTCCTCGGTGGAGCCGCCCGGGGTCTGCGTGGCCAGCACGGGCGTGTAGCCCTGCCGGGTCAGCGCCTGGCCGATCACCTGGGCCAGGGCCGGGAATATGGGGTTCTCCAGCTCCGGGGTGATCAGGCCCACCAGACCCTCGCTGCGCTGCCGCAGGCGTACCGGGCGTTCGTAGCCCAGCACGTCCAGGGCGGCCAGCACGGACTGGCGGGTGGTGGCGGCGACGCCCGGCTTCCCGTTGAGGACGCGGCTGACGGTCGCTTCGCTCACCCCCGCCTGAGCAGCGATGTCGGCAAGCCGTGTGGTCACGCCACCGGACTGTACCGGCCGTATCGTCATCGCGGTCCCTCTGTTCTGGTCGGCGCCGCTTGTCCCGCAAGGGGATGATTGCCGTGCCGGAGCTGGATGGCAAGAGCTTGCAGAGTCTTGCACAAGTGTTCCCCGGCGCGCTCAAAGGCTGCAACAGGCGGTTGCGAAGGGGTCTGGACGGGGTCACGACGCGATAACTCCGCACCCTCCTTGCAGTTTTTTGCTGCAAGGTCTTTCGCAACGCTTACAACGCTGTTACGTTCCCTGACGCCCGGCGGCCGCAACGGCGCAGTCGGCACAGCAGGGACGGCAGACGGGGCCGGCCCCTGCACCACACGGGCTTTAACCCTCAAGGAGAACTCATGCGGCGTGGCATAGCGGCCACCGCGCTGGTGGCGTCCCTCGCCCTCGCGGCGACGGCCTGCGGCGGCAGTGACAGCGGCAGCGACAAGAGCAGCGGGCCGGTCACCATCACCTGGTGGGACACCTCCAACGCCACCAATGAGGCGCCGACGTACAAGGCCCTGGTCAAGGAGTTCGAGGCCGCCAACAAGGGCATCAAGGTCAAGTACGTCAACGTCCCCTTCAGCCAGGCGCAGAACAAGTTCGACACCGCCGCCGGCTCCAAGGGCGCCCCGGACGTGCTGCGTTCCGAGGTCGGCTGGACCCCCGCCTTCGCCAAGAAGGGCTACTTCCTGCCGCTGGACGGCACCGAGGCCCTCGCCGACAAGGACAAGTTCCAGCCCAACCTGATCACGCAGGCCCAGTACGAGGGCAAGACGTACGGCGTGCCGCTCGTCACCGACACCCTCGCCCTGGTCTACAACAAGGCCCTGTTCAAGAAGGCCGGCATCACCGAGGCCCCCAAGACCTGGGACGAGCTGAAGTCCGACGCCGCGAAGATCGACGCCAAGCTGCACGTCTACGGCTACTGGGGCTCCACCCAGGCCTACTATGCCCAGACCTTCCTCTACGGTGAGGGCACCGACACCGTCGACGCCTCCGCCAAGAAGATCACCGTGGACTCCGCCGCCGCGAAGAAGGCGTACGGCACCTGGCTGAGCATGTTCTCCGGCCAGGGCCTGCACAAGGCCGACGTCACCGCCGACGCCTACGCCCACATCCAGGACGCGTTCGTCAGCGGCAAGGTCGCCGCGATCATCCAGGGCCCGTGGGAGATCACCAACTTCTACAAGGGCTCGGCCTTCAGCGACAAGTCCAACCTTGGCATCGCCACCGTCCCGGCCGGCTCCAGCGGCAAGTCGGGCGCCCCGACCGGCGGCCACAACCTGTCGGTCTACGCCGGTTCGGACTCCGCCCACCAGAAGGCGGCCCTGAAGTTCGTCAACTTCATGACCTCCGCCAAGGCGCAGACGGAGATCGCCCTGAAGAACTCCACGCTGCCCACCCGCGACGACGCCTACACCGCCGAGGTCAAGGCCGACCCGGGCATCGCCGGCTTCCAGACGGTCCTGCCCGCCGCCCAGCCGCGCCCGGCACTGCCCGAGTACAGCTCCCTGTGGGGCCCGCTGGACACCGAGCTGCCGAAGATCGCCGGCGGCAACGAGTCCCTCGACAAGGGCCTGAGCAACGCCGAACTCGCCATCGCCAAGCTGGTGCCGGACTTCAGCAAGTAAGCACCGGTGGCCGCCGGATCGCCCTGATCATGGGGGGAGCGATCCGGCGGCCGTCGGCCTGCGCGCCGTACTCCCCCCGAAAACTCGAAGGTGTCGAACCATGACAGTCGCCATCGACCGCGCGACCGGCAAGGTCCGCGGTGACCGCGGGCAGCGCCCCGGGCTGGGCCAGCGCCTCAAGCACAGCTACCAGAAGAACTGGTACGCCTACGCGATGATCGCCCCCGTGGCCGTCGTGCTCGGCGTCCTCGTGCTGTACCCCCTGGTGTACGGCCTCTACCTCACCCTCACCGACGCCAACAGCCTCAACACGGCGCGCACCATCGGCGTCAACCACATCGACGCCACCTACAAGTTCATCGGGCTCGACAACTACAAGGACATCCTGTTCGGCCCGACGGCCTACGACCGCTTCTGGTCGCACTTCATCTGGACGATCGTGTGGACCGCGCTCTGCGTCGCCCTCCACTACACGATCGGCCTCGGCCTCGCGCTGCTGCTCAACCAGAAGCTGCGCGGCCGCACCCTGTACCGGCTGATCCTCATCCTGCCCTGGGCGGTGCCGACCTTCGTCACCGTCTTCGGCTGGCGCTTCATGCTCGCCGACGGCGGCATCGTCAACTCCTTCCTGCACACGCTGCACCTGCCGGCGCCGGACTGGCTGGAGGACACCTTCTGGCAGCGGTTCGCCGCCGTCATGGTCAACACCTGGTGCGGCGTGCCGTTCATGATGGTCTCGCTGCTCGGCGGACTGCAGTCCATCGACACCTCCCTGTACGAGGCCGCCGAGATGGACGGCGCGAGCGCCTGGCAGCGCTTCCGCTACGTCACCCTGCCGGGACTGAGGTCCGTCAGCTCCACCGTCGTGCTCCTGGGCATCATCTGGACGTTCAACCAGTTCGCCGTCATCTTCCTGCTGTTCGGCAACACCGCCCCGGACGCCCAGATCCTCGTCACCTGGGCCTACTACCTCGGCTTCGGGCAGCAGCCGCGCGACTTCGCGCAGTCGGCCGCGTACGGCATCCTGCTGCTGGCCATCCTGATCGTCTTCACCTCCTTCTACCGCCGCTGGCTGAACCGCAATGAGCAGCAGCTCGCGATCTGAGGCAGGAGTCACCATGAACACCGCAACACCCCCCGACATCACGGCGGATCGTCCGGTGACCCCGCAGGTCCTCGCCGCCTCGCGGCCGCGCCCGTTCCGCCGGCGCGGTGAGCAGAGCCTCGCCGCGAAGTCCGCCTCCCACGGCATCCTGATCGTCGCCAGCCTGATCGCGCTGTTCCCGATCGCCTGGCTGGTCTTCCTCTCCCTCGGCCCGGACAAGGACGACTACCTCCACCCGGGCGGCATCTGGGCGAAGATGTCGTTCACGAACTACTCGTTCGTGCTGCGGCACACGGAGTTCTTCGACTGGCTGAAGAGCTCGCTGATCGTCTCGCTCGGCACCACCGTCATCGGTGTGCTGATCGCCGCGACCACCGGCTACGCCGTCTCGCGCATGCGCTTCCCGGGCTACCGGAAGTTCATGTGGCTGCTGCTGCTCACGCAGATGTTCCCGATAGCGGTCCTCATCGTGCCGATGTACCAGATCCTGTCGGACCTGCAGCTCATCGACAGCTACCTCGGTCTCGTCCTCGTCTACTGCTCGACGGCGGTGCCGTACTGCGCCTGGCTGCTCAAGGGCTACTTCGACACCATCCCGTTCGAGATCGACGAGGCCGGACGCGTCGACGGGCTGAGCCCCTTCGGCACGTTCGCCCGACTGATCCTCCCGCTCGCCAGGCCGGGCCTGGCGGTCGCGGCCTTCTACAGCTTCCTCACGGCCTTCGGCGAGGTCGCGTTCGCCTCGACGTTCATGCTGTCCGACACGAAGTACACCTTCGCCGTCGGTCTGCAGACCTTCGTCAGCGAGCACGACGCCCAGCGCAACCTGATGGCCGCGACGGCCGTGCTGATCGCGATACCCGTCTCCGCGTTCTTCTACCTCGTGCAGAAGAACCTGGTGACGGGCCTGACCGCGGGCGGCACGAAGGGCTGACCGCGCCCCGCACCCCCCTGCCCGAGACGGCCGCGGTGTCCATCCGACCCCGCTGTCACCGCGGCCGTCTCGTCATCACCGTATGCACACCTGACCCGATGACTCCGTTGAGCCCCAAGGACGCCATGAGCCAGCAGCACACCGCCATCGCCCCGGCCCCGACCCCCGCCCAAGCCAAGCGCGGCGACTGGTGGCGGGACGCGGTGATCTACCAGGTCTACCCACGCAGCTTCGCCGACAGCAACGGCGACGGCATGGGTGACCTGGAAGGCGTACGATCCCGACTCCCGTACCTGCGCGACCTGGGCGTGGACGCCGTGTGGCTCAGCCCCTTCTACGCCTCGCCGCAGGCCGACGCCGGCTACGACGTCGCCGACTACCGGGCCGTGGACCCGATGTTCGGCAACCTGCTCGACGCCGACGCGCTGATCCGCGACGCCCACCAGCTGGGCCTGCGGATCATCGTCGACCTGGTGCCCAACCACTCCTCGGACCAGCACGAGTGGTTCAAGCGGGCCCTGCGCGAGGGCCCCGGCTCCCCGCTGCGCGACCGCTACCACTTCCGTCCCGGCAAGGGCGTCAACGGCGAACTCCCGCCCAACGACTGGGAGTCGATCTTCGGCGGGCCGGCCTGGACGCGGGTGGCGGACGGGGAGTGGTACCTCCACCTCTTCGCGCCGGAGCAGCCCGACTTCAACTGGGAACACCCGGCCGTGGGCGACGAGTTCCGCTCTATCCTGCGCTTCTGGCTCGACATGGGCGTCGACGGCTTCCGCATCGACGTGGCCCACGGCCTGGTGAAGGCGGAGGGGCTGCCCGACCTCGGGGCGCATGACCAACTCAAGTTGCTGGGCAACGATGTCATGCCGTTCTTCGACCAGGACGGGGTGCACGAGATCTACCGCCAGTGGCGGCTGATCCTCGACGAGTACGCGGGAGAGCGGATCTTCGTGGCGGAGGCCTGGACGCCGACCGTCGAGCGCACCGCGAACTACGTCCGCCCCGACGAGCTGCACCAGGCGTTCAACTTCCAGTACCTGTCGACGGACTGGGACGCCGACCAGCTCCGCACGGTCGTCGACCGCACCCTGGAGGCGATGCGCCCGGTCGGCGCGCCCGCGACGTGGGTGCTGTCCAACCACGACGTCACCCGCCACGCCACGCGCTTCGCCAACCCGCCCGGCCTCGGCACCCAGATCCGCACCGCGGGCGACCGCGCCCTGGGCCTGCGCCGCGCCCGCGCCGCCACCCTCCTCATGCTCGCCCTGCCCGGCTCGGCGTACCTCTACCAGGGCGAGGAGCTGGGCCTCCCGGACGTCGTCGACCTGCCCGACGAGGTGCGCCAGGACCCGGCGTACTTCCGCGGCGCCGGCCAGGACGGCTTCCGCGACGGCTGCCGCGTGCCGATCCCGTGGACCCGCGAGGGCTCCTCCTACGGCTTCGGCACCGGCGGCAGCTGGCTCCCGCAGCCGGAGGGCTGGGGCGAGCTCAGCGTCGAGGCCCAGACCGGCGACCCGGCCTCCACCCTGGAGCTCTACCGCACCGCCCTCGCCATCCGCCGCGCCCACCCCGGCCTGGGCGCCGGCGACGCGGTCGAGTGGCTGCGCGCCCCCGAGGGCGTCCTCGCCTTCCGCCGCGGCGACTTCGTCTGCGTCACCAACACCACCGGCGAGGCCGTCACCACCCCCACCCGCGGCCGCGTGCTGCTCACCAGCGGCGACATCACGGAGGCGGAGGACGAGACGAAGATCCCGTCGGACACGACGGTGTGGTGGACGACGGCCTGACGACGGCCCACCCACCGGGCCCGCCGCCTTCTCGGGCGGCGGGCCCGACTCACGCCCGGCCGACGGCGGATGACATACGTGACCAGCGAGCGCGCCGGGACGGTGGCGGTCAGGGTGCCGCCCGCGAGGAGGACGGGCGGCTGGGCGGACGTGCCGTGGGCCGTGTCCGTCAGGTAGGGGGTCGCGGTTCCCGCCGTGATGCCCGTGTTGCGCAGGGCGCAGGACACCGGGGTCGCCTCCGCAGCTTCAGGGCCGGGTCGGAAGTCGTGGCGGCCGTGCGCAGGGCGCCGGGGCGGAGGAAGCGGCTGTAGTTCGCCATCGCCCAGAGGCGTGGGGAGACGTGGTGGCCGTCGCCGTCCATCTGGATCAGGCCGCGGGTGGCGCCGGTCGAGGCGCCGTACCAGTAGACGTAGCCGCTGCCGTCGCCCTTCGTCAGCGCGTCGTGGATCGCGGCGGCGACCGTGATGCCGCCGTAGCCGCTGCCGTCGTCCCCGTTCTCGTTCCAGGCGGTGCCGTCGGGCGACCACTCCGACATCCAGGTGCGGTGCCGGGTGGGCAGCGGGCCGTCCACCGCGCTGGCGTAGGTGTGCGCGGTGAGCGTGGTGACGAGGCGGCGGGCCGTCGCGTCGGCCTCGATCGCGGCGCTGGACGCCTTCTGCTGGTCCCAGCCGAAGGAGTCGCAGCAACTCACGCGGTAGGCCCGCCGCCCTGGCGATCGGGCCGAGGACCTTCGTGAACCTGGCGGTAGAACCTCGCGTACTGCACGAGGAAGTCCGCGTACGCCCGGCGCCGGTCGCCGCTCGCGCAACTCGCCCCGGCGGATGCTGAGGCCAGCGCCGGTGGAGCGGCTGAAGAGGAGGTCCAGCAGCTCCTTCTGGTGCCGGGCCGACAGCCCCTGCGAGCCGTTCATGATGGCGGCCCGTCCGAAGTGCTCGCAGCTGCCGAAGCCGTCGATCGGCTGGTAGGTGACCGAGCCGTCGACGGTCACCGAGGTGGCGGCACAGGCGTCCTGGGTGCCGGCGGCGGTGACCCCGGCGGCCGTGAGCAGGGCCGCCGCCGGAGCCGGAGTCCGTTTCCTGAGTGTGCGCAGCATGATCCGCCCCTGTCGCGGGAGCGCCAGCGTCAAGGGGGTCAGCAGGCCGACTTGCCCGCGTAGAGCGCCAGGGCCGTGTTCGCGCCCAGCGTGGCCGTGAACTGGCCGCTGGAGTTCACCGTCACGCTCGTGTTGTTCTGCACGTCGCAGTACGTCCCCGCGGGCAGCGAGGTCTGGAAGGCGCGGCTCAGGCTGCCCGACTCGTGGTTGATCACGACGTACCCCTTGGCGCCCCGCCCGAAGGCGATGGCGTCGGCCCCGTCGTCCCACCAGTTCGTCACGGCCTCGCCGCGGGTGGCGTTGCGGAAGGCGACCATGCGCAGGATCTCCGGCCAGGCGTGCTGGCACTTCCAGCCGTCCTGCCAACAGGCGTTCACCTGGCCCCCGTTGGGCGGCCCCGCGTCCGTGTCGGACCACTCGTAGCCGGAGTTGACGTCCGGCGCGCCGTAGGGCCAGGCGAGCATGAAGACGTTGGCCAGCGTGTAGGTGGCGCCGTCCTTGTAGTTCAGGGTGGAGCCGTTGCGCTCGGTGTCGTGGTTGTCGACGAAGACCCCGGCGACCGAACTGCTCAGATAGCCCCAGCCCTCGCCGTAGTTCTTGAGATAGGCGAGGTTCTCGTTGGTGAAGACCCGTTTGAGGTCGTAGGCGTAGCGGAACTCCTGGACGTCGCCGTTGCCCGTGTACTCGGTGGGCTGCACGGCCTCCCCGCTGCCGTAGACGACCTCCTGCTTCCAGTACGCACCGGGGTTCGTCAGCCGTGACTTGATGCTGGCGAGGTCGGCCGCGTCGATGTGCTTGGCCGCGTCGATGCGGAAGCCGTCGACGCCGAGCGAGAGCAGGTCGTTCAGGTAGCCGGCGATGGTCTTGCGGACGTACTCCTCGCCGGTGTCCAGGTCGGCCAGGCCCACCAGTTCGCAGTGCTGGACGTTCCAGCGGTCCTGGTAGTTGCTGACCTGCGCGGTGCAGTCGTCGAAGTCGTAGGAGGAGTACAGGCCCGGGTAGTCGTACTTCGTGTACGACGAGCCGCCGGTGCCGGTGCCGCTGCCCGCCGACATGTGGTTGATCACCGTGTCGACGACGACCTTCACGCCGGCAGCGTGGCAGGTGTTCACCATGTTCTGGAAGGCCGTACGGCCGCCGAGCCGGCCCGCGATCTTGTAGCTGACCGGCTGGTACGACGTCCACCACTGCGAGCCCTGGATGTGCTCGGCGGGCGGCGAGACCTGGACGTAGCCGTAACCGGCGGGGCCGAGGGTGGTGGTGCACTCCTTGGCGACCGAGGCGAAGTTCCACTCGAAGAGGACCGCGGTGACGTCCTTGGTGCCGGGCGGGGAGGCGTGCGCGGTGCCGGGCGTCAGGACGGCGGCCGCCGTGGCGGCGAGCGCGGTCGCGGTGACGGGCCATCTCTTTATCACGGTGGGGGCTCCTTGAGGTGACCGCCAGGCGTCTTTGCCGGGCGCGGCGCGACCGTACCGCTAACGAAAGGTTTACAGCAAGGGACTTGAAATTCACAGCAAGAACTTTCATCGCCGACCTTGACGTGCCCTTCTCAACTACCTCAGGCTCACGGCTTGTTGAACCCTGTCCCTTCCGCACGGAGTTCTTTCGGAGCCGCTCATGAGCAGACACCACCCCCCGGGTGTCCTCCGCCGTACCGTGACCGCCGCCGCCGCGGGCGCCCTCGCCCTGGCCGGAGCCGTGGCCCTGCCCGCGGCCCCGGCCCACGCGGACACCACCGCCAAGGGCGACGTCATCGCCAACCTCTGGGAATGGAACTGGAAGTCCATTGCCTCCGAGTGCACGAACGTGCTGGGCCCGGCCGGCTACGGCGCCGTGCAGGTCGCCCCGCCCGCCGAGTCCCTCAAGCAGTCCTCGTACTACTGGTGGGACGTCTACCAGCCCTACTCCTACGACCTGAACAGCCGCTTCGGCACCGAGGCGCAGTTCGCGTCGATGATCAGCGCCTGCCACCAGGCCGGCGTCAAGGTCTACACGGACGCGGTGATCAACCACACCGCCGCGCAGACCGGCACCGGCTACAACGGCACCACGATCACCGGCAAGTACGACACCCCGGAGTGGGACCGCGCCGACTACCACGACTCCTCGGACTGCCCCACCTCCGACCTGACCATCCAGGACTACTCCAACCTCACCCAGGTCCAGAACTGCGAACTGCTGGGCCTGCCCGACCTGAGGACCGGCTCGGACACGGTCCGCACCGGCATCGCCGACTACCTCAACTCCCAACTCGCCCTGGGCGTCGACGGCTTCCGCGTCGACGCGGCCAAGCACATCCCGGAGGCCGACCTCGCGGCGATCGAGTCGAAGCTCACGGACACGACCTCGGGCACGGACCCGTACGTCTTCCAGGAGATCTACCCCGGCTCGACCCCGCAGCCCAGCGACTACTACGCCTCCGGCGACGTCCTGGACTTCACCTACGCGAGCAAGCTGAAGTCCGCCTTCCAGGGCAACGTCAGCGACCTGTCCTCGATCGCGGGCAGCGGCATCCTGCCGGCCGCCGACTCGGTGTCGTTCGTGACCAACCACGACACCGAGCGCAACGGCCTGCACATGTCGTACAAGGACGGCGACACCTACAAGCTGGCCAACCTCTTCCAGCTGGCCTACAAGTGGTCGACGCCGACGGTGTACGCCAGCTGGGAGTGGACGCAGAGCGACCAGGCGCCGCCGAACTCCTCCGGCTTCGTCACCGACACCGACTGCACGAGCGGCGCGTGGTACTGCCTCGACCGGGACACGGGGGTCGTCGGCATGGTCGCCTGGCACAACGCCGTCGACACGGCCGCCGTCTCGGACTGGCAGACCAAGTCGTCGGACGTGATCGGCTTCGGGCGCAGCGGCGCGGGCTTCTTCGCCCTCAACAACGGCTCCGGCAGCGCTACTTATACGTTCACCACCGGCATGGCCGACGGCACGTACTCCAATGTCGTCGACGGCGGGGCCTCCACGGTCACCGTCTCCGGCGGCAGCGCCACGATCACCATCCCGGCCAAGAGCGCGGTCGCCTTCTACAACGCCTCCTACACCTGCACGGTCGGCTGCGGCGACGCGGGCGGCGGCAGCGGCGGCTCGACGTCGACGGTGAGCGCGACCTTCAACGAGTACGCGTCCACCACGAGCGGCACCACCGTGTACGTGGTCGGCTCGATCGCGGCACTGGGCGGCTGGGACACCGCCAAGGCGGTCCGGCTGTCGTCGTCCGGATACCCGGTCTGGTCGGGGGAGGTGAGCGTGCCGATCGACACCGGCTTCACCTACAAGTACATAAAGAAGGACGCCTCCGGCAACGTGACCTGGGAGTCCAACGCCAACAGATCGGCCACCACGGCGGAGTCGGCGATCTCCCTGGACAACTCCTGGAACGTGGCGAACGCCGACGCCACCGACGTCACCTTCAACGAGTACGCCACCACCGACTGGGGCACCAACGTCTACGTCGTGGGCTCCGTCGCCTCCCTCGGCTCCTGGAACACCGCCGACGCGATCCCGCTGTCCTCGGCCTCGTACCCGACGTGGAGCAAGCTGGTCATCGTGCCCAAGAGCACGGCCTTCACGTACAAGTACATCAAGAAGGACGGCTCCGGGAACGTGACCTGGGAGTCGGGCACCAACCGCGCCTACACGACCGGCACGTCCTCGGGCTACACCACCGGCGACACCTGGAAGTAGCCGCCCGGCCCGCCGAGTGCCTCACCCGCCCCCGGAAGGAACCTGAAAGTTCTTTCCGGGGGTTTCACACGTCTTGCTGTAAACCTTTCGGCGGCGATACGGTCGCGCGGGGTCGGACCCAAGAGAGCCGTCATCGCAAGGAGTCCATGTCCGTGATACCGAGATGGCAGGCGCCGCAGAGGCGCCGCACCGCCCGGACCGGCCGGGTCGCCGCGGTCACCGTGACCGCGCTGGCCGCGGCGCTCGTCCAGCCGCTCGCCGCCCGCGCCGACGCCCCGCCCGCGCCGCCGTCCGACGCGAAGCTCGCCGCCGAGCCCGCCCGGCACGACGACACGCGGGAGCAGTTCTACTTCGTCATGCCGGACCGTTTCGCCAACGGGGACACCTCCAACGACCGGGGCGGGCTGACCGGCTCGCGCCTGTCCACCGGCTACGACCCCACCGACAAGGGCTTCTACCAGGGCGGCGACCTCAAGGGCCTGACCAAGAGGCTCGACTACATCAAGGGGCTGGGCACCACCGCCATCTGGATGGCCCCGATCTTCAAGAACCGGCCCGTGCAGGGCACCGGGTCCAACGCCTCGGCCGGCTACCACGGCTACTGGATCACCGACTTCACGCAGGTCGACCCGCACTTCGGCACCAACAAGGACCTGTCGACCCTCATCTCCAAGGCGCACGCCAAGGGCATGAAGGTCTTCTTCGACGTCATCACCAACCACACCGCCGACGTCGTCGACTACGAGGAGAAGTCCTACGACTACCTCTCCAAGGGCGCGTTCCCGTACCTGACCAAGGACGGGCAGCCCTTCGACGACAGCGACTACGCGGACGGCAAGAGCGCCTTCCCGGCCGTCTCCACCGCCTCCTTCCCGCGCACCCCGACCGTCACCGAGCACAGCAAGGTGCCGTCGTGGCTCAACGACCCGACGATGTACCACAACCGGGGCGACTCGACCTACGCGGGCGAGTCCACGACCTACGGCGACTTCTCCGGCCTCGACGACCTGTGGACCGAGCGTCCCGAGGTGGTGCGGGGCATGGAGAGGATCTACGAGCGCTGGGTCAGGGACTTCGGCGTCGACGGCTTCCGCATCGACACCGTCAAGCACGTGAACATGGAGTTCTGGACCCAGTGGGCGACGGCGCTCGACACGTACGCCGCCGCGCACGGCCGCAGGAACTTCTTCATGTTCGGCGAGGTCTACTCCGCCGACACCTCCGTCACCTCGCCGTACGTCACCCAGGGCCGGCTCGACGCCACCCTCGACTTCCCCTTCCAGGACGCCGCCCGCTCCTACGCCTCCCAGGGCGGCAGCGCGCAGAGCCTGTCGAAGGTCTTCGGCGACGACTACAAGTACACGACCGACAAGGCCAACGCCTACGAGCAGGTCACCTTCCTCGGCAACCACGACATGGGCCGCATCGGGTACTTCCTCAAGCAGGACAACCCGAAGGCGACGGACGCCGAACTGCTCGCGAAGGACGAGCTCGCCAACGAGGTGATGTTCCTCAGCCGCGGCAACCCGGTCGTCTACTACGGCGACGAGCAGGGCTTCACCGGCTCCGGCGGCGACAAGGACGCCCGCCAGACCATGTTCGCCTCGAAGGTCGCCGACTACCTCGACGACGACGAGATCGGCACGAGCCGCACGCACGCCAGCGACGCCTACGACACGAGCGCACCGCTCTACCGGCAGATCAGTGCTCTCGGCAAGCTGCGCAAGGACAACCCCGCCCTCACCGACGGAGTGCAGACCGAGCGCTACGCGGCCGACGGCGCCGGGATCTACGCCTTCTCCCGCACCCAGGGCGGCACCGAGTACGTCGTCGCCTTCAACAACGCCGACCAGGCGCGGACGGCGACCTTCGCGACCGGCTCGGCGGACATGACGTTCCGCGGCATCTACGGGACCTCGGACACCGTCACCTCCGGCGCCGACAAGAAGGTCACCGTCACGGTGCCCGCCGGCTCGGCGATCGTCCTGAAGGCCACCGGCCCGCTCGCCGCCCCGGCCGCCAAGCCGACGCTCACCCTCAAGGCCCCCGACGCCGGCGCCACCGGCACGGTCGAGGTCTCCGCGGACGTCGACGGCGGACAGCTGAACCGGGTCGTCTTCGCCGCCCAGGTCGGCGACGGCGCCTGGCGGACCCTCGGCTCCGCCGACCACGCCCCGTACAAGGTCACCCAGACCCTCGGCAAGGACGTAGCGGCCGGAACGGCCCTGCGCTACAAGGCCGTTGTGGTCGACTCCGCCGGACACACGGCGTCCGCGACGGCCGCCTCCGCCTCCGGCACCCCGCCCGCCGAGGAGACGCCCACCGCCTCCTCCCGGGACTACGTGATCGTCCACTACAAGCGCGCCGACGGCGACTACGGCAACTGGGGCCTGTACGCCTGGGGCGACCTCGCCGACGGCGAGTCCACCACCTGGCCGGACAGCCACCCCTTCGTCGGGCGGGACGCCTACGGGGCCTTCGCCTACGTCAAGGTCAAGTCCGGCGCCTCGAACGTCGGGTTCCTCGTCATCGACAAGGACGGCGACAAGGACGTCTCCGCGGACCGCTCGATCGACGTCACCAAGACCGGCGAGGTCTGGATCGAGCAGGGCAAGGAGGCCGTGCGGACGGAGAAGCCCACGGCCGACTACCCGGCGCAGGACACGACCAAGGCGGTCATCCACTACCACCGCGCCGACGGGAACTACGACGGCTGGGGCCTGCACGTGTGGACGGGCGCCGCGAACCCCACCGACTGGTCGAAGCCGCTGACGCCGGTGCGGACGGACGCCTACGGCGCCGTCTTCGAGGTGCCCCTCACCGACGGTGCCACCAGCCTCAGTTACATCATCCACAAGGGCGACGAGAAGGACCTCGCCGCCGACCAGTCGCTGGACCTGACGGCCAACGGGTACGAGGTGTGGCTGCTGAACGGCCAGGAGAAGTACCTGCTGCCCCAGCCGGCCGGTTCGGCTGCCGCGCTCGACCTGAGCACCTCCAAGGCGGTCTGGATCGACCGGGACACCGTCGCCTGGAACGGCTCCGACGGCGCCGTCTCCACCCAGCTCGTCTCCTCCCACGACGGCTCCATCGCCGTCAAGAACGGCACGCTGACCAGCGACGACGAGCGCTGGCTGCGGCTGACGAAGACCAGCCTGACCGACGCCCAGAAGGCGAAGTTCCCGTACCTGAAGGACTACACGGCCTGGTCGGTCGACCCGCGCGACCGCGACCGGGTGCGCGAGGCGCTCGGCGGCCAGGTCGTCGCCTCCCAGCGGGCCGCGAACGGCGCGGTGCTCGCCGCGACCGGCGTGCAGACCGCCGGCGTGCTCGACGACCTCTACCCGGCGGCCACCAAGGCCGAGTTGGGGCCGACGTTCCACAACGGCCGCCCCACGCTGGCCGTCTGGGCGCCGACCGCGCAGAGCGTCTCCCTGGAGCTCGACGGAGCCCTCAAGCCGATGCACCGGGACGGCGCCACCGGCGTCTGGTCCGTCACCGGTCCCGCGTCCTGGAAGGACAAGCCCTACCGGTACGTCGTGAAGGTGTGGGCGCCCAGCGCCGGCAAGGTCGTCACCAACAAGGTCACCGACCCCTACTCGGTCGCCCTCACCGCGAACTCCGAGCGCAGCCTCGTCACCGACCTGAACGACAAGTCCCTCGCCCCGAGCGGCTGGTCGAGCCTGGCCAAGCCCAAGGCCGTACCGCTCAGGGACGCCCAGATCCAGGAGCTGCACATCCGGGACTACTCGGTCGCCGACCCGACCGTCCCGGCCAAGGAGCAGGGCACCTACCTCGCCTTCACCGACAAGGACAGCGACGGCTCCCGGCACCTGCGCGAGCTGGCGAAGTCCGGCACCTCCTACGTGCATCTGCTGCCGGCCTTCGACTTCGCCACCGTCCCCGAGAAGAAGGCGGACCAGGCGAGCCCCGGCTGCGACCTCGCCTCCTTCCCGGCCGACTCCGACCAGCAGCAGGCGTGCGTGGCGAAGACGGCGGCCGGCGACGCCTACAACTGGGGCTACGACCCGTACCACTTCACGGTCCCCGAGGGCTCGTACGCCACCGACCCGGACGGCACGGCCCGCACCGTCCAGTTCCGCAAGATGGTCCAGGCGCTCAACCAGGACGGCCTCAGGGTGGTCATGGACGTCGTCTACAACCACACCGCGGCCAGCGGAGAGGCCGCCGCCTCCGTCCTCGACCAGATCGTGCCCGGCTACTACCAGCGGCTCCTCGCCGACGGCTCGGTCGCCAACAGCACCTGCTGCGCGGGCACCGCGCCGGAGAACGCGATGATGGGCAAGCTGGTCGTGGACTCCATCGTCACCTGGGCCAAGGAGTACAAGGTCGACGGCTTCCGCTTCGACCTGATGGGCCACCACCCCAAGGCCAACATCCTCGCCGTCCGCAAGGCCCTCGACGCGCTGACCCTCAAGAAGGACGGCGTCGACGGCAAGAAGATCATCCTCTACGGCGAGGGCTGGAACTTCGGCGAGGTCGCCGACAACGCCCGCTTCGTGCAGGCCACCCAGCAGAACATGGCCGGCACCGGCATCGCGACCTTCTCCGACCGCGCCCGGGACGCGGTGCGCGGCGGCGGCCCCTTCGACTCCGACCCCGGCGTCCAGGGCTTCGCCTCCGGCCTCTACACCGACCCCAACTCCTCGACGGCCAACGGCACCCCGGCCGAGCAGAAGGCCCGCCTCCTGCACTACCAGGACCTCATCAAGGTCGGCCTCACCGGAAACCTCGCCAAGTACCACTTCACCGACACCGACGGCAAGGAGGTCACCGGCGCCGAGGTCGACTACAACGGCTCGCCCGCCGGCTACGCGGACGCGCCCGGCGACGCCCTCGCCTACGTCGACGCCCACGACAACGAGTCCCTGTTCGACGCGCTGACGTACAAGCTGCCCGCCACGACCAGCGCCGCCGACCGGGCCCGTATGCAGGTCCTCGCGATGGCCACCGCGGCCCTCTCGCAGGGCCCGGCGCTCTCCCAGGCCGGCTCCGACCTGCTGCGCTCCAAGTCCCTGGACCGCAACTCCTTCGACAGCGGCGACTGGTTCAACGCCATCCACTGGAACTGCGCCGACGGCAACGGCTTCGGACGCGGCCTGCCCATGGCGGCCGACAACGCCGCCAAGTGGCCGTACGCCAAACCGCTGCTCGGCACGGTCAAGGTCGGCTGCGCGCAGATCGACGGCGCCTCGGCGGCCTACCGGGACCTGCTGCGCATCCGTACGACGGACAGCGTCTTCTCGCTGGCCACGGCGGACGCGGTGCAGTCGAGGCTCTCCTTCCCGCTGTCCGGGAAGGACGAGACGCCCGGCGTGATCACCATGCAACTCGGTGACCTGGTCGTCGTCTTCAACGCCACGCCGGACCGGCAGGAGCAGCGGGTGAGCGCGCTGGCGGGGACGGGCTACCGGCTGCATCCCGTGCAGCGGGACGGAGCGGACCCTATCGTGAAGTCGGCCGCGTATCAGAGTGAATCGGGCACTTTCAGCGTTCCGGCACGGACCGTTGCGGTGTTCTCCCGCATTTCCTGACAACGGCATTACCGTGGTGGGGCAGGCCTCGACGGTCTGTCCCACCGCTGTTGTCCAGAGGCAGGAACATGGACCTCAACGGCACACCGACAGGCACGACCGTACTGGTCGTGGACGACGTGGCTGCCAGCCGGTACGCCATGGAGAGCGTGCTGCGCCGGGCCGGGCACCGCGTCGTCGCCGTCGCCTGCGGCGGGGAGGCACTGCGCGAACTCGACGCCCGGCGGCTCAAGGGCACCCTGCCCGACGTGGCGCTGGTCGACGTGGGCCTGCCGGACATGAGCGGCTTCGAGCTGTGCCGCCGGTTCAAGGAGAGCCCGCACACCGCCGGCCTGCCCGTCGTGCACTTCTCGGCCGCCGCGGTGCCCCCGGCCGACCGCTGCCGCGGCCTGGACTCGGGCGACGAGGTGTACCTGACGGTGCCCGCCGAGCCCGAGGAGATCGAGGCGGCCGTCCGGGCCGCGGTCCGCACCGCGCAACTGCGCGCCGACAGCCAGGCCCTGGTCCGGCGGCTGACGCTGCTGTCGGAGACGATCGTCGGCATCCAGTCGGCCCGCTCCCTGCAGGAGCTCGCCGACGCCGCCGCCGACGGCACCGCCCGCGTCACCGGCACCCCCGCCGCCGTGTTCGTCCTCGACCAGGACGACCAGCTCTACCGCGGCCTGTCCCGGGACCGTACCTCCGTGGCCCTGCCCGACGAGGGTGCCCACCGCGCCGTCACCGCCCTGCTGCGGCGGCTGACCCGGGGCCAGTCCGGAGTGCAGATCACCACCGTGCCGGCCCCGCTGTGGCCCGCCGGGTTCTTCCGGCCCGGCGTCCAGCACGATGCCCGCCTCGCCCTCGTCGTCACCCAGGACGGCAAGGCCCCGGTGTGCCTGGCCGCGCCCACCCGCGGGATGCGCCGGGTCGGCCCGGAGGCCGAGGCGCTGCTGGCCCAGCTCGCCGAGGCCACCGCGCTGGCCGCCGAGCCGCTGCTCATGTACCAGGTGGAGCGGCATGTCGCCCTCACCCTCCAGCACAGCTTCCTGCCCGAGCCGCACAAACTGCCCGAACTGCCGGGCGTGGACACCGTCGTGCGGTACGTGCCCGCCTCCCGGCAGACCGAGATCGGCGGCGACTTCTACGCCGTGCTGCGCACGAAGGAGGGCGTGCTCACCGCGGTCGGCGACGTCGTCGGGCACTCGCTGGAGGCGGCCACCATCATGGTCGAGATCCGGCACGCGCTGCGCGCCTACTGCGTCGAGGAGAGCGACCCGGCGGTGCTCGCCGAGCGCCTCGACCGGATGCTCCAGCACTACCATCCCGAGGTCACGGCCACCGTCTGCCTGGTCCTGCTGGAGCCGGAGACCGGGCGCACCCGGATCGCCAACGCGGGCCACATCCCGCCGCTGATCGTGCGGGACTCCGGCACCGCCGACTACGCCAAGGCGGCCGGCCCGCTGCTCGGCCTGGGCGTGCCGCACCCGGCGCCGACCGAGCTGTTCCTGGAGCCCACCGACCGGCTGCTGATGGTCACCGACGGTCTGATCGAGACCCGGGGCACGGATCTGTCGGTCTCCATGGAGCACCTGCGCGCGGCCGCCGTCGGCGCCCTGCCCGGCCTCGACGCCCTGTGCGACACGCTGCTGGCCTGCTTCGGGCACGAGCGGGAGGACGACATCGCGATGCTGGCCCTGCGGCTGAGGAGCTGATGCCCGCCCGCGGCCGGGGAACTAGGGTGAGCCTGTCGCCGCCGTAGAACAGGAGTGCCCATGCCGCAGATCACCGTCGACTACACCGCAGTGCGGGAGGACAGGGACGCCTTCGACAGGGGCGGCTTCGCCCGGGCCCTGCACGAGTCGGTCGTCGAGATCGCCGCGGCCAAGCCGGAGGCCTGCAAGACGACGTTCCGGGGCGGGCTGTCGGCGTACGCCTACGACGACTTCGACCAGCGCAACGTCATCGTGCACGTCACCATCGGCCTGCTCGCCGGGCGCACCGACGAGACGAAGGCCCGCCTGACGGAGTCCGTGCTGGAACTGCTGGGCACGTACGTGACGCCCCGGGAGGGCCACACCCTGCACGCCTCCGCCGAGGTACGGGACCTCGATCCGTCGTACCGCAAGTTCGTGCGCTGACGCTCAGGACGCCAGCGCGATCAGCCGGGCGGCCAGGTCCGCGAACGGGCCGCCGCCCGGCTCCTCCTGGACCGTCTTGCGCAGCAGGGCGGCCATCTCGGGGTCGTAGGCGGCGCTCACGGCGGCCAGCGCGGCGAAGTCGTTGACGAGCTGGTGCTCCAGTTCGGCGCGCGGGATGCGGCGGCCGTCGAGCCAGATCAGCGCGGTGGACTCGGCGAGCGAGATCCAGGAGCGCACGACGAGTTCCAGGCGTGCGGGCGGGTCCTCGACACCCAGGTGCGACATGATCTGGTCGAAGGCGGCCTGCCGTACGGAGTCGATGAGCGCGTTGGTGGCCGAGGAGCCCACCGCCGGGCCGCCGCGCATCAGGGCCGAGAAACCGGGGCCGTGCTCGTCGACGAAGTCGAAGAACCGGTGCATCACGCGCAGCAGCCGCGCCCCCAGCGGACCGTGGTGCGGCTCCTTGAAGCGGCCCGCCAGATCGTCCGCCGCACGCTGCAACGCGGCCTCGTACAGGCTGAGTTTGCCGGGGAAGTAGTGGTAGACCAGCGGCCGGGAGATGCCGGCCGCGGCTGCTATCTCGTCGATGGAGACATCGTCGGGCGAGCGTTGGCTGAACAGTTCGAGGGCGACGCCGATCAACTGCTGCCGCCGCTCCTCGACTCCCATTCTGCGGCGTACCCCGGTACTCATGCGAACACCTTACCGATCGGATCCGGCCTCGAACGGACCGGACCGACCAACGGCGTTCACATGTCCAGCACGAGACGATCACCGCGCGCCCGCGACACGCAGATCAGCATCGAGTCGGCCCGCTCCCCGTCCGTCAGCAGCTCGTCCCGGTGGTCCACCTCGCCCTCCAGCACCCGCTGCTGGCAGGTCCCGCAGAAGCCCTGCTCGCAGGAGTACAGCGTGTCCGGCAGCTCCGCCCGCACCGCGGCCAGCACACTCGTGCCCTCCGGCACGGTCAACGTCCGTCCGCTGCGCCGCAGTTCGAGCTCGAAGGCGGCCCCGTCGGCGGTGGTGCGCGGGGTGAAGCGCTCCAGGTGCACCCGCGGGTGCCGCTCCTCGACCGCCGCCATCAGCCCCTCCGGCCCGCAGCAGTAGACGGCGGCGTCCTCGGGTACGCGCAGCGCGTCGAGATCCGGCACCCCGGCGACCACGGTCACCCGGTCCCCGCCCAGCTCGGTGACCTCCCGCACGAACGGCATCGAATCCAACGACCGCCCGCAGTACAGCAGTTGCCACTCCACGCCGTCCGGCAGGGCGCGCAGCATCGGCAGGATCGGGGTGATGCCGATGCCGCCCGCGACGAAGACGTACGAAGGGGCCTCGACGAGCGGGAAGCGGTTGCGCGGACCGCCCACCTCCAGCTCCATCCCCTCCCGCACCTGCTCGTGCACCTCGCGCGAGCCGCCCCGCCCGTCCTCGACCAGCCGCGCGGCCACCGTGTAGCAGGAGGTGTCCGCCGGGTCCCCGCACAGCGAGTACTGCCGCACCAGCCCCGACGGCAGCACCAGGTCGAGATGCGCCCCGGGCTCCCAGCGCGGCAGGTCCTCGCCTTCCAGGCGCAGGTGTACGACCCCGTCGGCCACCGTCCGGTGCCCGGTGACCAGCAGCCGGAGCGCCCGCGACCGGGGACGCCCGGAGACCGGGTGCTCCAGGGCGGGCCACGGCCACAGCGGCGAGGACTGGACCCGGCGGCGCAGCGCGCGCCGGGCGAGCAGGGCGGCACCGAGGGTGAGGGCGACGGTACGGAGCTTCGGCATCACGCGGCTTTCTTCTCGGCGGCGAGGGCGGCGAGCGCGGCGGGGGAGGAGGCCAGATAGGCCACCGCCTGCGCGGTGGAGCCCTCTTGGCAGGGGTGGTAGTCGCGGCTCAGATAGCGCGGGACCGACCGCAGCATGGCGCCGGCCGAGGGCAGCAGACCCTGCCTGCCGCGCACGTACAGGTCCTTCAGGCTCGGCTTCTCGTCCAGCGGTGTCGGGTCGTTCGCCATGAAGAACCGCGTCCCGCGCTGCCAGAGGAAGACCAGCGTCGCGAACGCCGTCGCCCAGGTCCGCACGCGCCGCCCGTAGCCGCCGTCCACGTGCTGGAACAGCTCGAAGGCGACCGACCGGTGCTCGACCTCCTCGGCGCCGTGCCAGCGCAGCAGGTCCAGCATGGTCGGATCGGCGCCGCGCCGGTCCAACGCGTGGGCGTTGAGCACCCAGTCGCCGAGGAAGGCGGTGTAGTGCTCGATGGCGGCGATCAGCGCGACCCGCTCCAGCAGCCACCACCTGCGGGCCCGCCCCGGCGGCAGCGTGCGGTCCCCGAGCAGCTTCTCGAAGAACCAGTCGACCTGCGCGGTGTACGGCGTCGGGTCCAGGCCCAGCTCCCTCAGGTGCGGCAGCACCTCGTCGTGGGCCTGCGAGTGCATCGCCTCCTGCCCGATGAACCCGATGACGTCCGCGCGCAGCCGGTCGTCCCGGATGAGCGGCAGCACCTGCTTGTACACGTGCACGAACCAGCGCTCGCCGGCGGGCAGCAGCAGGTGCAGCACGTTGATGGTGTGCGAGACGAACGGGTCACCCGGCACCCAGTGCAACGGGGTGCCGTCCCAGGAGAAGGAGACGTTGCGGGCCTTGAGGGGCACCCGTTCACGCTTGTTGGACATGGCGTCAATGTACTGACGGGTAGCGCCCGGGTGAACCCCCTTGCGGACCCTTATTTACATTTCTGTCAGCAAGGCGGGGCCCCGGCTCACCGCAGCCCGCTGATCACGCGTCCGTCGTCCAGCGTGGCCTTCAGCTCGGCCTGCGCCCCCTGCTCGGCCCGGGCCGCCAGCAGGCCGCCCCGGCTCGACGCGCTGACCCCGCCCGACGCGCGCACCGACGAGGTGCCCCGGCTCCCGGCGGCCAGCAGGTACCAGCTGCCCGCCTCCGACTTCCACAGCACCCCGGCCAGCACGTGCGGGTCCTTCGCCCCGCACTCCGGCCCGTTCTCCGCCTTCGCCGCGACCGCCCCGTACGTGCCGCCCGGCGTGCGGAACTGCGCCAGGACCCGCGTCCCGCCCCCGCGCCAGGTCTCCGCCCGCGTGCACACCCAGTCGGCCGTCCCGCTCGCGTCCGGCAGCGGCTGCTCGGCGTACGCCCAGGCGTTCACACTGCGCACCCCGCCCGCCCGCACCGAGGACAGCGAGCAGGCGTACGGCGCCCAGGTGCGCAGCGCCTGAGCGCCGGACGCCTCCCGGGCCGACCCGGGCCGGCCGACCGTGAGGCGGGCCGGGACCAGTTCGCCGAGGTCGGTCAGCAGCCGTGTGCCCGTGCCGTCGGTCAGCTGGAGCACGTTCCACGACGTGCACGCCCCGCTCGCCAGGGCCGGGCTGGCCTGCGGTGCGGTGACCCCGTGGGCCAGATCGAGGTCCATCGCGCCGGAGCCCGGCTTGAGCAGGTCCCGCTCGGCCGCCTTCCGCACCCAGGGAGCCGTCAGATAGCGGACGTTGCCGTCGGACCGGCTCAGCACCACCGCGCTCGCCTCGGCCCGCCCGGCCCCGTCCACCCGCGCGAAGTCGAGGGCGGCGCCCTGGGTGCCGTCGGTGGGCTCGGCGTACCGGGCGATGCGCAGACCGTCGTAGAGGATCACCACGTGCGCGCCGTCGACCGTGCCGGCGTACAGCAGCTGGGGCGGTCCCGCCGGGCCGCCGGACGGGGTGCCCGGGGTCGCGGAGACCTGGACCCTCTCGCCGGGCCGGGCCCACACGGCCAGGGCGCGCCGCAGCAGCGCCCTGTCGCCGGTGAGGTCGCCGCGCGCGGGCCAGACGGAGAAGTCGGTGCGGGTGGCGGACTCCCACGCCGTGGGGGCGACCCGGACCAGGTTGGCGGGGTCGAGGGCGGCCTCGGCGGCCGGGTTCTGCGCGTACGCGGGCGCCGCGGCGCCGTCGGGGCCCCAGCCGTCGCCGGGCAGGCCGAGCAGCGCCCCGCACACGGCGAGCGCGGCGGCCGCGGCGAGCGCCGCCTTGGTGTGCTGCCGGCGCCGCATCAGGTCGGTGGGCCGGGCCTGCAGGGAGCACGGGTCGAACTCGGGGGACTCCAGCAGCGCGTACTGCGCCGGTACGTCGTCGGCCTCGTCCAGTGCCGCCTCGGCGTCGGCGTCGGCGACCCCGGCGGCGCCGAGCACCGTGCGCGCCTCGTCGTCGGTGAGCTTCTCCAGGCCGCGCAGGACGTAGGCGGCGCGGGCCGGGCCGGACAGGGCGGACAGGCGCTGGTCCAGGGCGAGTTCGTCGGCGCCGCCGGAGCGCGGGAACAGCCGCAGGCCCCACACCTGGGGGAGCAGCGGCGGCAGTTGGGCGCGCTTGGGCCAGGCGGTGAGCCGCAGCGGCAGGCCGGCCTCCAGGGCGGTCCGCAGCACCTGGAGGCGGAGGAAGGCGTACCCGGGGTCGCTCTCACGGCCCTCCCGCCCGCTCGCGTTCGTTCGCGCCGGGGGACTCCCCTGCTGGGCCGGGATCGCCACCGTCTGCGCGCGGCCCCGGGGCAGGGCGCGCTGGACCAGGGCGTGCGCGGTCACCACGCGCCGGTTGCGGCCGAGGGCGGGCGGGAGCACCAGGTAGGCGAGCCGGACCAGCCGTGGGTAGTGCTCGACGAGCGCGGCCTCGGCCTGTTCGACGTCGACGACCGGGTCGGTGGCGGAGGGCGCGGGGCGCGGGGCGACATCCTGTGACTGCACGTTCAGCAGAACGAGCGAATCGTTGAATGGTCACCGCCACCCGGGCGACTTCAGTCCTCCGGTTCGACCAGCAGACGTGCGTAGTTGGCCATCGAGCGCTGGTAGCGCGGCAGATGGGGCGCCAGGGCGCCGAGGACGAGGGAGAGGCCCTCGCGGTCCCGGCCGAGGCTGGACAGGCACAGCGCCAGACAAGCCCGTACGGCGTCGTCCAACTCGTCGGACGGGGCGTCCAGTTCCGGCGTGAGCAGCTTGACGCCCTCCTCGGCCTGCCCGGTGTTCCGCAGCGAGCTGGACAGCTGGATCTTGGCGCGGCGGCCCTTGTAGCCGCTCAGCCCGCGGACCAGCGCCTCCCGGTACAGCGGAACGGCCTTGTCCGAGTGGCCGGTCGAGTCCCAGGCGCAGGCCTGCTCGAAGGGGCCGAGCGGGCTGTCCTCCGGCAGCTCGGCGACGAGCGCGTCGATCACGGCCCGGAAGTCGGCGGCGTCGTCCTCCGCGTAGTCGTCGAAGGTGGCCCAGGCGGCGGTCACGCGATCTTCCCAGTCTTGGTTCACGGGCCATACGTTCGCACACCCGTACTCTCGCGTACACCGGATTTGAGCGTCCGGCGCCCCGCAGCCGTATCGAAGGGGACGGGCCCCAGGGGCCAGTACAGCGACCCGGAGGAACAGATGAGGTTGACCCGACCGATGCTCGCCGTGGCCGGCGCCGCGGCCGTCCTGGCGCTGGCGGGCTGTGGATCCTCGGACAGCGACGCGGCCGCCAAGGTTCCGGTCACCGCCACCGGCAGCCTGGAGAGCCTGGCCGCCAAGGTGAAGTGCAAGCCGGACCTGCAGATCGACTCCGACGAGGTCCGCCAGGCCATCTGCAAGAACTCCGACGGCAAGTTCGTCTTCGCCACCTTCGCCACCGACCGCGGCCAGCGCGAGTGGATCAACGACGCCAAGGACTACGGCGGTTACTACCTCGTCGGCCGCAAGTGGGTCGCCGTCGGCGACGACGGCGTGGTCAAGGCGCTCCAGGGCACGCTGGGCGGCTGGGAGGAGATCGGGACCAACCACAGCGAGCACGGCGGCCACAGCGGCTGAGGTCCGCCGAGGTCCGCAAAGACACGAAAGCGGGCGGTGGGGGATTCCCACCGCCCGCTTCGCCGTACCGGCCGGTCAGGTCACTGGCAACGCTGACCGCTGTTGATGCAGTTGGCGATCTTGTTCGCCAGGTTGTTCTTGAAGACCGCGATGAAGTCGTCGTGGTCGGTGGCCGCCTTGTGCAACTGGTCCGGGAAGCCGTCCACCGCGTAGGCGTTCTTCACCACGCCGTTCTGGATGGTCGGCGGCGTGATCTTGTAGACCAGGCGCATCGTCAGCTGCGGAATGGCCTTGAAGCCGTTCTGGCAGTTGCCGGCCGCGTCCGCGAAGGCCACGTGCGTGCGGTGGTTGGCGCTGTCGATGTTCTGGCCGTCCCAGCAGGACTGGAAGGCGAACGTGCGCACCACGTTGCTGCCCTGCGGGCAGATCGGGTACTGCGTGGTCAGCTGCACCTTGTTCTCGAAGCCGGTGCAGCTCCAGTGCGCGTTGGCGTTGGCCAGACCGTTGGTGGTGGTCTTGGCGTCACCGGTGATGATGCGCAGGAAGTTCGGCATCGCGGTGACCTTGCTGGTCGGGCTGCCGACGTACTTGATCTGCGCCTGCACCGGCGTCAGGATCTTGCCGACGTTGCCCTCCTTGCCGCCGCCGTCCGCGTTCTGGTCGAAGTCCTGCGTGCCGTCCTGGATGCGGACCACCGGCCAGTAGTACGCCGACAGGTCGCTCCGGTTCTGGCAGCTGGTCTGGTCCGCGATCAGCGAGTTGTTGGTGGAGAACGCGTTGACCTTCTGGTTGCCGACGTAGTCGTGCAGGTGGTGCGCGCCGTTGGTCACGCCGGGCGCCACGATGACGTTGTCGGTGTTGTGGTTCTTGTTCGCGTTCACACCGCACTTCGTGGTGAAGGAGCCGGTCGAGGCGTTGCCGGTCTTCTGCGGCTTCGCGGCGACGTTCGGCTGCACCTTGGTGATGTCCACGAAGTCGGCGGCGACGGGGCCGTTGCCGGCCTGCCCGCCGATGTTGCTCGGCGTGCCGGCGCTGGCGCTCGGGTTGGCAGAGGCCTGACCGCCGTTGTTCTGGCCGCCGTTGTTGTTCTGCCCACCGGTGTTGTTGTTCTGGCCGCCGTTGTTGTTGCCGCCGGCGTTGGTCTGGTTGACCTGGTCGGTGCTCATCGTCGTACAGGCGGCGAGCTGGCTCAGCGAGGCGGCGTCGACCTGACCGCCGACCCGCTGGATGTCGATGCGGATCCGGTCGATGGTGGCCGCCCGCTTCTCCTTCAGGGGACCGACGATCGCGTTCTGCACGAAGTTCGCGTCCTGCGTCTGTGCCTGACGCGTGGAGGCGAGTCGGGCGTAGGCCTCGGTGATCTGCTTGTCGAGGTTCGCCAGCTCCGTGGCCACGCCCTGCTGGGCCTTGGCCGGCACGTTCGTCAGCTTCTGGCCGACGTCCGGGCAGGAGATGGTCGCCACCGTGCCGGTGGCGGCCTTGGTCTGGTTCTGCCCCGAGTTGTTCGACTCGTGAGCCGAGGCGTAGAAGTTCGCCCAGATCAGCCCGCCCCCACCGAGCGCTAGGGCCGCCGATGCGGCTATGGCCTTGGTGGCCAGCGGCGTACGGCGTTTTCGTGTGTTGCGTCCCATGGAACTCCTCTGACTTCCTTGCGGGCTTGGCGGGGCATCGAGGCGCCCGACAGGAGTGAAGCGGCTCCCTCTGATACGCAAGGGGTCCCAGGGGTGTTCAGCGGACTCACGAATTTGTGCCGGATCGGTGACCGAACCGGGTTTCAACTCCCGTTTTGGCACCGGGAGTTACGTGTCCGCCACGGGAGGTGTTCAGCGGCCGTGGTCGAGATAGGCCAGTACGGCCAGGACGCGGCGATTGTCGTCGTCCGACACCTCGAGGTCCAGTTTGGCGAAGATGTTGGAGGTGTGCTTGGCGATCGCCCGTTCCGTGACGACGAGCTGCGCGGCGATCGCCGCGTTCGAGCGGCCCTGCGCCATCAGCTCCAGCACCTCCAGCTCCCGGGGCGTGAGCCGGCCCAGCGGCCGGTCGTCGGCGGCCCGCCGGGTGAGCAGCTGCTGGATGACCTGCGGGTCCATGGCCGTGCCGCCCGCCGCGACCCGCCGTACGGCGTCCACGAACTGCTCCGCGTCGAACACCCGGTCCTTGAGCAGGTAGCCGACCCCGCCGCTGCCGTCGGCGAGCAGCTCGCGCGCGTACAGCTGCTCCACGTGCTGCGACAGCACCAGCACCGGCAGCCCGGGGCGCTCCCGGCGGGCCCGCAGTGCGCACTGCAGCCCCTCGTCGGTGTGCGTGGGCGGCAGGCGTACGTCGACCACGGCGACGTCCGGGTCCAGCTCGGCCAGCGCGCGGGTGAGCTCGGGGCCGCTCTCGACCGCGGCGGCGATCTCGAAGTCGTGGGCCTCAAGCAGCCGCACCAGACCGTCGCGCAGCAGGAAGAGGTCTTCGGCTAGGACAACACGCAAGGCAGCTCCATGGTGACCATGGTGGGGCCGCCCGCGGGTGAGCTGACGGCGAGGACGCCGTCGAATGTACCGAGTCGCCGCTCGACTCCGGCCAGCCCCGAACCGGCCCCGATCACCGCGCCGCCCCTGCCGTTGTCGGTGACGGTGATCCGCAGCCGGTCGTCGGTGTGGTGCACGTCGATCCAGATCCGGTCGGCGTCGGCGTGCTTGACCGCGTTGGTCAGCACCTCGCTGACGGCGAAGTAGGCGGCCGACTCCACCGGCGCGTCCGCGCGGCCCGGGACCTCGACGGTCACCTCGGTGGCGACCGGCAGCCGCAGCGCCAGCGCCCGTACGGCGTCGCCCAGTCCGCGCTCGGCGAGCACCGGCGGGTGGATGCCGCGTACCAGGTCGCGCAGCTCGGCGAGGGCGTCGGCGGAGGACTGACGGGCCTGCGCGAGCAGCCGTTTGGCCTGCGCCGGGTCCTTGTCCAGGAGCGCCTCGATGGTGCCGAGGTCCATGCCCATGGCCACCAGACGGGCCTGGGCGCCGTCGTGCAGGTCGCGCTCGATGCGGCGCAGTTCGGCGGCGGAGGTGTCGACGGCGTCGCGCCGCGTCTCGGTCAACACGCGTACCCGTTCGGCGAGTTCGGCCTGACTCGGGGTCAACAGGGCGCGGGTGAGGCGGAAGTGGGCGGTCAGCAGGCGCTGGGGAAGGAAGCCGGCGAAGGGCAGGAGGACGAGCGCCAGGGCGCCCGCGCCGAACGCCGACGTCTGGCTGGTGACGTGCACGAACCCGTACCAGTAGCCGCCGCCGGGGAACACCCGCCACAGCCCGGCCACGACCGCGAATCCCTCCAGCGGGTAGAACACCAGCACCGCCGGCAGCAGCGCCGTGACGAACCCGGCGCTCATGTCCACCGGCAGCCACCGCAGGTCCCGCCAGGTCGCCGGGTCGCGCAGCATGCCGACGGTGCGCGTCCAGGGGTTGGCGCCCTGGGGGAGCGGCCGGTACGCCGACGCGATCCGCACCCCGCACCACTGGGCGGCGAGCACCCGGCGCGCGTCCGCGAAGGCCCGCACGCCGGTCAGCACCCACGGCGTCGTGACGATCCCGACCCCGACCGGGACGAGCGCGAGGGACACGGCGGCGAGCGTGCAGCACAGGACCGCACCGGGCAGGGTCAACAGGGCCAGAGCCAGCCCGCGGACCCCGGCCAGAGCCGAACCACGGGCCCGTTCCCGGGCGTTGGCGTACGTCGTGTCGCTGTCCATACGAGCAGTCTGACCGAGCCACCAGGAAGGGTCACGGGGCCGGGCACCCCGCGTGGGGGTGGCACCAGGTACACCACGCGACGCGCGAGCCTGCCGGCCCACTGTCTCGCGCGTACGCCACGCGGCGCGGGGGACTGCCGGCATGCCGTCCCGCGCGAAGGCCGGTGCCGGGTACGCCGCGCGGTGCGGGAACCTGCCGGCCCACTGTCCCGCGCGAAGGCCGGTGCCGGGTGCGCCGCGCGGTGCGGGGGACTGCCGGCGCACTGTCTCGCGTGAAGGCCGGTGCCGGGTGCGCCGCGTGGTGTGGGGGGCTGCCGGCATGCCGTCCCGCGCGAAGGCCGGTGCCAGCCGTTCCCCGCCCCGTGCAGTCGGTCGCAGGCTTCCGTCGCCGTCTCCGCGCAGGCGGTCTCTGGCCTTCGTCGTCGTCTCTGCGCAGTCGGTCGCAGGCGTCCGTCGCCGTCCCCATGCAGGCGGTCTCTGGTTTCCGTCGCCTTCCCCGTGCAGGCGGTCTCTGGCCTTCGTCGCCGTCTCCGCGCAGTCGGGCGCAGGCTTCCGTCGCCGTCCCGGTGCAGGTGGTCGTCGGCCTTCGTCGCCGTCTCCGCGCAGGCGGTCTCTGGCTTCCGTCGTCGTCCCCGTGCAGGCGGTTTCTGGCGTTCGTCGCCGTCCCGGTGCAGGTGGTCGTCGGCCTTCGTCGCCGTTCCCGTGCAGGCGGTTTCTGGCGTTCGTCGTCGTCTCCGTGCAGGCGGTCTCTGGCTTCCGTCGCCGTTTCCGCGCAGTCGGCCGTTGGCTTCCGTCGTCGTTCCGGTGTAGGTGGTCGTCGGCCTTCGTCGCCGCCCCTGCCGCGGGCGGTCAGCGGCCCGTGTCGTTGGCCCGTGTCGTCGCCAGGACCTTCGCCTCCGCTTCCGGGTCGAGTCCCTTGGCCGTTCGGTCGGGTCGGGTCCGTGCGGTGCCGGCGAGGCGTTGCAGCCAGGTCCAGGTGTCGGCGACCGTCTCGCGGACGGGACGGCAGGACAGACCCGTTGCCAGGGCCCGTGAGACGTCCGCGGAGTACAGGGCGTCGTACATGTCGCTGCCGGGCGGCACCCAGGCCGGCAGCTGGGTCCACGGCTCGATGCCCGCGTCGAGGATCACCCGCGGCTCGGTCCAGCACAGCTCGGCCGCCGCGCCGGTGACCTCCACGCAGGCGTCGAGGAGCTCACCCATGGTGGCGTGCCCCTGCGGCCCGATCAGGTTGTACGGCCCGCTCGACTCCCGCTCCACCGCCCCGAGCACCCACGCGGCAAGGTCCCGCACGTCGATGTACTGAAGCTCCAACTCCCTTGGCCCAGGCGCCAGTACGGGCCCGCCCCGGGCGATCCGGCCCAGCCACCACGGCAGCCGCCCGACGTTCTCGTACGGCCCCAGGATCAGCCCGGCCCGTACGAGCACCGACCGGTCCGCGCCGAAGGACTCCACGGCGGCCAGCTCGCCGCCCAGCTTGTCGCGCGCGTAGTCCGTCCCGTCCGCACGGGGATCGGCGCCCTCGACCAGCGGCGCGTCCTCGGTGTAACCGGCGGGCGGCGCCCAGGCGTAGACGGAGCAGCTCGACACGTACACGTACCGGCCGGCGCGGCCCCGCAGCAGCCGCGCCGCGTCCCGGACCGGCCGGGGCGCCGCCGACCAGGTGTCGACGACGGCGTCCCAGGTGCCCTCCGCCAGCGCGGCGAGTCCGCCGGGAGCCGTCCGGTCACCGCGCAACGCCCGTACGCCCGGCGGAGGTTGGTGCCGCCCCCGGTTGAAGACGGTCACCTCCCAGCCGCGTCCGAGCGCCGCCTCCACCACGGCCCGTCCCACGAACTCCGTCCCGCCCAGCACCAGAAGTCTCATGCCGGTGACTGTGCCCGGCGCGCGGGCGGGACGGAACACGAATCTGCCATTGGCAGAGGAAGAGCGCGCGGCGGATCAACGCCCGGTCGGCGGCGTGTACTTGTACCCGACCCGGCGTACCGTCTGGATCGCCTGCCGGTGCTCGGCGCCCAGCTTGCGGCGCAGCCGGGCGATGTGGACGTCGACCGTGCGGCCGTCGCCCACGTGGCCGTAGCCCCACACGGTGGTGACCAGCTGGTCGCGCGTGTGCACCCGGTTCGGATGCGCGACGAGGTGCGCGAGCAGCTCGAACTCCAGGTAGGTCAGGTCGAGTTCACGCCCGTCGACGGAGGCGGTGCGCTGCGTGGTGTCGACGCGCACGAGTGGGTCGCCGGTCTCCTCGGCGGGCTCGGCGAGCTCCGGCAGCGCGGGGACGAGGTCCGGGCGGTCGGCCGGGATGAGGACGAGGTAGCCGACCATCGGCGGCTGTCCCGGCAGCGTGGGCAGGGTGTGCTGCGGCGCCGGCAGCCAGGTGGCGCCCGGCGGCAGGAACTCCGACACGTCGATCACCTCGTCGGGATCGACGGCGCGCAGCCGGTGCCGGGCGGGGGAGGGGGAGGAGACGGCGGTGGAGACGGAGACGGGAGCGGGGGCGGAGGTCAGCGGACGAGTGGTCGCCATGAGAGGTCAGCTCTTTCGCGCGAGAGGTTCGTCGGAAGGGACGTACGCGGTTGCGCGCGGGCCGAAGGCCGAGTGGTGTACGGCGGTCGAGGGCCGTGTACGGCTTTAGAGGGCCGGCGCGTTCGTCGCGCGACAACACACCCGGTCGAAGTCGTGGTGCTGACGGGAAGGCCAGAACGGCTCCAGGTCATGGCGACCCGTAGCGGTGGACTTCTGGAAGCTGGCCATGGAGCCATTGAAGCAGACGGGAGGGCGGCACAGCGAGGGGCGTCCACCGTTTCCGGTGAACGCCCCTGACGAGCTCACGGCCCGCGGACCGAAGAGCGGAGTCGGCGGATCAGACCTGGCCGGCCTTCTCCAGCGCGGAGCAGCAGGTGTCGACGAGCAGCCGCGTCACGACGTACGGGTCGACGTTGGCGTTGGGGCGGCGGTCCTCGATGTAGCCCTTGCCGTCCTTCTCGACCTGCCACGGGATGCGCACCGAGGCGCCGCGGTTGGAGACGCCGTAGGAGTACTTGTCCCACGGGGCGGTCTCGTGCAGGCCGGTCAGGCGGTCGTCGATGCCGGCGCCGTAGTTCTTGACGTGGTCGAGCGGCTTGGAGCCCTCGCCCAGCGACTCGCACGCGGTGATGATCGCGTCGTAGCCCTCGCGCATCGCCTTGGTGGAGAAGTTGGTGTGCGCGCCCGCGCCGTTCCAGTCGCCCTTCACCGGCTTGGGGTCCAGCGTCGCGGAGACGCCGAAGTCCTCGGCGGTGCGGTACAGCAGCCAGCGGGCCACCCACAGCTGGTCGGAGACCTCCAGCGGGGAGAGCGGGCCGACCTGGAACTCCCACTGGCCGGGCATGACCTCGGCGTTGATGCCGGAGATGCCCAGACCCGCCTTCAGGCAGTTCTCCAGGTGCGCCTCGACGACGTCACGGCCGAAGATCTCGTCCGCGCCGACACCGCAGTAGTAGCCGCCCTGCGGGGCCGGGAAGCCGCCCTTGGGGAAGCCGAGCGGGTAGCCGTCCTTGAAGAAGGTGTACTCCTGCTCGATGCCGAAGATCGGCTCCTGGGCGGCGAACTTCTCGGCCACCTCGATGAGCGCGGCACGCGTGTTCGTCTCGTGCGGCGTCATGTCGATGTTGTAGACCTCGCACAGGACGAGGATGTCGTCGCCGCCGCGGATCGGGTCCGGGCAGGAGAAGACCGGCTTGAGTACGCAGTCCGAGGCGTGGCCCTCGGCCTGGTTGGTGGAGGACCCGTCGAAGCCCCAGATCGGCAGGTCCTGGCCCTTGGCGTCGTCGGCGAGGATCTTCGTCTTGGAACGCAGCTTGGCCGTCGGCTCGGTGCCGTCGATCCAGATGTACTCAGCCTTGAAGCTCACGGGCCACATCCTTCGGGGGTGGGTCTAGGCGCACTTGCGGGTGCTGCGGCGCTGCGGCACTGGGGCGCCGCGTCGATGTCGCCCGCGAGCCTGTCAACAGGCGATTTCCCGATCATTGCTCGAATGTGAACCCGGTGTTACCTGGTCGTGGTGTGGCGCGATTCACGCGGTGAGGAAGGTTTGGGGCAGGCCCCGCCGCCCGTGGCCGCGGGTGGCGGGGCCTGTGACACGTACGAGGGCGTCGTCTCAGGGCCTCACCCCACCTTCTCGATCAGTGCCCGGCGGATCAGGAACTTGCCGGGCTCGCGGACCTGTTCGAAGGCCGCGTTGTTGAGCAGCACGCAGCTGCCGGAGACCGAGGTGACCTTGACCGTCGTGGACTTGTTGTTGTCGAGGTTGGTCACCTTGAGCGTCGTCCCCGCCGGGAACTGGTTGCTGGAGGCCGCGGGGGCACCGGCCTCGCCGGAGAGCGTGACAGTCGAGCCCTTGCAGACCTGCTGCCCGGAGGCGGCAGCCTGACCACCGGCGTTTCCCGCCGGGGCGGTGGCGGTGGCGGAGGCGGAGGCAGAGGCGGGGGTGGAAGCGGCTTGCGACGGCTGAGCGCCCTGGCCGGTCCCGGCGGTCTGGGAGTCCTGAGCCGACTCCCCGACCGCGCAACCGGACGCCTTCTGCTGGACCTTGATCTGCGCGATGACGGCCTCGCGGTTGGCGATCCGGGCCGCCGACTGGGCGTCGGGATGGGCCCGTTGGCCGTCGATGAACTTCTGGTTGTTGCCGAGGGCGGTGGCCAGCCCCTGGCAGACGGCCGAGTCGGCGGACAGGGTCCGCGCCGACGGGGACTGCGACTGCGCGGCGTTCGAGGTGCTGGCCAGGGCGAAGGCCCCGCCTCCCGCCACCGCCGCCGCGCTCACCAGCAGCGCGAGCTTCTTCTTCGTACTGGCAGTTCTCCTACGCGACATGCGCGCCTCCTGGGAGGTCGGGGAGCGTACGCCGCTATGTACGAGATACCGAACCGACGTTACTCAACGGTTACAGGGGTCACCGAAGTAACGTGCGTCACAGCAAGGTTGCAGCCGGCTCACAGCACGCCTTCGCCGCGCCCGGCCGTCATCGGGACAGGGCATCCCGTACGGCGTCCTCGGTGCGCGCGACCACCGCGGTGCCGTCGTCCGCGGTGATGATCGGGCGCTGGATCAGCTTGGGGTGCTCGGCGAGCGCGGCGATCCAGCGGTCGCGGGAGGCGTCGTCACGGGGCCAGTCCTTGAGCGCGAGCTCCTTGGCGGCGGGCTCCTGGGTGCGGGTGATGTCCCACGGTTCGAGGCCGAGCCGTTCGAGTACGTCCCTGATCTCGGCCTCGCTCGGCACGTCCTCCAGGTAGCGGCGGACGGTGTAGTCGGCGCCCTCGGCGTCGAGCAGGGTGAGGGCGCTGCGGCACTTCGAGCAGGCCGGGTTGATCCAGATCTCCATGGGGCCAACGGTACGCGATGGACACCCCGAAAGCCCTTGTGGCCAGGGCCTTTTGTCAGTGGCGGGCGGTACACTAGAAGAAGTGTTCGAGGGTGTTCGGGGGCTTCGCTCTTCCCCGTACACCCTGACGACCGCGACAGGAGGATGCCTGTGCCCGCTGCCGCACTGAAGCCGAAGCCGACCCAGTCGACCGCCAAGCGTCCCGTTCTGCTCGACCTGCCCTACGAGCCCGTGGAGAAGCGGCCGTTGCCACCGGGACGGCCGCGCGAGTGGTACATCACGCACAACCGCCGCCTCAAGGCGATGCGGCTCGCGATCGCCCTCCTCGACTCGGGCGTGTACGTGCCGAACCAGGCCCGCAACGAGACGATCCGCGACACCGCCGAGCTGATCGGCGTCCATCCCCCGTCCGACACCACGTGCCACATGGTCCGAGCCCTGCTCCGCTACACCCGCTGAGCCGGCGGTGCCGGGCGCCTCTGCCGGAGGCGTCCGGCACGGATGCAGCGGTGCCTGGAGTTCCTCGGCGTACCGGTCATGTGGTGACGCCTCACGTCATGTGGTGGCGTCTACGTCATGTGTGACGCTCAGGCGGACGCCAACTCCTTCTCCACCGGCGTCCGGAAGCGCGGCGTCACCCTCACCGTCCCCACCCACTCCCGCAACCTCTCCGCCGCCGCCCCGATCGCGGCCGCCCCCTCCCGCCCCACGCCCTCCTCGTCCGGCAAGCGCCACACGATCTCCCCGTCCGCCCGCTGGGCCCAACCGCCCACCACCCGCCCGTCCCACCACACCGTCGGTCCCACGTTGCCGCTCCTGTCGAACAACGAGGACCGCAGCCCCGGGGCCAGATACCAGTCCCGCTCCCGCCACCCCATCGCCGTCGGATCCAGCGCCGGCAACAACGCCGCCCACGGCTCGACCGGCTCCGCCACCGGACCGGCGTCCCCGGCCACGACGTACGCCGTGCCCTCGTCCACCGCCACCGTCTCCGCCCCGATCGCCGCGAGCGCCCGCCGGACCTCCGTCACCCTCCACCCGGTCCACCACTTCAGGTCCGCCTCGGTCGCCGGCCCGCACACCGCCAGCCACCGCCCGAGCAACGCCGCCTGCGCCTCCGCGACATCGAGTTCCGGATGCGCCGGGGCCACCGCCCAGCGGAACTGACTCGACGTCCACGATCCGAGCGGCCGGCCCCGCACGACCTTCCCCTCCACGCCCAGCACCCTCAGCAGCCGCGTGGAGACGGTGTGCACGCCCTCGTAGCTCTTCCCGGCCGCGTACACGAACTGCTCCTTGAGCCGCGGCTCGTCCACGGCGAGTTCCGCCGCCGTCGCCTGGCCGCGCCGCGCCAGCGCGGCCAGCGCCGACTCCTCGACCTCCTTCAGCCACGCCGCGTCGGGCGCCCCCGCCGTCGCCATGTCCTTGAGCAGCGCGGCTCGCTCCCGGGCGGCGACCGTGAGCCCCGTCGAGGCGTGCACGACGGCGGTCAGCTCCGTGGGGAAGACGAACACGGTGTGCCGCATGCCGTGCATCCGGACCAGCGTCCGGTCGCCGTACAGCGCCCGCTCCGTCTCCGGCACGGTCCGGGCCGCGTCGGCGAGCCGCGCGCCTATCGCCAGGTACACCGTCGCCGGGTCCGACCCGTGCAGCGCGACCAACGACCCGGCGACCTCCTCCGGGCTGCCCGCCCGCGTGCCCCCGGCCAGCCGCATCCGCGACGCCAGCCGCGCCCGCCGCTCGGCCACCCCGACGTACCGCACCGCGCCACTCATCCCGACCTCCCCGTCGCTCCACCGGTCCCCCCATCGTGCCCGCCCCCACTGACAACGGCCGCGTCCCCTCGTCCACCCCGTCACTCGATCGCCGTACCCGACATGCGCGCCCTCCGGCACCCGCCTTCACTGCGATCAAGAGGACGGCGAGGACGAAACCGCGGACCGCGGACCGCGGACCGCGAACCGCTGACGGCGAACCGCTGACCGCGGCGCGAGGAGCGAGACGGAGGCACGATGGGCAGGCGTGGCGCAGGCCGGGGGCCGTCATGAGCACGCCCGCCGACCGTGCCGCCCGCGGCAGGGCGGCCCGTAAGCGCGTCGCCCGTTCCGCCCACGCCTCCTGGGTCCCGCCCGTCGACCGCCCCGACCCCGTCGCCGTCCTGGAACGCCAGGGCCGCGACCGCCTGCCCGAACTGCTGCCGATCCGGTACGGCCGCATGGCGGCGTCCCCCTTCGCCTTCCTGCGCGGCGCCGCCGCCGTCATGGCCGCCGACCTCGCCGGCCGCCCGCACACCGGCCTGACCGTGCAACTCTGCGGCGACGCCCATCTGTTGAACTTCGGTGTGTACGCCTCCCCGGAGCGCACCCTCCTGTTCGACCTGAACGACTTCGACGAGACCCACCCCGGCCCCTTCGAATGGGACGTCCACCGTCTCGCGGCCTCCGTCGCCGTGGCCGGCCGGGAGAACGGCCACGGCGACGCCAAGGCGCGCCGCAGCGTCGTGGAGGCGGTGACCGCGTACCGCACGACCATGCGGCGGCTGGCCGGCCGGGGTGAACTGGAGATCTGGTACGAGCGCATCGACGCCGACAGCCTGCTGCCGCTGCTGCGTCACGCCCGGCACCGCGGCCGCGCCGAGGCCAGCCTCACCCGCGCCCGCCGCCGCACCAGCCTGCAGGCACTCGGCAAGCTCACCGAGGTCGTCGACGGGCGCCGCCGTATCATCAACGACCCGCCGCTGCTGGAGCCCGCCGGTGTGCCGGACATGGCGGCCCTGCGCAAGATCTTCAGCGACTACCGGTCCACTCTCTCCGAGGAGCGCAGGCTGCTCCTGGACCGGTACCGCTTCGTGGACGCCGCCCGCAAGGTCGTCGGCGTGGGCAGCGTCGGCACCCGCTGCTTCATCGTGCTGCTCGCCGGGCGGGACGCCGACGACCCGCTGTTCCTCCAGATCAAGGAGGCCCGCAGATCCGTACTGGAGGAGCACCTGCCGCACGGGCCCTACGTGCATCCCGGGCACCGCGTGGTGGCCGGGCAGCGGCTGCTGCAGGCGGCCGGCGACATCTTCCTGGGGTGGATGAGCGGACCCCAGGGCCGTGCCTTCTACTGGCGTCAGCTACGCGACATGAAGGGCTCCGCCGACGTCGCCGGCATGAGCCCGGCCGACCTCCTCGCCTACGCCCGGCTCTGCGGCACCGCCCTGGCCCGGGCGCACGCCCGCTCCGGGGACCGTATCGCCATCGCCGCCTACCTCGGCGGCGCCGACACCTTCGACCAGGCCGTAGCCGACTTCGCGATGTCCTACGCCGACCAGACCACCACCGACCACGCGACCCTGGCCACCGCGATCGCCGCCGGCGTGCTACGAGCAACCCCGGACGTGTAAACCCACGTCCACCGGACAACGCACTTCCCCCGCAGAACACGCCCCGCGACACGCCTCCGGCGACCCGGCCGGCGGAGAACCGCGGGCGGGTGGCGGGGGCGCCGCTGTGGGGCCGTGCGGGGCGTAGCATTCCGGTATGGTCCCCGGTCTCGGAGCCCCCGACCCGCTGACCTCCGCGCAGCGGAAGGCCGACACGGCGCGTGCCAGTGCCGCGCACGAGATCGGCCTCGCCGAACGGTGCGAGGTCCTGGCCCAGGAGGCCCCCCTCCGGCAGCACCGGGAACTGCACCTGCGCAGCGCCGCCGCGCACCGCTCGACGGCCGCCCGCCATCTGATCGCGGCCGGACTGCTGGACGCCTACGCGCGGCGGCTGACGGACTGGGCCCGCGACCAGCGCGCCCCACGGCCCCTGTTCATGACCGGCGTCGCGGAGGCCTGCGGCACCCCCAGCGCCGCCCTCGCCCTGGTTGGCGAGGCCCTGGACCAACTGGCCGTGGCCGCCTCCGACGAGTCGGCCCGCGCCGCCCAGGAACTGGAGTTCCTGCTGGGGGAGGGACCCGCCCTGGAGGCGGCCCGCAGCGTACGGCCGGTGTCGGCGCGCGGCCCGGAACTGGACCGGCGCTGGGGCGGATACGGGCCGGCGGTGCGGGAGCTCGGCATCAGCGAGGTGATCGCCGTGCCGCTCGGCATGGAGGACGTCTGCGTCGGCGCGCTGACCGTCTTCGACCCGGCCCCCGGCGTCGCCGGCTCGACGGACCTCACCGAGGTCGCCGACGCGCTCACCCACTCGATGATCCTCGGTTCCGGCGGCGACCCGAGTCTGTACGGCGGCATGCAGGTGCACGCCCTCGTGCACCAGGCCGCCGGCATGGTGTCCGTACAGCTCGACTGCACGGTGGCCGACGCGCTGGAGATGATCAAGGCGCGGACGTTCGCGGAGGGGGTGTCCGCACGGTCCGTGGCGGAACGCATCCTGGCCGGCCGCTTGCGCCTGGGCTGAGGCGGCCCCGACCGGGGAACGAGCCGTCCGCCCCGCCCCCGGGCCCCAGGTTCTGGCTGAGGTTCTGCATGAAGTGGTCGTCGAGGCCACAGCGTGCCCCGGCCGCCCCCTCGGGGCCGGAGAAAAGGAGATGCACGCCGAGTGATCGCTTCCCTACGCTGGACACACGGTGCGGAGCTGCTCACCCCGCTTTCGGCAGGACAGGCATCACCCCCCGGACTCGGGGCTACTCTCTACGCACCGACGGCCCGACGCCCCTCCCCCAGCGTCCCGTCGCGACATCCAGCACCGCTCGGAAACCCACGCCCACGGAGGCCCGTGATGGGCACCATCTTGATATCCGGGACCGTCGTCCTGGTCCTCTTAGGATTCGGAAACCACGTCTGGTGGCTCGCCGCGGTCGCCGTACTGTTCCTGTACCTGCAGTACGGACGCAGCGGCTCACCGTCCTCGTCGGCGGGCGGCGGATCCTCCTCGGGATCCATGCCGTCCAGCTACCAGGCCTACCGCAAGCGCCGTGACCAGCAGGCGAAGTGGGAGCGCCGCTACCGCCGTGAGCGCCCCCTGGAGTCCCGCCGTCAGGAGCGCGAGAAGAGCAAGTAGCGCGAGGCGAACAGGCAGCGGGCGAGGCGCGCAGTGCTCGCCGTCCGGTTCACAGTCCGGGAGCGCCCCAGACCGGGAACCACCGGCTGAGGTCCTGCTCCATGCGCAGGTCGCCGGCGAGCGCCGCCTTCACCTCGAGCTCCAGCGCGTTGTCACGCCGCTGCCCGCCACCGGGCAGCGGCGCGAACGGATAGAACGTGCCCCGCTTGTAGAGGTACACCAGCGCGAGCCGCCTGCCGCCCTCGCCCTCGAAGGCGGCGAGGGAGCACAGCAGTTGCGGCCCGAAGCCGTTGACCTCCATCGAACTGTTCACCGCGTGCAGGTCGTTGACCAGCTCGGACAGCCGGCCGGGGGAGCGGCGGGAGACCAGCCAGGAGTAGCCGAACTCGTCCTGGCTCAGCTCCACCGGCGGCCCCTCCCGGTCGGCGTCCGCGTCCAGCAGGGCCTGGACCTCCCGGTGGGTCTGCTCGAAGGCCCCGCCCTCGACCGTGGCGAAGCACACCGCGCCGGTGCCGGTCGGGGTGAAGCCGGTCGCGGCCTCAAGGGTCACGGCGGCCGACGGCAGCGCGAAGAGCCGGTCCAGATCGGGCAGGACCGGCTTCGTGCGGCCGAGCAGGATGTCCAGCAGCCCCATGCATCACGCCTTTCCGGTTCCAGGGGTGGCCGCCTCGCCCAACTCGGCGGAGATCCGGCCCAGTTGCTCCAGCCGCTGGTCCAGCGTCGGGTGGGTGGAGAAGAACCGCTCCAGGCCGGGCTCCTTGCCGGTGGCCGGGGTGAAGTAGAAGGCGTTGAAGGCCTGCGCGGTCCGCAGGTCCTTGGTGGGGATCCGGGCGATGTCGCCGGTGACCTTGGTCAGCGCGGAGGCCAGCGCCGAGGGCCGCCCGGTGAGCAGCGCCGCCGCCCGGTCCGCGGCCAGTTCCCGGTACCGGGACAGGGCCCTGATCAGCAGGAAGCTGATCGCGTACACGGCGGCCGAGACGCCCATCACGGCGGCGAAGACGGCCGCGGTGTTCTGGTCCCGGCGCCCGCCGCCGAACAGCTGCGAGTAGAAGGCGAACCGCACGATCAGTCCGGCGATCACGCCGAGGAAGGACGCGATCGTGATCACGGCGACGTCCTTGTGCGCCACGTGCGACAGCTCGTGCGCGAGCACGCCCTCCAGTTCGGCGGGCTCCAGCCGGCGCAGCAGCCCGGTGGTCACGCAGACCACCGCGTGATCGGGGCTGCGCCCGGTCGCGAAGGCGTTCGGCATGTCCATCTCGGAGACGGCGACGACCGGCTTCGGCATGTCGGCGATCGCGCACAGCCGGTCCACCACGGCGTGCAGCTCGGGGTACTCCTCCCGCTCCACGACCCGCCCGCGCATCGCGAACATCGCGATCCGGTCGGAGAACCAGAACTGCGCGACGAACATCGCCGCCAGCAGCACCACGACGAGCAGCCACGACTTCAACAAGACGATCAACGCGGCCACGAAGCCCACGTACAGCAATCCGAGCAGGAACATCGTGACGGTCATCCGCACGGTCAACCGCCGGTCGCTCCTGAAGCGACTCCGCATCTGCCTCACCCCGCAGTCAGGCACTCGTCCCGCACTCCAGTGTGCACCCGCCGACCACCATGAAGCGGTCCCGAACGGCCCTAGGAGCAGCAAAAGGTCCCTGTGCGGGGCCTGTCCCTAGTACGGCGCCCGGAAGCGCGCCCACCCCAGCAGCACGATGACCGCCACCACGCAGCCCAGGACGATCGCCGTCGACACCCAGGACGAGCGGCGCGGGGCCACCGGGCCGGGGTCGGCGCGGAAGGGCTGCGGCCCGGGCGGGTTCTCCTTCCACCGCGCGGCCAGCATCCGCGCTCGGGCGGAGGGCTCCTTGTACGCGGCGCTGTCCGCCCACCGCAGGTCGAACTCGCGCTCCTGGCCGTCCTGTTCGTGCTCCGGCATCCCGTCCACCCCCGTGTCGTGTCGTCGGCAGAATAGAACATACGCCCGCGCCCCGCCGTCCGTACGACAGCGGGGCGCGGGCGTGATGCCCGGGTCGGGCGCCGATCACACGTCGAAGTAGAGCTCGAACTCGTGCGGGTGCGGGCGCAGCTGCAGCGGGGCGATCTCGTTCGCGCGCTTGAAGTCGATCCAGGTCTCGATCAGGTCGGCCGTGAAGACGTCACCGGCGAGCAGGAACTCGTGGTCGCGCTCCAGGGAGTCGAGGACGGCCGGGAGCGAGGTCGGGACCTGCGCGACGTTGGCGTGCTCCTCGGGAGCCAGCTCATAGAGGTCCTTGTCGATCGGCTCGGCCGGCTCGATCTTGTTCTTGATGCCGTCCAGGCCCGCGAGCAGCAGCGCGGAGAAGGCCAGGTACGGGTTGCCGGAGGAGTCGGGCGCGCGGAACTCGACGCGCTTGGCCTTCGGGTTGGAGCCGGTGATCGGGATGCGCATCGCGGCGGAGCGGTTGCGCTGCGAGTACACCAGGTTGATCGGCGCCTCGAAGCCCGGCACCAGGCGGTGGTAGGAGTTCACCGTCGGGTTGGTGAAGGCCAGCAGCGACGGGGCGTGCTTGAGGATGCCGCCGATGTAGTAGCGGGCGGTGTCCGACAGGCCCGCGTAGCCGGCCTCGTCGTAGAACAGCGGGTCGCCGTTGCTCCACAGCGACTGGTGGACGTGCATGCCCGAGCCGTTGTCGCCGAAGATCGGCTTCGGCATGAAGGTCGCGGTCTTGCCGTTGCGCCAGGCCACGTTCTTCACGATGTACTTGAAGAGCTGGAGGTCGTCGGCGGCGGCGAGCAGCGTGTTGAACTTGTAGTTGATCTCCGCCTGGCCGGCGGTGCCCACCTCGTGGTGCTGGCGCTCGACCTTCAGGCCGGCCCGCTCCAGCTCCAGGGAGATCTCGGCGCGCAGGTCGGCGAAGTGGTCGACCGGCGGGACCGGGAAGTAACCGCCCTTGTAGCGGACCTTGTAGCCGCGGTTGTCCTCCAGCGCACCGGTGTTCCAGGCGCCGGCCTCGGAGTCGATGTGGTAGAAGCTCTCGTTCGCCGACGTGGCGAAACGCACGCTGTCGAAGACGTAGAACTCCGCCTCCGGGCCGAAGTAGGCCGTGTCGGCGATGCCCGTCGACGCGAGGTAGGCCTCGGCCTTCTTGGCCACGTTGCGCGGGTCACGGGAGTACTGCTCGCCCGTGATCGGGTCGTGGATGAAGAAGTTGATGTTGAGCGTCTTGTCGCGGCGGAAGGGGTCGACCCGGGCGGTCGACAGGTCCGCGCGCAGCGCCATGTCGGACTCGTGGATCGCCTGGAAACCACGGATCGACGATCCGTCGAAGGCGAGCTCCTCGTCCGGGTCGAACGCCTCGACGGGCACCGTGAAGTGCTGCATGACGCCCGGCAGGTCGCAGAAGCGGACGTCGACGAACTTGACGTCCTCGTCCGCGATGAACTTCTTGGCCTCGTCGGCGTTCTGGAACATCCAGCTCCTCCTACTCCCGACCGCCTGCCGGGGTGGTAGTTCGTTCGTGCGGCCAGTGCGGTGGCACACGCTGACCTCGACCCTAGGGACGCGTGATTTCTCGGGCGTGACCCATTTGTTTCGCACAAGTTAACCGGACCCCGCCCGGTGTACCCCACCTGTCCGTATCGCGAAACAGGGGCAGTACCGTGGACGCGTGGACAAGAGGGAAGCAGTTGGGTCGTGGCTCTCGGGCCCGCGCGCGGCCGCAGAGGAAGCCGGTGTCGACTTCGGATACCGCGGTGAGCAGCTGGGCCTGCCCGAGCACGGACCGGGCTCGATCGCCCGCCCGGGACGGCGGCTCGGCGCCGTGGCCGTCGACTGGGGCCTGTGCCTCTTGATCGCATACGGTCTGATCACGCACGGCTACCACCCCCAGGCCACCGGGAACTGGGCCCTGCTGGTCTTCTTCGTGCTCGGCGTCCTGACCGTCGGCACCCTCGGCTTCACCCCCGGCAAGCGCCTCTTCGGCCTGCGCGTGGTCACCCTCGCCACGGGCCGCCCGAGCCCCCTGCGCGCCCTGCTGCGCACCGCCCTGCTGTGCGTCGCCCTCCCGGCCCTGATCTGGGACCGCGACGGCCGGGGGCTGCACGACCGGCTGGCGGGCACGGTGGAGGTGCGGATCTAGGCCCACGACGGCCGCGACGGCCGCATGACGAAGGGGCGCCCCGGTCACCCGGGACGCCCCTTTCTCCGTATGCCTGCGCGCGGTGTTCTCCGTATGTCCGCGCGCGACTGCGGTCACCGCGCCTTCGGCCCGCCCTTCGGCAGCTTCATGCCCTTCGGCATCGGTCCCTTCGGCACCGGCATGTTGCTCATCAGGTCGCCCATCGCCCGCAGCCGGTCGTTGGTCGCGGTGACCTGCGGCCCGGTCAGCACCCGCGGGAACTTGAGCATCGTGGTCCGCAGCTTCTTCAGCTCGACCTGCCCCTCGCCCGTGCCGACGATCACGTCGTGCACCGGCACGTCCGCGACGATGCGGTTCATCTTCTTCTTCTCGGCGGCCAGCAGGCTCTTGACCCGGTTCGGGTTGCCCTCGGCGACCAGGACGATGCCGGCCTTGCCGACGGCCCGGTGCACGACGTCCTGGCTGCGGTTCATCGCCACCGCCGGCGTCGTCGTCCAGCCGCGGCCGATGTTGTCCAGCACCGCCGCGGCGGCGCCCGGCTGGCCCTCCATCTGCCCGAAGGCCGCCCGCTCGGCCCGGCGCCCGAAGACGATCGCCGTTCCGAGGAAGGCGAGCAACAGGCCCAGGATCCCGAGATAGATGGGGTGACCGATCAAGAAACCGATCGCGAGGAAAACACCGAAGATGCCGATGCCGACAGCCGCGAGTACAAGACCGATCTTCTTGTCGGCCCTGCGGGTCATCTTGTAGGTCAGGGCGATCTGCTTCAGTCGCCCGGGGTTCGCAGCGTCTGCTGCCGTGTCCTTCCTCGCCATGGTGCGAAGTCTACGTGGCCCGGGGAGCGCCGACGACGGCAGTGGGCGGGAAGGGAGTCGGGGACGGTCAGGAACGGACGGACGTGACCTGCTCGAGGACGCGCTGCGCCTCGACCCGGTCCTTGGCCCGGCGGCGGTCCTCCAGGACGGAGGTCCAGGCGTTGCGGCGGGCGGTGCGCTGACCGCTGCTCATCAGCAGCGACTCGACGGCACGCAGTGCATCGGTGAACGACGGGATGGCGGTGGCGCGAACGGGCGCGGCCTGCATGATGGAGGTCCCCCCTCGGGAATGGCGGCTCTGGTGAGCGGTGCACGCGGTGTACAACCAGGGTCACTGATTGGTGTTACCAGGGCGTGACCGACCGGTCAAACACCAATGAAGCCTTGCTACGCAGCGAAAAGACCTTGACGCGGCCCCGGGACCGCCCCCATCTGCGGGGACGTCCGGGACCGCGTCAATCGGCCAGTACTGAGCGGTAGTTGCTTGTGCGCGGATTCACACGCGCTCAGGCCCACCCGCTGGCACTCCGTGCCACGGCGCGGGGTCAGACCGCCTGCGAGGCGACGTACGCGCCGCGCTTCTCGACCGCCATCTGGTACAGCCGCCCGGCCCGGTAGGAGGAGCGGACCAGCGGGCCGGACATCACGCCGGAGAAGCCGATCTGCTCGGCCTCCTCCTTCAGCTCCACGAACTCCTGCGGCTTCACCCAGCGCTCCACGGGGTGGTGGCGCACGGACGGGCGCAGGTACTGCGTGATGGTGACCAGTTCGCACCCGGCGTCGTGCAGCTGCCTGAGCGCGTCGCTGACCTCCTCGCGGGTCTCGCCCATGCCGAGGATCAGGTTGGACTTGGTCACCAGGCCGTAGTCGCGGGCCGCGGTGATGACCTTCAGGGAGCGCTCGTAGCGGAAGCCGGGGCGGATGCGCTTGAAGATCCTGGGCACCGTCTCGACGTTGTGCGCGAAGACCTCGGGGCGGGCGGAGAAGACCTCCGCGAGCTGCTCGGGGACCGCGTTGAAGTCGGGGGCGAGGAGCTCGACCTTGGTGTGACCGCCCTCGCGGCCGGCCGTCTGCGCGTGGATCTGGCGGACCGTCTCCGCGTACAGCCAGGCGCCGCCGTCCTCCAGGTCGTCGCGGGCGACGCCGGTGATGGTGGCGTAGTTCAGGTCCATCGTCACCACGGACTCGCCGACGCGGCGCGGCTCGTCCCGGTCGAGGGCCTCGGGCTTGCCGGTGTCGATCTGGCAGAAGTCGCAGCGCCGGGTGCACTGGTCGCCGCCGATGAGGAAGGTCGCCTCGCGGTCCTCCCAGCACTCGTAGATGTTCGGGCAGCCGGCTTCCTGGCATACGGTGTGCAGTCCCTCGCTCTTCACGAGGTTCTGCATCTTCGTGTACTCGGGGCCCATTTTCGCCCGGGTCTTGATCCACTCGGGCTTGCGCTCGATGGGGGTCTGGCTGTTGCGGACCTCCAGGCGCAGCATCTTGCGTCCGTCGGGTGTGACTGCGGACACGACCGGCTCCCTAGCGATTGATTCTTCGGCGTGCTCAAGGGTACGCCCGTTGATTTGAATGCCCGTGGTGGTGTTCAGGCCGCCGGTGTCTTGTCGATCACGCGCGGCTTGAGGTCCGCGTTCTCCAGTACGTCCCTCAGGTGCCGCTCCACCACCGGCAGCACCTCGGCGATCGTGACGTCCCGGCCGAGCTCGCCCGCCAGCGAGGCGACCCCGGCGTCGCGGATGCCGCACGGGATGATGCGGTCGAACCACCGGTTGTCGGGGTTCACGTTCAGCGCGAAGCCGTGCATCGTCACTCCCTTGGCCACCCGGATGCCGATCGCGGCGATCTTGCGGTCCTCACGGCGCTGCCCGGCGTTGGAGGGCGCGTACTCGGGGCCGTTGAGGCGCGGGTCGAACTCCTCGTCGGTCAGGCGGGGGTCGAAGTCCAGCGAGAGGCCTCCCCCAGCCTCCGGCCGGGGGGACCCCCAGGCCGGACGCCGTTCGACGGGGTCGCCCAGCACCCACACGCCGCTGCGGCCCTCGACCCGGGTGGTCTCCAGGCCGAACTCGGCGCAGGTGCGGATCAGCGCCTCCTCCAGGCGCCGGACGTGCGCGACGACGTCCACCGGGCGCGGGAGCTTCTGGATGGGGTAGCCGACCAGCTGGCCGGGGCCGTGCCAGGTGATCTTGCCGCCGCGGTCCACGTCGACGACCGGGGTGCCGTCCAGGGGGCGCTCGTCGTCGGCCGTGCGCCGGCCCGCGGTGTAGACCGGCGGGTGCTCCAGGAGCAGCACGGTGTCGGGGATCTCGTCGGCGAAGCGCGCCGCGTGCACCCGGCGCTGCTCGTCCCAGGCCACCTGGTACTCCACCGCTTCGGTACCGAACCCCATGCGGACGAACCGCAGCTCACTCACGGCAAGCGCCTCCCTAGAAGGTCGTAAGGCACGAAACGTGCCTACGCCACTGTACGACTGGCTGTCTCGCGTCAGCTCCGTGGCCAATCCTCACACGATCGGATGAACGAGCGTCGAAGTGTGCGACCGCATGCTCACTCTCCGCTACATTCACGCCGTTCACAGAGGCCAAAAGGGCTGCTCACAGGCAATCCGGGCAGGAGACCGCACCGAGGATGACGGAACGACCCGCGCAGCGCACTCCCAATCGACAGCTCGCCGCGCTCATCGCAGAAGCGGGGTTCTCCAACGCGGGTCTCGCCCGTCGAGTCGACCAGCTCGGTCTCGAACACGGGCTGGATCTGAGATACGACAAGACATCCGTGACCAGATGGCTGCGCGGCCAGCAGCCCCGGGGCACCACGCCCGCCCTCATCGCCGAGGTCTTCACCCGGCGGCTGGGGCGCCGGCTCACCGCCCAGGACCTGGGGCTCGACGCCTGCGCGCCGGTGTACGCCGGGCTGGAGTTCGCCGGCTCGCCCGAGGAGGCCGTCGACATCGTCAGCGGGCTGTGGCGCAAGGACTCCGGCAGCCACGCCGAGCTGCGCAAGATCGCGTTCACCCCGGCGGGGCTGGTGGTGCCCAGCCGGGACTGGCTGATCGGACGGGCCGACGACAAGGTGGCCCGCGGCCCGGAACCGGCCCGCGTCCCCGCCCAGGGCCGGCCCGGCGTACCCCGCCAGCGCGGCGCCGACCGCGGCCCCGGCGCCAAGGTCACCGCCGGCGACATCAGCGCGCTGCGCTCGGTGGGCGACCTGTTCCGCACCCTCGACGACATGTACGGCGGCGGACACGCCCGCCAGGCCCTCGTGCGCTACCTGGAGCACGAGTGCGAGCCGATGCTGCGCGGCACCTACGACGAGCAGACCGGTCGCCGGCTGTTCGCGGCCGCGGCCGACCTGACCAGGCTCGCGGGCTGGACGTCGTACGACATCGCGGCGCACGGTCTGGCCCAGCGCTACTTCGTCCAGTCGCTGCGGCTGGCCCAGGCGGCCGGGGACCGGGCGTACGGCTCCTACGTCCTCGTCACCATGAGCCGCCAGGCGGTCTACCTCGGCCACGGCCGGGAGGCCGTCCAGCTGGCCCGCGTGGCCCAGCAGGGGGTCGGGACGAACGCCCCGCCGGTGGTGCAGGCGCTGCTGCACGCGGCGGAGGCGCGCGGGCACGGCGTGCTCGGCGAGGTGCGCAACTGCACGGCGTCGCTGGTGCGGGCCGAACGCGCGCTGGAGGCGTCCCGCTCCGGGGACGAGGTGCCCTTCTGGGCGCGGTTCTTCGACGAGGCGCAGCTGGCCGACGAGTTCGGGCACGCCCACCGCGACCTCCAGCAGTTCCGCGCGGCCGCCCAGCACGCCGAACGCTCCCTCCAGCTGCGCGCGCCCGCGTACGCCCGCAGCCGCCTGTTCTGCCGCGTCGTCCTCGCCTCCGCCCGTCTGGGCCTCGGCGAACTGGACCAGGCCTGCCAGCTCGGCGCCGAGGCGGCGGGGCAGGCGGCGGAGATGCGCTCGGTCCGCGCGATCGAGTACGTACGCGACTTCGAACGCCGCCTGGAACCGTACAAGGACGCGGCCCCGGTCCGCGGCTACCGGGAGAAGGTGGCGGCCCTGACCTGACCCCGCCACCGGCCGGAGACCCGGCTCACGCGGCCTCCCGCAGCGCTGCGCCCGGCGGGTCCGCCCGGTGCATCGAGCCCGCCGCCCCCAGGTCCGCCAGGATCGCCGTGGCGGCCCGGTGGGCCGAGTGCAGGGCGCCCTGGACCGTGCTGGTGTCGCGGTGGTCGCCGCAGACGTAGAGGCCGGCGAGGAGGCGCACCGGACGGCGCAGGTCGTGCGGTGCGCGCATCGCGGGGACGGCCTCGCGGGTGTGGTGCACTGCGAGGGTCTCCCAGCGGGCGGTCGAGGTGCCGTACAGCCGCGCCAGGTGCATGCGCACGGCGGTGTCCAGGTCGGACGGCGGCGGCCCCAGGACGGCCGACGACACCAGCGCGCGGCCGGCGGGGGCGCGGGAGGGGTCGACGGCGCTGACGACCGCCGTGTGCGCCACCGGCCCGCCGCGGTCCGCGTCGAGCAGCAGCGCCGCGCCGGTCGCCGGCGGCTCGTCGGTCGTGTGGTGCACCACGGTCACCGGATGGAAGCCGGGCACCCTGAGCCCCGGCAGCAGGTCCGCCGCGGCCCGCGCGTCCGTCGCGAGCAGCACGGCCCGGCAGCGCAGCACCCCGTGCTCGGCGGTGGTCACGGAGTTGGTGGCCACGGAGGTCACCCGCACCCCGGTGTGCAGGGTGCCCGGCGGCAGCGCCCGGGCCAGCAGCTCCGGCAGCGCCTCCGCGCCGCCCTCCGGCAGACACAGCCCCCCGCTCGCGAACGCCCGCAGCGCGAGGTCGGCACACCGGCTGGACGTCGTCAGGTCCGGGTCGCACAGCAGCGCGGCGAGCAGCGGACGCAGGAAGCCGTCGACGGTGCGGGCGGGCACCCCGCGCGCCGCCAGGGCCCGGCCCGCCGGCAGCTCCGGCCGCGCCAGCAGCCGGTGCACCGGCATCGCGGCCAGCCGCGCCAGCGCCGCGCCCAGCCGGGCCTGGTCGAGCCCGGTGCCGAGGGGCGCACTCGTGCGCGGGGCGCTCCTGGCGGGCGCACTCGCCAGGGCCCGTACGGCATGAAGTGCGCCCCGTGCGCCCCCCGTGGTGGCGACCGCGCCCGCACGGTGCCGGCGCCCGTCGCTGTGCAGCAGCACCCCCGGCGCGAAGGGACGCAGCGCGAGGGTGTCCAGACCGGGGTTGAGCCGTTGATCGGGATATGCGCCCAACGGCATGGTCAGCAACTGGCCGATGCGGTCGAGCCGGAAGCCGTCGACCTTCTCCGTCGACATGCGGCCGCCCGCGTACGGGGCGGCCTCCAGCACCGCGGTGGTCACTCCTGCGCTGGTCAGCCGATGTGCCGCCGACAGGCCGGCGACCCCGGCCCCCACGACGACGACGTCCGCCTGGTACGCGGGCTCAAGCACGTGCCCCTCCTCAGGGTTGCGCGGCCGGTGGAGACGTCATGCCCCCGACAGGCTCTGGAAATACCCGAGTTCGGGTCGAGGTTAGGGCTGTGATCGGTCAAGGGAAGTCGCGCATGAACAGGGCACGGTCGCACACCGGTCGCATACGGTCACAGGGCGGCCCGGATCGCCTCCTCGATGCCCGGGTGGCGGAACGTGAAGCCCGACTCCAGCAGCCGCGCCGGCAGCACCCGGGCGCTGCCCAGCACGTCCCCGGACATCTCGCCGAGCACCGTCCGCAGCACCGGCGCCGGCACCGCGAACAGCGTCGGCCGGTGCAGCACGCGTCCCATGGCCGCGGTGATCTCACGGTTGGTCAGCGGTTCGGGGGCGGTGAGGTTGAACGGTCCGGACAGGCCGTCGGTGTCGATCAGATGCCGGATCGCGGCCACCTCGTCGGCCAGCGAGATGTACGACCAGTACTGCCGCCCGTCGCCCATCCGCCCGCCCAGCCCCGCCTTGAACAGCGGGAACAGCCGTCCCCAGGCGCCGCCCTCACGGCCTACGACCAGCCCGGTGCGCGCGAACACCGTCCGCACGCCCGCCTCCCGGGCCGGCGCCGCCGCGCCCTCCCACTCCACGCACAGCTCCGGCAGGAACCCGCGCCCGGCCGGCGCGCCCTCGTCCACCGCGCGGTCGCCGGTCTCGCCGTAGTAGCCGATCGCGCTGCCGTTCACGAACACCCGCGGCTTGTCATCGAGCGCGGCGATCGCCTCGGCCAGCGCGGCGGTGCCGTGTACCCGGCTGTTCCGGATCCTCGTCTTGTACGCCTCCGACCAGCGCCGGTCGCCCACCCCGGCGCCCGCCAGGTTGACCACGGCGTCGCACCCGGCGAGCCCGGCCGCGTCCACGTGCCGCCGCTCGGGGTCCCAGCGGACCTCGTCGGCGCTTTCGGGAGCGCGGCGGACCAGGCGGACCACCGTGTGCCCGTCGGCCCGCAGGGAACGCACCAGAGCCGTGCCGATCAGTCCGGACGCGCCGGCCACCAAGATTCTTGAACTTTCCATAATCCCATCCTGCCCGGTGCGGGGATAAAGATCCGGTGTGGACACGGCGCGTCCTAGGCTGGCCGCCATGTCCGTTCCGTACATACGCCACGCCACCCTCGACGACGAGGACGCGCTGGGCCGCCTCGACCGTGTCGCCTGGTCGCCGCTGCACTCCGTCCAGCCGCGCCCGCAACCGCCCTACGAGCCCTTCTACAACGAGCGGTTCGGGCCGCGCGACCACCTCGTCGCCGAGCTGGACGGCGAGGTCGTCGGCTACGTCAGGCTCGGCTACCCGACCCCGCTCGCCTGCAACGCCCACGTGCGCCAGATCCAGGGGCTCCTGGTCGCCGAGGAGGCGCGGGGCGCCGGCGTCGGGCGGGCGCTGCTGCGGGCCGTACGGGAGGAGGCCCGCCGGCAGGGGGCGCGCCGGCTGACGCTGCGGGTGCTCGGGCACAACGTGCCGGCCCGCAAGCTCTACGAGGCGGAGGGCTTCGCGGTGGAGGGGGTCCTGCCGGAGGAGTTCCTGCTGGAGGGCGCGTACGTCGACGACGTCCTCATGGGCTGTTTCCTGTGAGCCTCAGGAGCTGATCAGCTCGCCGGTGTCCACCGCGCCCGTCGCGTCCGCCGCGCGCCGGGCGTCGGCGGCGACCTCGGCGGCCGTCAGGACGTAACCCGTCTCGTCGTTCGTGGTGGAGCGGGCGAAGACGACGCCGTAGACCCGGCCGTCGGTGGTCAGCAGCGGTCCGCCGGAGTTGCCGGGGCGCACGGTGGAGCGGATCGAGTAGATCTCCCGGGTGACGGTGGCGTCGCTGTAGATGTTCTGGCCGGTCGCCCGCACCCGGCCGGCGACCGTGGCCGCCTGCAGGTTCAGGTCGCCGTCCTGCGGATAACCCGCCACCACCGCCGAGTCGCCGCGCGCGGCGCTGTCGTCGAAGCGGAGCACGGGGGCGTCCAGACCGGGCACGTAGAGCACGGCGACGTCCCGGTCCGGGTCGAAGAGCACCACACGCGCCTGGTACGACCGCCCGACCCCGCCGATCCGCACGCTCGGGTCGTCGATGCCGGCGACCACGTGCGCGTTGGTCATCACGTGCTCCCGCGCGTACACGAACCCGCTGCCCTCGCGCCCCTGGTCGCCCGAGACGCCCTCGATCTTGACCGTGCTCGACTTGGCCGCGTTCGTCGCGCGCGCCGTGACGCTGTCGCCGGTGGGCTTGGCGACCTCGGCCGTCGACTCGTTCTCGAAGGGGTTGAAGACCTGCGGGAAGCCCGCCTGGGTGAGCGCGGAGGTGGCCCGGGAGAACCAGGCCGGCGTGGTGTCGGGCATGGCGTCCTGGACCGCGCCGAGCAGCGCCGAGTCCCGGATCGCCGTCGTCACCAGCGGCGAGGAGGAGGCGCCCAGCACACTCGCGGCCACCCACGCCACGATCAGCACCGCCGCCGAGTTGGCCACGGCCCCGCCGACCCCGTCCGCCACCCGCAGCGGCCCCCGGTCCAGCTCGCGCCGCAGCCGGAGCGCCAGGCGCCCCGCCAGCTCGTGCCCCGCCACCGCCGGGACCAGCACCGTCAGCACCGCGGCCACCGTCGCCCCGGTCGTCTGCGGCGTCACCATGTCCATCACCCACGGCAGCACCCACACCCCGACGACCGCACCGCCCACGAACCCGGCGAGCGCCACACATCCGGCGACCAGTCCGCGCCGGTAGCCGGATGCCGCGTAGGCCGCGACCACCAGCAGCAACAGGATGTCGAGCAGGTCCACGAAGCCGCCTCTCTCTCTGACCCCCTAGTACGGCTGGGACGGGCCCAGTGATCAGTCACGCGCGCGTGACGATCGGAAACCGCCACGCGCGCGTGCATGTCCGTGCACTTGGAGAAACGACCCGGACCGGGACGATGGTTCCACCGGGTGGCACAGCACACATCGCGGGCGGACGGGATCGGACGGACAGTGGGACCATGCGTGTCCGAAGACGCCGGGGGATACGACGGCGGCGCCGGGTCCGGATACCCGCCCGCGCGGTGCCGCTGCTCGCCTGCCTGCCGGGCCTGGCCGCCGTGCTCGCGCTGGCGCTGTGCGCGGGCGGCGTCGAACGGCAGGCCGCGGCCGGCCCGGCCCGGCCACCCACGGTCCGCGCCGCCGCCGCCGCGCACCGCGCCGCGCGGCCGGCGATCGTGCCGCGGTCCGTCTGGGCGGAGGCCGGCGGCGCGGCGGACACCGCCGCCCGCACCCCGCCGCCCCCGCACTACGACGACCGGGTCGTCGCCGTCTTCGTCCACCACACCGACTCGCCCAACGACTACGACTGCGCCGACACTCCCCGCGTCATCCGCTACCTCGCCGCCGGCCAGACCGGCGCCCGGCAGTGGGACGACATCGGCTACAACTTCCTCGTCGACCGGTGCGGCACCATCTACGAGGGCCGTGCGGGCGGCGTCGACCGGCCCGTCACCGGCGCCCACACCCAGGGGTTCAACCACCGCACCGCCGGCATCGCCGCGATCGGCACCTTCACCGCCGGGGTCCCGGTCCCGCGCGCCATGCTGGACGCCATCGCCGCGCTGGCCGCCTGGAAGCTGGGCCTGGCCGGCGTCGACCCGCGCGGCACGGCCCGCCTGGTCTCCAGCAACAGCCTCAGCCGCTTTCCGGCCGGCACCACCGCCACCCTCCCGGCCCTCGCCGCCCACAGCGACGGCTACATGACCAGCTGCCCCGGCGCCTCCCTCACCGCCCGCCTCCCGGAGATCCGGCAACGGGCGGCCCGCCTCCAGGGCCGGTGACCGCTCCGCGCCTACCTGCGCTCCAGACAGGCCCGCACCGCCCGCTGCAGCACCCTGCCCTGCGCGCCCACCGGGCGCTCCCACTCCCCGAGGTACTCCACCGCCATGCCGCCCGCCCCCGTCTTGAAGCGGAGGCGGCCCAGCAGCCGGCCCCCGGTCAGGGCGGGGGTGATGGAGCGCAGGTCGTAGGTCTCGGCGCCGGAGGTCCGGGCGTCGTACAGCATCCGCCACAACAGGGCGCTGCTGGGCCGCAGTTCGCGTCCCCGGCGGCCGGAGGCGGGGTAGGAGTGCCAGCTGCGGGACCCCACGTTGATCATGAAGGCGGCGGAGAGGACCTCGCCCTCGTACTCGGCGAGATACAGCCGCAGCCGGTCGTCGTCCTCCGCGTTCAGCGCCTTCCACATGCGCTGGAAGTACTCCAGCGGGCGGGCCCTGAAGCCGTCGTGGGCGGCGGTCGCGGTGTACAGGCGGTAAAACTCCGGCAGATCGGCGCCGGTGCCCCAGGCGACCCGGACGCCCGCCGCGTCGGCCGTGCGCAGGGCCTGCGCCCAGTGCGGGGCGAGGGCGGCGCGCAACGCGTCCGGCGTGCGCCCGGCCAGCGGGATCTGGCAGCCGTAGCGCGGCTGGCCCAGGCCGAAGCCGTCGCCCTCGGCGCAGCGCCGCCAGCCGAGCCGCTCCAGCCGCTCGGCGGCGTCCAGGGCGAATCCGTCGATGTCGGCGGCGGGCAGCTCCCGCAGATGCCGTACGCCGGGGTCGGCGATGCCCGCCGTGACGGTGGCCGGATCCCAGCACCGCACGACGACGGGCGGCCCGATGCGGACCGAGAACGCGCCGCGGCCGGCCAGGTGGGCGACGAGCGGGTCCAGCCAGCGCTCCGGGCGCGGGGTGCGCCAGTCGATGGCGGGACCGTCGGGGAGGTAGGCGAGGAAGCGCCGGGTGCCGGGCAGCGGGCGGCAGAGCACGAGCGCGGTGGCCAGCAGTGTCTCGCCGTCGAACCAGCCGACGCTCTCCGCGAGCCAGTCCGGCTTCACGTCGGCCCACTCGGGGATCTGCAGATGGCTCGCGTCGGGGTGCAGCCGCAGGTGGGCGAGATGCTCCTCGCGCTGGATCTCACGCACATACGGGCTGGTCATGGGCAGGGTGCTCCTGTTCGGGCGGCCACCGTAAGCCTGGGTTCACGGGAGGGGGCAAGGCCGCCCGGTTCACAGGTTTCTCCCAGCCGCCTCACCGGTCTTCCCGAGACCGGCTCCCTATCGTCATGCACACGCACTGACTGGAGGTGGGGAAGAAATGAACAGCAGTCACACCCGGGCCCCGGCCCGCACCAGCGGCTGGACCAAGGCCGCGCGCGGCCCCTGGACGGCCCTGTGCGCCGCCGTGGCCGTCGTCCTGGGCCCGGCCGCGGTCACCGCGTCCGCCCTCGACCAGGCCAACGCGGCCCCCATGCACCACACGGCAAAGGCCGACCAGCCCCTGGCCTACATCCCGTCGGACCAGGCCCGCCGCCGCACCACGGCCGCCTGACGCCCCCGGCGTTCAGTCCCGGAACCGCTCCCACAGCTTCGGATAGCGTTCCGCGAGGGCGCGCTCGTTCTCGAAGTCGAGGGCGGTGCCCAGGGGTTCGGGTGGCGCCGGTGGGATGCCCAGGTCGGGGGCGACCGTGCCGGTGAGCTGTTCGTACGCCTCGTCCGCGGCGTAGCCGAGCTCCTCCCCGTCGCCGTCGATCTCCTCGTCGAAGTCGTCCAGCAGGTCGGCGAGCGAGTCGGGGTCGTGCACCGCGCCCTCGTACACCTCGCGGCCCTGGCCGATCAGCCAGCAGCGGAAGAAGTCGAAGGCGTCGTCGCTCGCGCCGTCCAGCAGGACCCAGGCGGCGCCCCACAGCTCCCAGGTGTACGCCCGGTTGTAGCGGGCCTCGAAGTGACGGGCGAAGTCCAGGACCATGTCCGGGTCCAGCTGCAGCAGCCGGTCCACGAGCAGGTCGGCCTGCTCCTCGGGGTCGCCCTCGGCGGCCTCGCGGGTGGCGTCCACCAGCTCCCAGAACTCCGTCTCGTCCATCACGGGTCCAGCATCGGGCCTGCGGGAGTGGGGCGCACGTGGAGTGCGGTGGATTGTTATGTGCCGTACAGGCGCGCGAGCCGGGCCGCGTCCGCCGCGAAACGCGCCCGCAGCTCCTCGGGCGCGAGCACCTCGGCCTCCGGGCCCAGCGCCGTGAGCTGCCCGTGGGCGACCTCCTCCGACTCCACCGGCAGGGTCACGGTCACCCGGCCGTCCGCGTCCGGGTCGCCCGCGCCCGCCAGCGCCTCCCGTGCGGCGGCGGGGTCGACGACGTACGGCAGCCTGCGCGCACCGTCCGGCGACAGCCGTACGACGACCTCGGCGCGCAGGATCGACCGCGCGAACCGCTCGGCCTGCTCGGCCCAGTGGGCGGACAGGTCGAAGTCCGGGTCGCGGTCGAACCGCTCGTCGAGGGCGTCGACGGCGGCGAACCGGTCGATGCGGTAGGTGCGGAAGGCGCCGTCGCCGCCCACCCGGGCGCACAGGTACCAGACGCCGGCCTTCAGCACGAGCCCGTACGGCTCCAGGACGCGCTCCACCTCGCCGTCCCCGCGCCGGTAGCGGGCGCCGACCCGGCGGTCCGCCCACACCGCTTCGGCGATCACGGGCAGCAGCGCGGGTGTCTCCGGCTCCGTGAACCAGGCGGGCGCGTCCAGGTGGAACCGCCGGGCGGCGCTCTCCGGGGCGTCCCGCAGGGCCGGCAGCAGCGCCGCGGACACCTTCAGCCGGGCCGCCGAGGCGGCGTCCTCCAGCCCCATCTCCCTGAGCGCCCCCGGCACCCCGCTCAGGAACAGCGCCTCGGCCTCACCGCGCGCCAGCCCGGTCAGCCGCGTGCGGTACCCGCCGACCAGCCGGTATCCGCCGGCCCGCCCCCGGTCCGCGTACACCGGCACGCCCGCCTCCGACAGCGCCTGCGCGTCCCGGGTGACGGTCCGCTCCGACACCTCCAGCTCCCGGGCCAGTTCGGCGGCGGTCATGACGGACCGGGACTGCAGCAGGAGCACCATCTTGATGAGGCGGGCGGCGCGCATACGGTCATCATGCGACGAGGCCCCCGCCGGGTGGCGGGGGCCTCGTCGCACGCCTCTTACAGGCCGTACTTCGCGCGCGCTTCCTTCACGGCCGTCGCCTTCACCTCGCCGCGCCTGGCGAGCTGGGCCAGCGCGGCGGCGACGACGGACTCCGCGTCGACGCCGAAGTGGCGGCGGGCCGCCTCACGGGTGTCGGAGAGGCCGAAGCCGTCGGCGCCGAGCGAGGACCAGTCCTGCTCGACCCACTGCGCGATCTGGTCGGGGACCTGCCGCATGTAGTCGGAGACCGCCAGCACCGGGCCCTCCGCGCCCTGCAGCGCCTGGCGGACGTACGGGACGCGCTCCTCGCCGCGCAGCAGGGCCGCGTCGGCCTCCAGCGCGTCACGGCGCAGCTCGGTCCAGGACGTCGCCGACCAGACGTCGGCCGCCACGCCCCACTCCTCGGCGAGCAGCCGCTGCGCCTTGAGCGCCCAGTGGATCGCCGTGCCGGAGCCCAGCAGCTGGATGCGCGGGGCGCCCGCCGGGACGGTCACGCCCGCCGACTCCGCCGTGTTGAAGCGGTACAGGCCCTTGACGATGCCCTCGTCGATGCCGAGGCCCTGCGGCTTGGCGGGCTGCGGCAGCGGCTCGTTGTAGACCGTCAGGTAGTAGAAGACGTTCTGGTCCTCGCCCGGCTTGGCCTCGCCGTACATCCGGCGCAGACCCTCGCGGACGATCACCGCGATCTCGTAGGCGAACGCGGGGTCGTACGACAGCGCCGCCGGGTTGGTGGCCGCGATGACGGGGGAGTGGCCGTCGGCGTGCTGCAGGCCCTCGCCCGTCAGGGTGGTGCGGCCGGCCGTGGCGCCGACCAGGAAGCCGCGGCCGAGCTGGTCGCCGAGCTGCCACATCTGGTCGGCCGTGCGCTGCCAGCCGAACATCGAGTAGAAGATGTAGAACGGGATCATCGCCTCGCCGTGCGTCGCGTACGACGTCGAAGCGGCGATGAAGTCGGCCATCGAACCGGCCTCGGTGATCCCCTCGTTGAGGATCTGGCCGTTCGTGGCCTCCTTGTAGTACATCAGCTGGTCGCGGTCGACCGGCTCGTACGTCTGGCCCTTGGGGGAGTAGATCCCGAGGGACGGGAAGAGCGACTCCATGCCGAAGGTGCGCGCCTCGTCCGGGACGATCGGCACCCAGCGCCTGCCCGTCTCCTTGTCGCGGACCAGGTCCTTGACGAGGCGGACGAAGGCCATGGTGGTGGCCACGTTCTGCGAGCCGGAGCCCTTGTCGAAGGACGCGAACACCTTCTCCGCGGGGGCCGGCAGCGGGGCCACCGGGTGGACGCGGCGGGCCGGGGCCGGGCCGCCGAGGGCCGCGCGGCGCTCCTGGAGGTAGCGCACCTCGGGGGAGTCGGCGCCGGGGTGGCGGTAGGGGACCACGCCGTCGACGAACTCGCTGTCCTTGATGGGCAGTTCGAGCAGGTCCCGCATCGCCTTGAACTCGTCCACCGTCAGCTTCTTCATCTGGTGGTTGGCGTTCTTCGACGCGAAGCCCTCGCCGAGGGTGAAGCCCTTGACGGTCTGGGCGAGGATGACCGTCGGCGCGCCCTTGTGGTCGAGCGCCGCCTTGTAGGCCGCGTACACCTTGCGGGCCTCGTGACCGCCGCGCGAGAGGTGGAAGCACTCCAGGATCTTGTCGTCGCTCAGCAGCTTCGCCATCTCGGCGAGCGCCGGGTCGGCGCCGAAGAAGTCCTGGCGGATGTAGGCCGCGTCCCGCGTCTGGTACGTCTGCACCTGGGCGTCCGGCACCTCGCGCAGCCGGCGGACCAGCGCGCCGGTGGTGTCGAGCCGGAACAGCTCGTCCCAGGCCGTGCCCCACAGCGTCTTGATCACGTTCCAGCCGGCGCCGCGGAACTGGGCCTCCAGCTCCTGCACGATCTTGAAGTTGGCGCGCACCGGGCCGTCGAGGCGCTGCAGGTTGCAGTTGATGACGAAGGTCAGGTTGTCCAGGCCCTCGCGGGAGGCCAGCGCGAGCGCCGCCGTGGACTCGGGCTCGTCCATCTCGCCGTCGCCGAGGAAGGCCCACACGTGCGAGGACGAGACGTCCTTGATGCCGCGCGCGGTCAGATAGCGGTTGAAGCGCGCCTGGTAGATGGCGGACAGCGGGCCGAGGCCCATGCTCACCGTCGGGAACTCCCACAGCCAGGGCAGCCGGCGCGGGTGCGGGTAGGACGGCAGGCCGTTGCCGCCCGCCTCCTGGCGGAAGTTGTCCAGGTGCTGCTCGGTGAGCCGGCCGTCGAGGAAGGCGCGGGCGTAGATGCCGGGGGAGGCGTGGCCCTGGATGTAGAGCTGGTCGCCCGACCCGTCGGCCTCCTTGCCCTTGAAGAAGTGGTTGAAGCCGGTCTCGTACAGCCAGGCGGCCGAGGCGAAGGTGGCGATGTGGCCGCCGACGCCGTGTTTGCTGCCCCGGGTCACCATCGCGGCCGCGTTCCAGCGGTTCCAGGCGGTGATCCGGCGCTCCATCTCCTCGTCGCCGGGCACGGCCGGCTCGGCGGAGGTGGGGATGGTGTTGACGTAGTCGGTCTCGAGGAGCTTCGGCAGCGCGATGCCGCCCGCCTCGGCGCGCTCCAGCGTGCGGCGCATCAGGTACGCGGCGCGGTGCGGCCCGGCTTCCCTGGCGACGGCGTCCAGGGAGGCCCGCCACTCGGCGGTCTCCTCGGGGTCGCGGTCCGGGAGCTGGTCGAGCTCGCTCGGCTGGATGGCGTTGGGGTCGGTCATGTCGCCGCCTTCCTCAGTCGAAGGGGGTTCCCTCATCGGCAAGGGTTCGGGGGTGCCCTAGGTCTTTGGCAGGACAGGGCTGGGACCTGGGTGGAGGTCCGTCGGCGACTGTAACTCTCTGATCGATGATCGATCAAAGGGTTGAGGGCCAAAACTTCTCGATTCCGAGAAAGTCGGCATGGGGTGCCCGGGAAAGTGGCACCCGGTGCCGCGTCGGGGAGGGGTTTTCAGAGAGATTTCCGCAGGTGAGCGCAGGAATGCTCGGCTGTGTCAGGCGCGCGGCGCGCAGCCCAGCACGTGCGCCTTCACCAGCTCCGCGATCCTCGGGTCACGCCGGCGGAACGCCTGGACGAGCTCCTCGTGCTCCTCGGCGTACGACTGCTGCACCGTCCCCAGCCAGCGGATGGACAGCGCGGTGAACACCTCGATGCCCAGCCCCTCCCAGGTGTGCAGCAGCACGGAGTTGCCCGCGGCCCGCACCAGCTCCCGGTGGAAGGCCACCGTGTGCCGCACCTGGCCCGTGCCGTCCGCCGCCCGGTCGGCCTCGTACAGGGCGGCCACGTGCGGTTCCAGCGCCGAGCAGTCCTGCGCCAGCCGCTCGGCCGCCAGCTCGGCGGCGATCGCCTCCAGGCCGGCCCGCACCGGATAGCTCTCCTCCAGGTCGGCCGCCGTCAGGTTCCGCACCCGTACGCCCTTGTTCGGCGCCGACTCGATCAGCCGCAGCGACTCCAGCTCGCGCAGCGCCTCCCGCACCGGCGTCTGGCTGACCTCCAGCTCGGTGGCGATCCGGCGCTCCACGATCCGCTCACCCGGCTGCCAGCGCCCGCTGATGATCCCCTCCAGGATGTGCTCGCGGATCTGCTCGCGCAGCGAGTGGACGACGGGCGCGGTCATGAGGGCTCCTCGTAGCGAGGGGCCCTGCGGCCCCCGGGGGCTTTGACGCTTAGACAATAAGGCCGCCGGCGCTCCCGGGAGGGGCGCACGGGGGCGCTTTCGCGCAGGTGAGACGAGACTTACACGCTCACAGCCTCAGGGTGCCTGTAAAGACCCGTACCGGACGGACCGCGGAGTCGTCACCGCCGTGTCACGGCGAGAACCCCCAGGCCGCCCGGGCCGTCGCGGTCGGCAGGGGTGCCTGTTCCGGGGCGCCCCGGGAACGACTGGGGGATGGCATGGACATCGGGGGACAGCGCGGCAGGCTTCGCTGGGCGCTCGCGGCGGCGGCGCTCGCCGGCACACTCGTCGGCCTCACGGGCTGCCGGTCGACACCGACGGCGGCGACCGAGCCCACGACACGGACGCCGAGCCACAGCGCCACGGCGCTCACCGGCATGGCCGCACCCGCCCAGGGCGGCGCGGCCCACGGCGCGACCGGCGGCGCCTGCGTCTTCGTCAAGCCGGACGGCGCGCAGAAGTTCGGCCACGTCGGCTGGGGCTTCCGCGTCACCGGCACGGACCAGTGGGTCTACGGCGCCGTGGAGAACCCCAGCAACAAGCTCTACACCCCGCCCGGCGGCTCCATCGGCGCCTGGCACGCGCAGGGGACGTACGACCGCATGCTCAGCGAGATGTCCCGGGACGCGCACTACCCGGGCAAGTCGACTCATCCCTACAGCCGGTACCGCTGTGTCGCGTCCTCCACCAGTGACGTCGGCAGCGCACGGGCGATGATCCGCACCGTCGAGAGCCGCGGCTTCCTCGTCGGCGTCGACCCCGCGACCGGCGAGCCGACCTCCCGGGACTGCCTCGACGCCACCTACGACGTCCTGCACGCCTACCGCACCCGGCACCTCACCTACGCGCCCCACCTCGGCATCCCGAACGTGTGGGTGGAGACGCTGTGGGCCTGGAGCGACCACACGCTGACCCCCCGCTAGACACGACGACGCCCCCGCCCGGAAAGCACCGGGCGGGGGCGGGTCGGCAGAAGGGCCGCGCCTTACAGGCCGAGCTCGACCTCGAACTCGCCGGCCTCCAGGATCGCCTTGACCGCGGTCAGGTAACGGGCCGCGTCGGCGCCGTCCACCAGACGGTGGTCGTAGGAGAGGGTCAGGTAGGTCATGTCGCGGACGCCGATGACCGTGCCCTCCTCGGTCTCGATGACCGCCGGGCGCTTGACCGTGGCACCGATGCCGAGGATCGCGACCTGGCCCGGCGGCACGATGATCGTGTCGAAGAGCGCGCCGCGCGAACCGGTGTTGGAGATGGTGAAGGTCGCGCCGGACAGCTCGTCCGGGGTGATCTTGTTGGCGCGGACCTTGCCGGCCAGCTCTGCCGTGGCCTTCGCGATGCCGGCGATGTTCAGGTCGCCCGCGTGCTTGATGACCGGGGTCATCAGGCCCTTCTCGGAGTCCACCGCGATACCGATGTTCTCGGTGTCGAAGTAGGTGATCGTGCCCTCGGCCTCGTTGATCTTGGCGTTGATGACCGGGTGGGCCTTCAGCGCCTGGGCCGCCGCCTTCACGAAGAACGGCATCGGGGAGAGCTTGACGCCCTCGCGGGCCGCGAACGCGTCCTTGGCCCGGGCGCGCAGCTTCATCAGGCGGGTGACGTCGACCTCGACGACCGAGGACAGCTGCGCCTGCTCGTGCAGCGCCTTGACCATGTTGTCGCCGATGACCTTGCGGATGCGCGGCATCTTGACGGTCTGGCCGCGGAGGGGGGAGGCCTCCAGGGTGGGCGCCTTCCTGGCGGCCGGGGCGGCAGCGGCGGGGGCCGGGGCAGCGGCGGCGGCCTTGGCGGCCTCGGCGGCGGCCATGACGTCCTGCTTGCGGATGCGGCCGCCGACGCCGGTGCCCTTGACGGTGGCCAGGTCGACACCGTTCTCGGCGGCGAGCTTGCGCACCAGCGGGGTGACGTAGGCGCCGTCGTCACCGGCGGTCGCGGCCGGGGCCGGGGTGACCGGAGCCGGGGCGGGCGCCGGAGCGGCCGGGACCGGCTCGGGGGCCGGCGTGGTGACCTGCTGCGGGGCCGGAGCCGTCGGGGCCTGCGGGGCCGGGGCGGCCGGAGCGGGCGCCGGAGCCGCGGGGGCGGCCGGAGCCGGGGCCGGAGCGGCCGGGGCCTCGGCGGCGGGCGCCGGAGCCGGGGCGGCGGGGGCCGGGGCGGCCGCGGGAGCGGCACCCGGGGCGCCGATGACGGCGAGCTTGGCGCCGACCTCGGCCGTCTCGTCCTCGCCGACGACGATCTCCAGCAGCACACCGGAGGCGGGCGCCGGGATCTCGGTGTCCACCTTGTCGGTCGACACCTCCAGCAGCGGCTCGTCGGCCTCGACGGAGTCGCCGACCGACTTCAGCCAGCGGGTGACGGTGCCCTCGGTGACGGACTCGCCGAGCGCGGGCAGGACGACGTCCGTGCCCTCGGCGGAACCGCCGCCGGACGCGGCCTCGGCGGTGGGCGCCGGGGCGGGCGCGGCCTGCTCGGTGGAGGGGGCGGCAGCGGCCGGCTCCGGAGCCGCGGCGGGCTCGGGCGCGGGCTCGGCGGCCGGGGCGGGGGCGGCGGGCGCGCCCGTGCCGTCGTCGATGACGGCCAGCTCGGCGCCGACCTCAACGGTCTCGTCCTCGGCGACCTTGATGGAGGCGAGGACACCGGCGGCGGGCGAGGGGATC